>JBCCAQ010000024.1:0-32161 GCA_039814735.1 Cyanobacteria bacterium P01_A01_bin.15
GCGGGTTAGGGGTCTGATTCTGCCAAGGTTTGGGCCAGCTCCGTCTGCTGCTCTAGGGCATCTGTCAGCGAGACGAGCCCATTGAGGCCGTTGACGAGCTCCCGCAGGTTCTCGCGAAATTCAGCGGTGTGGTCCCACTCCGACCCATCCCGAACTCGGTTGTGAAACGCATCTGCGGTGAAGATAGTGAGGGGGTTGCCCCTTGTGAAAATAGCTCGGTGCCAGGGTCCTATTAGTGTAAAGAGGTTGGTGTCTTGTTGAGACGCCAACCTCTTGTGCCATCTGGAAAAGCTTTTGATTCTTTGTTTTCTTTATCTTCTTCTTTGCGGTAGTTCACGTCTGGGTGGGCATTGCCGTCATTATGTTGTCCTATGGCCAGGGTTTAGGTTGGGTGGTGCGTTTGATGTATAGCGGATGGCGGGGCTGGTCTGAGTGGTTACGCATTAGGTAGTAGAGTCTTTGGCGGTGGGGTTGCAGCAGATTGATCACGGCCTGGGCGCGATTGAGTAGCTGTCCCCAGTTACCCCAGGCTAAAATCACTCTGTCGGCTGATTCGGCAGCGGCCACAAGATAGCGGTCATTGGCTGGACCCACTGGATCCGGTGTTTGTTTGAGCGCGGACGGATGGGGGGAGCGATAGGCAAAAAGGTTGACGACATTTAAATGGCCATACCCCCATCCCTGGGCAAACTGCGAGCAGGCTCGAATTGTTGGGTCGTCGCGGTCAGCATCAGCTTGACTGGGATTGAGCATGATAAATGTTACCTGCTTTGAATTATCACAGGACGTTGCCCAGCGCCGAGTCAGCCCGTAGCGATAGCGTTTGTTCTCATCAAAGGTAGCCGTTCCTCCTAAAGAATTCGTTACAATAATTAACACTGGCTTGTCAGAAGGCTCAGTGTCACTATAGTCCATCGCTTTGGGCTATGGCTGTGGGTCCATAGACTGGGGCAGCCCATGGCCGCATTGGTTAGTGACTATGACAGACGCATCTTCCCCTAAGGAGAAACTATTTTGAACGTATTCGTCACCCTAGAACCTTCTCTACGGCGGAACCTAGTGGCTATGTTTGTAGCTGGCCTGTGTTTTTGGGCTGGTCTCGCCGGGCTGTTGCCGACCTTGCCTCTATATATTGAACAGTTTGGAGCAAATGGCCAGCAGATCGGTTTGGTGATGGCGAGTTTTGCCGTGGGTCTTCTGTCAATGCGGCCGCTGATGGCCCGTATGACCGATGAGCGGGGCCGAAAACCTGTTCTTATTATTGGACTTTTGGCAATTGCGATCGCACCCCTGCTTTACTGGCTAGTGCCCCTAATCCCTCAAATTACCTGGGAGATAGCCCTGGGTGGTCATCTTTGGCGTATACAGTCACCCATTGTGTTGATGATGATATTTAGGGCATTTCATGGATTGAGTATTGCCTCTTTTGTGACGGCTTACAGCGCCTTGGTAGCCGATCTGGCACCACCGGGTCAGCGGGGGGAGCTGATTGGTTACATGAGTCTGGTCAATCCCATTGGGATGGCGGTTGGTCCGGCCTTGGGGGGCTATTTGCAGGCGGGCTCAGGTTTTGCCCAAGTGTTTGTTTTGATGGCGGTGCTGGGTGCTGTTGGAGTGGTCTGTGCTGTTACGATTGCAGAGCCCAAGCGGGAGGTGGTGACCGTGCGCCGCAGGGTGGCCTTTTGGTCGCTGTTGTGGATGCCAGCGGTGCGGATACCCGCTGTAATGCTGTTGTTAGTGGGGTTGGCCTTTGGCGGGTTGGCGACCTTTGTACCACTCTATGCCCGCGAGTCAAACTTTGCGCTCAATATTGGCTTGATCTATACTGCGTCTGCCATGTCTAGCTTTGGTATTCGTCTCTTGGCAGGACGGGCGTCCGATCGCTACGGCCGGGGACCGTTTATTACCCTAGGGCTATTGTTCTATACGGTTTCCATGGTTGCCCTGTGGCTGGCTCAAAGTGAGGCAGCGGTGCTACTAGCGGCAGCTGTGCAGGGCATGGGCGGCGGCATGCTAATTCCGATGGTGGCAGCCCTGATGGCCGATCGCTCAACGTCCTCCGATCGCGGTCTTATGTTTGGGCTGTGTCTGACCGGATTTGATTTGGGTATTGCCCTGGCAGGTCCTGTGATGGGGCAAATTGCCGACCTGACCAGCTATCGGGACATTTTTGGTGTGGCGGCTGTCATGACCCTGCTGGGGTTGGTCATCTTTATTACAACCTCTAGTAAGGATATGGGTCACTCCGTACAGTTTGCACTGAGGGGCGGAAAAGACGTTTATGCCGTGTCGAATTCGACGCTATAACGAGCCTGGAGGGATTCGAACCCCCGACACCCTGGTCCGTAGCCAGGTGCTCTGTCCACTGAGCTACAGGCTCTAACAGGATTAAACTCTAACACACTGTTGAGACGCTATCCAAGATTTCCACGTCAATTTTTGAGGGTGCTTAGCCTGTGAGTGATCGAGCAAAACAGCCATCCCTGAGCCACCTAGATGGCGGAGGTGCGGCCCATATGGTGGATGTTTCCGAGAAAGCTACAACCCATCGAACCGCTGTGGCTGAAGGCTATCTACGGATGACCCGTGAGACGCTGGCAACAATTCAAGCAGGTGATTTGCCCAAGGGTGACGTGCTGGGGACGGCTCGGATTGCTGGCATCATGGCGGCAAAGCAGACCTCTAACTTGATACCTCTGTGTCATCCGTTGCCGATTCAGACCGTGGAGATTAGATTAGACCCCGACAACGAGCGCCCGGGCTATCGCATTCAGGCAATGGTAAAGACGGCCGGTCAGACGGGGGTGGAGATGGAAGCACTGACGGCGGTATCTGTGACGGCATTGACTCTGTATGACATGGCAAAAGCCGTGCAAAAATCGATGCAGATTGAAGATATTCGTTTGATCAGTAAAACCGGGGGTAAATCGGGGGCTTATACTATGGAAACATAATCTTTTTACTGGTGCCCTATGCCTCCCAAATGGCCACGTAAACCCGATCGCGCCGATCCGGCCTATCGGAAGCTAGAAGATCGGCTTAATTTTGTGGTCCATGTGGCGGCGTTTACGGCGTTTAATTCAGGGCTTTGGTTCTTCCATGAATTTACGCCGGGTACCCTGCTGTGGCTGCCTAAGCTAACCCTGCCTTGGTTGGCACTTTTGGTCGGTCATGGGGTGTGGGCGTTTGCGATCGCAAAATATTCCTCATCCGAGTCGTAATCTGACAAGCTCTTGTAATAAACTGAAATCTTTATTAATGCATTTTACGAACCGATCATTTAATCAGCCAGACCCTCTACTCTGAAGCAGGACAACTTTCCTCTAGCAAGAGAAATTACCATGGCTTACCCTGGTGCAGCAGCCGTTATTGAAGCATTAGCAGCGGATATTGGCGATACGGTTTACATTGACGTTGCAAAATGGCATTTGTATTTGCGAGATACTTCGCTGCATACCACCCTGGCGGAGCGATTTTACCCGATGGTGACCGATAGTGACCTCTCCGAGACGTTGGTTGTCGAGATTTTACAGTCTATCCCTGTAAAGCTAGGCGGGGGGCGTCGTTCTCTTCCGCTGAGTGACCTAGTTCCGATTCAGTGCCAGGTTGACTTGCTCGATTTGTTAGAGCGTCACCGTAGCGAGCTATAACGTTTGCTGGTCTAGTTCTTTCTCCATACTCGTTTTCTGAAATGGCTGCTAAATCTTTAGAAGCTGTCATAGACTGAAGTGGGCGACCCTAAGCGACATGCTTTTGATTACTACCTTGCTGCCGAAGGCAGGTATTTTATCCACTTCAGTTGTTTATCAGGATAGGAAAGTATCCGTGAACGTTCTATCAACTTTAGATGACGCTTTAGACGCAATCACCGATTCTGCCAATAATTTTTTAGATGATGTCGTGCCTGCATCGCTGCTACCAAATGTCGATTTTGACAGCTTGCTTGCAGATATGACAGATATTGTAAATGATGCTTTCTCCGATACAACGCAGATTATTGAGGCTTCGACTGACCTTGTTGTCAGCAGATTAGACAGCCTTGCCATTGAAGCTGACGTCGTCGATGTCAGCGATATTGTGCAAGAAGTTGTCAACTTTGTTGCCAATTTGCCGGAAGATGCGACGATTGCTGATGCATTGGATGAAATTGTCGATTTTTTTGATGTGGCGCTCCCATCCCTATCAGACGATGAGCTGCTAGAGCTGCTTGACGATGTTAGCGAGCTAATTGATGAGATTGCACCCAACCTTAGCCAGCTCTCGATTACCCCGGCCCTAACCCAGGGTATTGAATTTGTGGAGGATGTGCTCGATAGCGTTGGCACGATTACGGTTGATGGCTCTAGTCTAGCTGGAGAACTAACCCTCGATGGCGAACCTTTTAGCTTTGAGACAGATTTATCCGATGAGGTCAGCGATCTCTTGGGTGATGTTGGTGATTTTCTCTCCGGCATCAGCGGTAGTGCGAGTCTAAATGACGGTCAATTTACCGGCGATATTACCCTTGCTGGTAGCGATTATGCGCTGAGCTTAGATATTACCGAGGCACTGACCGATGGACTCACCAGCTTGTTGTCGGCAGCAGAGGTAATGCTACCGTTTACTAACGGTGTGGTTGCGATTGATATCGCGACAGCGCTAGGTGGTATTGAGGGCACCGTAGATTTTGCTGGCGGTGCTCTCGATCTTGATTTGCTAACCCCGTTTGGTGAGGTAGATACCAGCTTTGAGTTTCCTGAGGATACTCAATTTTCTATACCGGCGATTGTTCCAGGCGGACCTGAATTCGAACTGGATTTAGCGGATGGTGTACTACGTCTACCGATTCCCAATGTGCCATCTGTCGAGATTCCCCTAAACGCCTTCTCCGGTGAGTTAGGGCTATCGGACGGTGTGGCTACCCTGATGGTGGGCGATTTTGGTGGCTTTGCCCTGGATGATATCGAGACAACATTTGAAATAGGCCCCATTGCTAGCGAGGTAGCCATTGCTCTGACCGAAGATCTGACTGGCGACATAACGATTGAGGCCGGTGAAATAATGGGAACAGTTGTTACCGACTTTGGGGAATTTGATCTAACGGCTTCCCTGAATGATTTGGTGCTGCAGGCGAGCGCTATTATCGATCAAACAACAGGCACACTTTCTTTAGATAGCGGTTTGGCATCAATCGATTTTGATACTCCATTTGGAGAGATATCAGGCGGATTAGCCCTGGATGCCATCGAAGATGCGCTAGCCGATGCCTCCAATGCGCTGGCCTAGCTAGGGGTGGTTAAGCGATCGCCAATATAACTTGTGATTAGGGTCCGGTCGGCGACGGCCGGATTCTTTTTTGGTAGATCTGCCATATCCGAGGGTGACCATGGAGCCTGGTATCGCAAGTGGCTATATGCATTTAGCTGCTTGTGCCGCACATAGCCGTTGCGATCTAAAGCTTTCAGCGATGGACTATGGGCGCGAAGCTGAATTTACGAAACTTTACAAAATAAGGTTTCTGAGAATGGCTGATAAAAGTTAATATAAAAGAACCTAATAGCTACTATTCGTTACATAAGAGAATCATGGCTGGATTTTTCGGACTATTCGGCGGCAACAAACAAAGCACCGAATCAAAAGAACCCTTTTTCTTAAGCGAAGATGATGCTAAAAGCTTCGGCGACATTGATTTTATGCGCAAAGAAGTTGTAGTTCGTCGCACGTTTGCAAAAAAGAAGGGCATGGAGGAAGAAATGGAGAGTGTTAGGAGCATTTCTTCTAGCAATAAAAAGAACCTGGATAATGGTTTTAAGCCTGCAACATCTAGCTTCAGCACACCTGCTACGCCTACTTTCGAGACGCCTAGCAAGCCTGCTGCCAAACCCAGTACGTCTGCCGGTCAATCCTCTGACAGCGGTATGGATATGTTTCGCAACATGGCGAAGAAGATGCGGAAATAGTTCGTCGTTGTTAATAAGGACCGGTTAGCTCAGTTAGTCGGTATTTATTGGTTTCATACCTAGTTTCGCTCAAGGTATAACAGGTGTTGGGATGTTCTCAGCGCCTTTTTTGTGGATTTATAGTGTCTCTGGCTAGGACGGCTCTCTGGTTGCTTAATACAGCGCCAGGGTCCCATGCCAGTGCATTGGGGCATCAACCACACGTTATTTGGATTGCCATGTTATCCCAAACCCAGGCTCCCCTGGTCAGTGCGCTGCAGATATGTGCTCGCCGTCGTCAGGCTGCTTTTTACACGCCTGGGCATAAGGGAGGTCAGGGGATATCGGCACTTCATAGGGCCGTATTTGGTGCCGATATCTTTCGGGTGGATGTGCCTGAGCTGCCTGAGCTGGATGATTTGTTTGCTCCAGAGTCGGTGATTTTGGCCGCTCAGGAGCTGGCAGCTGAAGCGTTTGGTGCAGAGCGAACCTGGTTTTTGGTCAATGGTTCTACCTGTGGTGTGGAGGCGGCGCTGCTGGCCACCTGCGGTCCTGGTGATCGGGTAATTGTGCCACGCAATGCGCATCAGTCGGTGCTGTCCGGTCTGGTGCTGACGGGGGCGATGCCTGTTTGGGTGGCTCCGGCCTATGAGCCAGACTGGCAGATGACCCTGGGGATGACAGTGGATGCGATCGCAGCTGCCCTGCACCAGCATACCGATGTCAAAGCGGTGGTGGTGGTGTCCCCCACCTATGAAGGTGTGTGTAGCGACATTGCCGCCATCGCCGATGTGGTCCACGGCTATGATATTCCGCTGATTGTAGATGCGGCCCATGGCCCCCATCTGGTTTTTCATCCTGGGCTACCGCCCTCGGCTTTGAGCGGCGGTGCCGATATTGTGATCCACTCAGCCCACAAGGTTTTGGCGGCGTTTACCCAGGCGGCCCTGCTCCATGGGCAGGGGGAGCGGTGCGATCGCAATCGTTTAACCCAGGCGCTGCGCATGACCCAATCGAGCAGTCCTAGCTATCTGTTGCTAGGCTCCCTGGATGCCGCTCGTCACCAGATGGCGACCGAGGGAAAGGCACTGATGGACCATACCCTGGCCCTGGCCCAATCCGCCCGTCGCCAGCTCAGGGATAGTTCCCTGCCGGTCTTGGATGTGAGCCGGGGGAGCGTTTTTCAACAGGACCTGACTCGACTGACCGTGGATGTTGCTACTGTTGGCACCACCGGGTTTGACGCCGATACCTGGCTCCATGGGCGGGGGGTCACCGCCGAGCTGCCAACGCTGCGGCAGCTGACGTTTATCATTAGCCTGGGCAACTCTGCCCAAGATATTGAGCGGCTGATCCAGGGGCTAAGACAGCTACCGGCGACAGGTGCCAGCTACCCCCTGGGGCTGCACACCGACATACCGCTCCCTGGAGTATCCCCCCGTGAGGCATTTTTTGCCCCGGCTGTGGCCTGTGCTGCAAACAGTGCTGTGGGCCAACTGAGCGCTGATACGGTCTGTATTTATCCGCCGGGTATCCCTAACCTGATGCCTGGAGAACCGATCACAGCAGAAATCCTGCAAACCCTGCAGACGGCCCAGGCGGCGGGGGCACACCTGAGCGGCCTGGCAGACCCTACCCTACGGACGCTGCGGGTTCTACAGCCAACAGCCGCTGTCGGGCTAGCCAGGCTTGAGGAACAGCGCTATCCTCAGGCTATTCAAACATGGTGAGGCAAATGACCATGGAGCCGCTCTGGCCCTATGCCACCCCGGGTATTCCCGATCGTCTATTTGAGCAGCTGCCGGGTATTCCCATGAGCCAGCGGGAAGTGCGTCTGGTGCTTTTAAGTGCCCTCAGGCTTTCTCCCCAGGCGGTGCTTTGGGATATTGGGGCTGGGACAGGGACGGTCACCGTAGAAGCGGCACTGCTGTGTCCCCGTGGAGCGATTGTGGCCGTGGAGCGAGATGGAGATGTGGCAACGCTAATCAAAAACAACTGTCAGCGATTTGGAATCACCAATGTGGACGTGGTCGTTGGCAATGCTCCCGACTGTTTTGATCGCTTGCCCCATGTGCCCAACTCGATTTTGGTGGAGGGGGGGCGAGACTTAAAACCTCTCTTGGCCCATGCCTGGGAAAAACTGGCCGCCCGCGGACGCCTTGTGGCGACCGCCAGTAGTTTTCAATCGCTGTATGTGATTTCTGAGAGCTTTGCCGATCTCCAGGTGCGTAATATTGAAGTTGTGCAAACTGGCGGCAGCCGCCTTGAGACCCGTGGTTCACACCAGGTTTTAAAACCGATTGTGCCGACCTTTATCCTCAGCGGTGAAAAGTTTTAATGTATGGGCTACCCCTAGACCGAAGGACCTAATGGTGAGCTCAGAGGCCGCTCTAGAAAGCTGCCTGGCGTTAATTTTTATTAGACTGAGCCTTGTGGTGTAATAAATCTGGGGACAGTTTAAGTTGCTACTTCTTAAAACCGTCGGTTTTTAGCCATGATGACCGTTGATTATCAACCGGATACGGCGGCTGATTGTTCGGTTGTGCCTGGGCCGCCTTGTTTGGATATTACCGTTGCTATTCCTACCTATAACGGTGCCGATCGGGTGCCCCAGGTGCTCGATCGGCTGCTGCTACAGGAGGCGATTGATGGGCTGAGGTGGGAAGTCATTGTCTGTGACAATAACAGCTGCGATCGCACCGCTGAGGTGGTGGCGGCCTATCAGCAGACCTGGCCCAAAACATCGGTGCTACGGTACTGTTTTGTGGCCGAACAGGGGGCCGCCTTTGCCAGACAGCGAGCCATTGTTGAGGCCGCTGGCACGATTGTTGCTTTTCTCGACGATGACAATATCCCAGCCGGTGACTGGCTCAGCCACGTCTATCGATTTGCCCAGGACTATCCCCAAGCGGGAGCGTTTGGGAGTCAAATCCATGGTGATTTTCAAGGAACGCTGCCCGATGGCTTTGAGCATATTGCCTGCTTTTTAGCGATTGTTGAACGGGGCAATGTGCCCCATCTCTATCGGCCTAAGTCTAAGATTTTGCCACCAGCGGCTGGTCTAGCCGTGCGGCGCTCGGCCTGGCTTGACGCGGTACCAGAGCGTTTGTTTTTAAACCACAAAGGTAAATCCGCCGGTCTCGCCAGTGAAGATTTGGAGGCTTTGCTACATATTCAAAAAGCCGGTTGGGAAATTTGGTACAACTCCGATATGGTGATTACCCACCAAATTCCTAGCAATCGTCTCCAGCAGGAGTATTTAGTGGCCCTGTTGCGCTGTGTGGGGCTGAGCCGGTTTTATATTCGCCTATTGGGAACCAAAGACTGGCAGCGTCTTTTTAAGGCACCGGCCTACATTGCCAACGATATTCGCAAACTGGCCCTCCATTACCTAAAAAACGGACCTCGCCAGGCTAGCTTAAATACGGTGGCTGCCTGTGAACGGGCGTTGTTAACTAGCATCGTGGTCAGTCCCGTCTTTCTGTTGAGAAAAGCCTCCCAGGACTTTTGGCAAAATCGGTGGGACAATGCCCAGCTGCCCGAACGTCAGCAGTGGCTAAGTCGTCTGACGGATGCCTTTGAAAGCCAACAGTTGGAGCTGTATCAACAGGAAATTGCTTTTCTGGGTATACCAACAACCTTGGAGCAGGCCAAGCCGGATCGCCAACAGTTTGAAATCTTGCTGCGGCTGCGTCAGGACTCTCCCGATCAGCCGCCGGCCTCACCGGCACGATTTTTGCCGACAGCAGAGCGCTATGGTCTCATGCGTACCCTCGATCGGCGGGTGATTCAACAGGTTTTTACAACCTTGGGAGCAGGGTCATTGGAGGGGGTTTATTCTCTCAATCTCTCTTTGACTAGCGTTTGCGATCGCAGTTTTCCCACCTTTTTAGAAGAGCAGCTCCAACGTCATCCGGTGTGTCCAGACCAGGTTTGTTTTGAAATCTCTGAGGCGACGACGATAACGGCTGAAAGCGATGCCAGACGACTAATTGCGCAGATAAAACAGCTGGGGCTGCGGGTTGCCATTGATGAGATTACCGGGGTGGCGGCAGACCATGGGACCCAGCTGCCCGTTGATTGTTTGAAGCTAAGCAAAGATCTGGTGGTGGGTGCCGATCCAACGGATGCGAGCACAGCGCTCTCTAGCTGGGTACAGCTGAGTCAGCGCCAGGGGATACAGCTCGTTGTCAAGGGGATAGAAACCCAGGCGTTGCTAGATCAAGTGCAGGGGTTGGGTATTCAATATGTCCAGGGGTATCAGCTATCCAAGCCATCCCCCTTTACTCAAACGACTCCTGTCTAGCTATGGTCGATTTTACCGTTGCTATACCGACCTACAATGGTGCCCAGCGCTTACCCAAGCTGCTGGAGGCGCTGCGATCGCAAACTGTTCCAGCTGATATGACCTGGGATGTTTTGGTGGTGGACAATAACAGCACCGACAGTACGGCTGAGGTGGTGGCCCACTATCAGGCCGATTGGCCTGGTACCAGCCAGCTGCGCCACTGTGTTGAACCTCGGCAAGGTGCCGCCTACGCTCGACAGCGTGCGATCGGTGCATCTGAGAGCACCTGGGTGGGGCTGCTGGATGATGACAGTATTCCGGCGGCGGACTGGGTAGCCCAGGGCTGTCAGTTTGGCCAAGCCCATCCCCAGGCTGGTGCCTTTGGCGGTCAAATCCACGGTGATTTTGAGTCGCCGCCAGCGCCAGACTTTCGACGGATCCAGTCGTTTTTAGCCATTCGTGAGCGGGGCGACAAGCCCCACCGCTACGAGCCGGAGACCCTGAACCTACCCCCGACGGCGGCGGTGGTTGTCCGACGCGATGCGTGGCTAGAGAGCGTGCCGCTAACGCCGATGTTGGTGGGGCGTGTGGGCGAGTCAATGATGGGGGGAGAAGACTTTGAGGTGATGTTGCACATGCACCACCATGGTTGGGAAATTTGGTACACCCCTACCATGCACGCCTACCATCAAATTCCGAGCTGGCGGCTGGAGCGCGACTATTTGCAGTCGCTGATCAAGGCGGCTAGCCTGTGCATTTGTCCCCTGCGACTGATTAATGCTGCGCCCCGTCAGCGGCCTGCGATCGCAGCTAAGGTTTTTTTAGGGGCGCTGCGGCGAGTAATTTTGCACTGGTTTAAGTATCGGGGGACGCTTGCTACCGATGATGTGGCGGCCTGTGAGATGACGTTTTTTGTGTGGACAATGCTCAGTCCGCTGTATATGCTCAAACAGCGTTTGCTGTAGGTCAAAATAAGGGTACATACGCGGCATTTTGCGCCAGCTCTGATAGCCTATGACCCCCCCCGAAATTTCTGCCGTTATCTGTACCTACAACCGAGCCGATCGCCTGGCCCTGGCCCTCGATGGGCTACAGACCCAGACGCTGCCCCAGACTCGCTTTGAAATTGTCGTGGTTGACAATGCCTCCACCGATGATACCCAGGCGGTATGCGCCGCCTATGGCCAGCGGCTGTCCCATCTGGCCTATCACTACGAGCCGGTGCAGGGGCTCTCAACGGCTCGCAATACAGGCCTGAGGGTGGCAAAAGGCCGCTATATCGCCTATCTAGATGACGATGCGATTCCCTGTGCCAGCTGGTTGGAGGAGGTGTTATCAGCGTTTACAACGGTTGACCCTCAGCCAGCGGCGGTGGGCGGACCGATTTATCCCATTTGGGAGCTAGATCCCCCCGGCTGGATGCATTATTACGTGCAGGGCTATTTCACAATCCTTGACCACGGTAGTAAGGCTGGCTGGTTTCCTAAAGGGGAGTATCCCTACGGTGCCAACATGAGCTACCGCCGCGATGTGCTTTTGGCACACAGCGGCTTTTCCGAAGAGCTGGGTCGCGATGGCAAAAGCCTGCTGTCGGATGAGGAAAGGCTACTCAATCTAACCATTGAAGCGGATGGCGGCGGGTTTTACTATGTGCCTTCGGCATCGGTCCGACATTGGATTCCCAAGGAGCGGATTAGCCGCAGCTGGCTACTCAAAAGATGCTACTGGCAAGGGCGTTCGGGGGCCGTGGTGGACAATACCCTGGGTGTGCCAGCACCGCAGCAGTGGCTCAAGGGGCTGCGGGGCATCTGTAATGGTAAACGTTGGATATCCCAAGTTCTGCCCGATCCCCAGCGTCGTATTCGGACCCGTGCCTGGCTGGCCTGGTACTGGGGATACCTGCAGCAGTCATGTCGCCATGGCGTATCTTTTTCATCGAGGGGCAGCGAAGATTCATCTGTTAGTTAGGGTGAACTTCATGAAGTTTTTAAGAAACTCAGGTAAATTCTCACATTTGAAGCCCAAACTCATTGGTTAGTATTAATCGTGATCTTGCAACTCTGACTGAGCCCTAACTGGGGTCGCAACAGTAACGTTTTATCGGTTCTGTATTTGTGCGCTTGTGCGGTGATATGCAATCAATGACGGAGGATGGTCTGTGTGCTTGATATCCTCTGTATATCCCTAGTTTTGTGGCCAGGACGACGTAAGGTCTGTTGCATTCAGTCTTTGGGGTTTCATCTGTTATGCCTGCTCTTATTGCCATTGGTCTTGATGCTGCCGATCCCACTCTGCTAGAAAGCTGGATGGCAGCAGGGCATTTGCCGACCCTAGCCCGTCTAAAGCAGCAGGGGTGCTATGGCCATCTGTCTAATACCGAACACTATCGAGCGGAGACGCCCTGGACTACCTTTATCAGCGGTCAAGCCCCTGAAACAACCGGCTACTGGGGACCGATAAAATATGACCCTCAAACCTACTCTGTAAAGGAGGTGGGGGCCTATAACTACCAGGAGAATCCCCCCTTTTACGCCCTGGGTGACGAGCATCGAGTAATTGCCTTTGACATTCCGCAATCTTCCCTATCAGAGGATTTGAACGGGATTCACGTGCTGGGATGGGGGGCGCACTCCCCGATGACGGCCAGCCACTCCACCCCTACTGAAGCCCTAGCCGAGATCATTACCGAGTATGGCGAGCATCCGGCCTTTTTAAAAGATTTTGCTGAATGTCGCAATATGGTGGCCCTAAAGCGGTTGCAAAAAGCGATGTCCGTTGGCATTGAGCGCAAGGCTGAGATCTGTGCTGGCCTGCTCAATCGACAGGAATGGGACCTGTTTTTGACAATTTTTGGTGAAACCCACACGGCCGGTCACTATATGTGGCATCTGAGCCAGCCGGATCATCCCCTGTACTGCATGGCTGAGGCTGGGGCTGAAGACCTGATGCTCAAGACCTTTGTGGAGGTTGATCGGGCCATTGCTAAAATCCTGGAGGCGTCACCGCAGCCTGCTAATGTGGTGATTTTCTCGGCCCACGGTATGGGGGCCAATGTGATGGATGTGCCCAGCATGGTCTTTTTGCCAGAGCTGATGCACCGCTATAGCTTCTCGGGTAAACCTGCGATCGCACCCGCTAAGATAGGTGCTCCCCTAGCCCCGGTGGAGACTGCCTTTGACCAAAAGCGGGGATGGCTGGGTGAAATTTGGAATATGCGGACGCCGCTGAACCCGGTATCGCGCTGGCTACGCTCCAAGCTGCCTGTCCGTATCCAAAAACCCCTAGATATTTTCCTCAACAACCTGGCCCAGCCTGCCTTACTGTGTCCTGATGCCCTTGAGCAGCAAGGAAATTCTCTCTTTTGGCAGCCAGCTAAATGGTATGAGCCCCTGTGGCCCAAAATGAAGGCGTTTGCCATTCCCAGCTATTCTGAAGGCTATGTTCGTATCAATGTAAAAGGACGCGAGCCCCAGGGGATAGTGGCACCAGCGGACTACGATGCCGTCTGTGCCGAAATCATAGAGCTGCTGGAGCAGACGACCGATGCTCGCACGGGGCTGCCCCTAGTGGAGCGGGTTGTGCGGATGCGGCTGGATCCGTTGGATAGTAACCCGAAACTGCCGGATGCAGATTTGGTTGTACTTTGGAATGAGGCTATCCCCAGCGATGTAATTGATACGCCCGGCTATGGCCGCATTGGCCCCGTCCCCCACCACCGGACGGGTAGCCACAGAGCCCATGGCTTTTTGATGGCGGCCGGGCCTGATATCGACGCGACCCGATTTAAAGGCGACGGCCACGCCCTGGATTTGGCACCTACCCTGCTGGGACTATTGGGGCTGCCGGATACGCAGCGGCTGAGCGGCCAAAATCTTTTTGAGCAAAGCACCCTGACCTCGGTTAGGTAGATGCTAGGGATGTGCGGGCGTTCGGCCTGCTCGTTGACTGTTATCTGACTAACCGCGCCGCTAGATCGTCTTATGGGTTGAAATGTCTTTTATGGAGAGAGTGAGCTGGGCTGCTTCGAAGCGTTCATTGACCATGGTGGGGCAGCGCTTTTGGCCTGCCCTGGCCGCTGGGGTGTTTGCTGTCATCACGGTAGCCGTTGTCTTCTGGATTTTGCAACATCCCTTTGGCACAAATTGGGACGAGGCAAATTACCTTAATCAGGCGATTCAAGATCGAACTGCCCTCGCCCAGGGTCCCTGGGCGCTGATTAAGGGCCTTTTTCGGCGAGATGTGGCCCGTCCGCCCGCCTATCGAATATTGGTATTACCGATTACGGCCCTGCTGGGGGCGCATCCTACGGTGTTGCGGCTGTGCTCCTGGCTGGCGTTGGGCATTACCCTATTGCTGGTGTATTTGACCGGGCAGCGTTTGGTAGACCGGGTAACGGGGGGCTTTGCTGTGTGTTTTTTGCTGGCCTGCCCGATCGTCATTGGCCCCAATATGCGCTTCTATGTTGACTACAGCCTTTATTTGGCCATTGCCGGGACGCTGTATTTCCTGTTCTGTCAGTGGGCTCAGCCGGTAGACCAGCCGCGCCACTGGATCGGCCTGGGTCTTTTTCTGGGTCTGGGGGCGATGGCCAAACCCACCATCGCGTTTATCGTGGGACCCATGTTGATAGTCACCATGGCCCTACGCCTGCTGACGTGGATAGCGAGTCCGACCCTGCCCTCTCTTTTTAAATCCTATGGTTTGGCCTGTGGAATCATGGCTCCCTGGTGGCTGCTCAATGGTAATGATGCCCTGGCCAAGGCGTTTCGCTCCGGTGGTAATATGCGCGATGCCCTTGGCCCCGAAGGTGAGCTTGGCACCTTGCTGAAGTGGGGGTATGTGTTTGTGCAGTCGATTATGGGGCCACTGCTCGGCATCCTGGCGGGTGCGATCGCACTTGGTTTTTGCATCAGTGTTGTTATCCGACGACACTTAGCCCTATCTCGATCCCAGCTGTTGGCACTGGTTGTCTGTCTGGCGGGGGCTGTGCCCCTGGCTGTGGTTGCAGCCCAGGGGGTCAATCACAACCCTCGACTGATTGCACCGCTGCTGTTGCCCCTGGGGCTGGCCATTAGCCTGATGGCCTCTTCCCTGGGCTGGCTAACCCGTAAGCCCACAGCGATTGTTGCCACTGTGCTGATTGTCGCTCAAGTCAGCGTTATGCTAGCCCCCCAGCCTGGCAGCGATCGCTACCAGGACGGTGATGCCTTCGCCCAACGCCACAATTGGGGCAACCCCACATCGGTAATGCGCCTAGAAGAGCAGTGGGATTGGACGCCGCTTTATGGCCTAGCCCAGCAGTATCAGCTTCAAACTCCTAAAATCGGCTACCTGGGCAGCGCTAAAACCTTAAACCCGCCCCAGCTGATGCTGCCCTGGGTGCTGGCAGACCAAACCGCCAGGGTTGATCAGCTATGGAGTTTTGGCGATGGGCCACTGGTCTGGGAGTCCCTACTAAAAAGAGCGACTAACCGAGATATGTTGGTGACCTTTGCACCTGAGCCATCTGTCACTGCCAGTGAGATTGAGACGATGGAAAATCAATATAATCTCGAATTCTCCGAGCGCGTTGCTCAAACGGGGGCATTTGTGCCGGTTCAAACTCTGACAATGGGTAAATTTTCCCCCTCAGCTGTCTATGTCTTTATCAAGCAGGAGCGGAGCTAGCGAGTGGGAATTACTAAAGATTTTCAAGACATCGGCAGTTTCGCCAAATCAGTTGTTTTAAGGCGCTCTATGCCTAAGACAAAATTCTATATTTTTGGTACGGGGCGCTGCGGCAGCACGCTGCTAGTGGGACTGCTCAACTGCCACAGTCAAATTAGCTGTGATCTAGAACTTTTAAGCGCCCATTCTCTGGTTCCCAAACTAGCCCTGCTCAAGCGCGCTTACAACTGTCCGACCTCCGTATACGGATTTAAGCTGCTGATGTACCACATGACAGACGTCCATCGCATGCAATCCCCCCCACGATTTATTGATTGGTTGCAAGCACAAAACTTTCAAATAGTTTATTTAAGACGTAAAAACCGGTTGCAGCATGCCGTATCTCTGGTGGCTAGCGCCGAAAGAAAAGTGCTGCATCAGAGCCGATCAGATCGGGCTGCAGAGCCGGTCGAGATCGATCCGTCTAGCGTATTGGCAACGGTTGCAAAATTTGAGGCCAACTATCAATCAGAGCTTGCTCTTATGGGGCGGGTTTCACACCTGCCTCTGGTGTATGAAGATCATCTGGCCAACGGCAGCCAGCATCAGGCCACCTCCAATTTGGTCTTTAACTACCTGGGGTTAGAGCCGGAGTCGGCTGAAGCCAAGCTGCGAAAAATCATGCCCGTGGATTTGAGCCAGGGGATTCTGAACTACGAAGAGGTAATTGCAGAGATCGATCGCTCCGACTATGCGCACTTGTTAAAAGAGCCCGGTTGACAGGATAGGGAAGAGATGCCAACCATCACAGTCGCCATACCAGTGTATAACGGTGCGAAAACAATTCGCGCCACCCTGGATAGCATCCTGCAGCAGTCTCTTGCGGACATCGAAATAGTTGTTATCGACGACGGCTCTACCGACGACACTGTTAGCGTTGTTCGCCAAATCGACGATAGCAGAATTCGACTGATGAGCTACCCTAACCAGGGACTAGCCGCTAGTCGCAATCGGGGGATTCAACAAAGTCAGTGTGAGTTTATCAGTTTTATCGATGCGGACGATCTGTGGACTCCTGACAAACTCAGGGATCAGCTGTCAGTTTTGAGGCCCAATCCGTCAGCGGCTGTTGCTTACAGTTGGACAGACTGCGTTGATTGCTCCGGCGGCTTTTGTCGTCGAGGTAGCCATATTTCAGCCCAGGGCAACGTCTACGACAAACTGTTGCTGGGTAATTTTTTAGATAGTGGCTCTAATGCTCTGTTTCGCAAGTCTGTGTTTGATACGGTTGGGCCGTTCGACGAATCGCTCAAGGCGGCGGAAGACTGGGACATGTTTTTGCGAATCGCCTGTGAGCATGACTTTATGGCTGTCCCAAACGTGCAGATTTTGTATCGACTGTCGGCCCAGTCAATGTCCACCAATCTATCGCGACAGGAGCAAGAGTCTTTGAGGGTCCTCAAACGCTCTTTTGCTCGACGGTCTCCCATGTCTTGGATCCATAAGCGTAAAAGCTATGCTCAGCTGTATCGATATCTCAACTTTAAATCATTAGAGAACTGTTCTACTAGGAAACAGGCTTTAGAGGCTGGTCAATATCTTGCTAAAGCTGTTTTTCAGGATCCGCGACAGTTAAAACCTATTCGATTGTTTACGAGCCAGCTTGGTCAAATTGTTAGGGTCTTGATCTAATGGCCGCTATCTTTTTCTATTGCTAGGGTAAGAGCAGACATGCAACAGTAGCTAGCTAAATTCTTTGACATTTGAATAAGCTAAAAAAACGAAAAGTATTCGGATTAAGAATTTTAGCGAAATAAAAGCTGAAAAATTAAACATAATTGATGTTATTATTATATAGACTTTAAAAGTCTAACCTTAGGCCACTTTTTACGCTTTGGCTCTTTCCTGTTTAGAGAACTGATTGTTCAGGAAAGTGATTCATTTGTTCAAGTAAAAACCTTAGTTTCAGAAGACTTTAGTAACATGCTTGACCTAACTCGAAACAGGCAGAAGGTCTATCGCGAAGTGACGATTTTAATTAAAACCTTTAATCGTCCTAAGACCGTGGTTGGAGCAATCAAAAAGATTCGAAAGTTCTATCCAGATATTAAAATTTTGCTGGCGGATGATAGTCAGCAAATTGTTGAAATTGACGATAATCAAACAGAAGTTTTTCCTATGCCCTTTGACTCGGGCGTTTCTAAGGGGAGAAACTTTCTGCTTGAAAAAGTAGAAACTCCCTACTTTTTAATGATGGATGACGATCATTATTTTAATGGTCGAACCCATCTAGAGAAAATGTTATCCCTGACTGAAGACTATGATTTTGATATCCTCAGTGCTTTAGTATTTCAACGTTCGGTCTTCAAAAAAGAGCTTTACCGCAAGAAGCTAGTTGATTTTTATCTAAATTTGGAGATTGATAAGGGTACGTTGACATTTGCCGATGGTTTCTATGAGAAGACAGATAAATATATTAGATGTGACCTGGTTCATCAGTTTTTTATTGCAAAAACTGAGCCGGTTCGGCAAATAGGTGGGTGGGATGACCGACTTAAAACCGCTGACCATGCTGACTTTTTTATTCGTGCCAAGCAGTCTGATCTAACAGTAGGCTATACGCCGTTGTCCAGAGTTGATCACGTTCACAGGAAAGATGAGCGGTTTTCAAAAGACTATGCGAAATTTCGCACTAGGATGTCGGAGTTTCGGAAAATTTGGGTCGAAAAGCACCACATAGAAAGAATTATTCAGCGTGACGGTCAGAAGTTTACCGCCCACGAGTTTATTACTCAAAAGGGATGGTAGGGGATGTGTGCAAAAATACCCTACCTGTTTCATTTAGAAAGAGAAAAGGGTGCGAACTACCTTGTTTAATTACAAGTCCCTAGGTTCTTGGTTCTGCTTTCTTGGAGAGATTTAGCTCCGGGCTAGGCATATGTGTTTTAACTAAAGAAACAATGGCTGCTGAATCAAAAATTGCTCCCTGGGCCAAAAATATTGACAGCCTAGTATTTATGGTGGGTTCTGGGCGCAGTGGCACGACCTGGCTACAGGCGATGTTATCGATGCACCCGCATATTTACTCTGGTCCTGAAACCAACTTTTTTGGAGCGTTTGCGGCCGCAGAAAACTCTTTCTCTAAGGTTAAAGGTCGACGAGTAGGGCTGTCTGAGTATTTTACCCATGAGCATTTTTATGGTGCGATCGCAGATCTGTTCAGGCAAACGCTGTCTGGTTTGCCGGAGCCGGAGTTACAGCCCCAGCTCTTTTTGGAGAAATCTCCCCATCACTGTTTACATACGGATTTTTTACTCAAGACGTTTCCAAACGCGCGCTTTATTCATTTGGTGAGAGACGGTAGAGCCGTGGTAGCCTCCATGCTGCGGGGCTCTAAAACATGGGCAAAGGACTGGGCCTCAAGCGATGTGGATGTGGCTACCCTGGGCTGGATCCAAAAAGTTGAAGCTGCCCAAAGCCTCAAGGGGAGGGTGGCTCCTGAAAACTACATTGAGCTGCGATATGAAGATCTCAGGAGTAATCCCTATCAAGAATTGGCTAGCCTGCTTTCTTGGTTAAACGTTGAGGCCTCTGCCCAGTGGATTGATCAGGCGATTGTAGAAAACGATCTAAGCAGGTGTTCAACATCGGAACGTGGTTTTGGCTCTATTCCTGAAACAAAGCAGTCGGCTGTTGTGCCATCAAAAAACGTATCTTATCCCAAAGGTTTTTTTGGGAAAGCGCCCTATTCGGTGCAAGATATCGAACTGACAAGAAAACAGCGGTTGAGGATTGAACATTTGGCTAAGCAAAAGCTGCTTGAGCTGGGCTACGCTGAGGTCTGTCAAGAATTTTCCGTAGTGGATAGACTGTTGCTGTTGGCCTCTACCAAACGAGCTAATCGCATGCTGACAAAGTATTTTAGACTTAGACTTTCTTAGCCCTGTTATTCTAAGCATTTTCGATTAACCCAAAGTTTTGATGTCTCAACTTTGGAGAGATTGGTTAGTGAGGGCCTGTTGGGCCGAGCGCCAAATGTATAGGGTAAGGTTGACTAGACCCAAGAGCTTGGTGCCATCTTCTAGCATGATCGGGGTGCCAATGCCGCTAATGGGTAAAAAGTCGGCAGCCGCTGAGATGATTAGGAGGCCGCTGGCAAGCAGCAGCAGTCGATAGGGGGTTGTGACGATCGTGCGCCAAAAATAAAGTGCGATCGCACCCGCTCCGATCCCATAGGCCCCATACATGAGCCCTTTGGGCATATCCAGCAAAAAATGTAGGATCAGCGTAATCCGAAACGCATCGTCTAGCAGCAGCAGCCCTAGGAAGATGCCAACACAAACTAGGTATTGGCGCAGTCGATGGCGTTGCAGCAAGCTAGCGGTAAACAGACAGAGCGCTATGGGAAAACACCAAACAATTTCTGACACCTCTGTCAGAATGCCTTCATATGGAATCGTGTAGGGTTCGCTAAACAGCGTAGTCAGTAATTCAATGCCTGCCGAGCGTCGCAGTGTTCTACCCGATGAGTATCCGTTGAGAATGGTTGAAACCTTGATATAAACGGTCAGCAAAAAGAAAGGAACTATAGTAACAACGTTAATAGTTAGGGCTATGCGATAGTTATTAAAAGTGCTGCGCAACAGTTTCCACATATTAAGCATGTTAGATTAGGCATGTTAGAGCTATTGTTGTCGTATACTGGTAAGCCTGCCCTAATAATAGAAAAACTGGCTCAAAAACTTTTACACGGTGAGCCTATTTATTTGAAGAGTGGTGTTTAGAAACCCACTGATGCCAATGTTGTTCGAGCCATGTGAGAATGCGATCAACCCACCGTAGGATTGTCTCTAGGGGATGTTCGATATAGCGGGTGAAATCGACCTGTGCTTCTAGGGTTTTTGAGGAAGGGTTGCGGAAACTTTCTGTTGGGGCTGTGGTGACGAGAGTACTGTTTGTCTGGTGGGCTATCTTTGAAGAAGATCTTGTTGCCAAAGGGCTAAAGCTATCTAATAAGGGAGGTTTTGGACCTGAACGAATCTGTTTTTTGGGGAATAGTGGCCACAGCCGTAGCCTGGGTTTTCTTACCTTGACCTGGGGAAGACTTGCAGACGATATTCCGTGGTGTTGCTGAATCCGTTCAGATAGAAGGGTCGTACGGAACTGCCAGTAGGCCGTCATGACTTGAGAAATATAATCGTTAAGCTGCTGTTGCTGTTTAGGAGAAAAAACATCAATAACCTGTTGTTTTGCGGTCACTAGGACAATATTCTTTTGGGCAAGGGATGAAGCTAAAACAGTTTGGTGGAGACTCCGACGGATGACTAATCCATTAATTGGGTCGGTAGTTGAGCTATTTGCTTTAGGGGCAGGTGCCAAGTCCGAGCCGGTGTGGGCGGGGAGACTGTGGCTAGGGGCGGTGGGGAGATTAGCCCTTGGCCAAAAGCCTTGGGTAAAAAACTGCTGGATGCGTTGTTTGAGACCGTTGTTTTTGGTGGGAGATAGCTGGACAGGGGGCCAGAGCCGTATCACCTGGGCGGTTGGCAATAGCGTTTGGGTATAGGCCAGGATTTGAAGAATGGGTTGGCTCACTTTGGCCCTGTCTTCAGTGCTATCGAGTTGGGCTGGCTGGTGGGCGCTACCGCCAAAGCTAGAGCGCTCCACGGTTTGTTGCAACAGTTTGTAAACAGGCAATAGGGCTAGCTGGGCCGCCCAGACCGCCGTAGATTGTACCTGCCGCCAAGCCCGTCGCTGTCGCCCTAGACCATTTTGTAGCCGCTGGAGTAGGGTCTGTAATAACTTGCTTTGGTATGGGCGAGACGACGATGGCATAGTTGAATGGCACACGTCTGACGACGCTTATAAACCTTGCCCCGATTTTAGCGGAAGTTATGAATACCTCCACCCCAGTTTTTGCAGACCTGATTCGAGAGTTACGCGCCTATAGTCAAGAGGAGGTGCAGGGACAGTGGCGCTGGCAAACCCATGAAGTAGGGATGACCCTGGCGCAGGTGATGGCTGAGGGGAGCCAGTGGGAAATCGCACCGCTAAACGAGCGTCACCATATTGCTTGGCCCCAAGGTACGGGGATATGGCTATATCAGCAGTATAGGGTGCCATGGGAGCTGCATGGCTATGCCCTGGAGGGTCTGAGTCTGCGGCTGGCAACGGCGTGGTGGGCGGAAAGTGCCCAGCTATATGTCAATGGTGAGTTTGTCCAGGCAGGGGATCTGTTCGACTTTTTTACACGGTTTTGTCTGGATGAGGCGGTAACACCGGGTCAGTCGTTTGTTGTCGTACTACGGTTGGCGAGTCCCAAACACGATGCAGGTGCGCTGGTGCGATCGCACCTGATCTATGAAGCCCCTAACCACCCGCTTAGCCCTGAACCCGGATTTGTTGCCGATGAGCTGCAGATACTACAGTCCTATCTGCAAACGCTGGCCCCGGAAAAACTGCCAGGGGCTGAGGCTGCAGCTGCCCAAGTATGGCAAACCGCCAGCGGCGATCTGCACCAGCGTTTGGCCAGCCTGCGTCAGGGTCTGCTGCCCTACGGCGACTGGGTCAAACAGCGCCGGTTTTACTGTGTCGGACACGCCCATTTGGACCTGGCCTGGCTGTGGCCCGTGGCCGATACCTGGCAGGCGGCTGAGCGCACATTTCGCTCGGTGCTGGCGCTCCAACAGGAGTTTCCTGAACTGACCTATACCCACTCCAGTCCGGCCTTATTTGCCTGGCTAGAGGCCAATCGTCCCGAGCTGTTTAGGCAAATTCAACAGCAGGTGGCGGCGGGCACCTGGTCCATTGATGCCGGGTTGTGGGTAGAGCCGGAGCTGAATATTGTCAGTGGAGAATCCATCGCTCGACAGATTCTCTACGGTCAGCGGTACTGTCAGGAAAAGTTTGGGACGCGCAGTGCGATCGCATGGCTACCCGATACCTTTGGATTTTGTTCACAGCTGCCCCAGCTTCTTAAACTTGGAGGGGTGGAGGTGTTCGCCACCCAAAAGCTGCGGTGGAATGACACAACCCAGTTTCCCCATGAGCTATTTCGCTGGCAGGCTCCGGATGGCAGTGAACTTTTGGGGTGGACCCTGCCCCCCATTGGGACGGACTTTGACCCGGTACAGATGGCGGAGTATGGCGCAAACTGGGAAGAGAAAACTGGCCGACCCCAGGTTTGTTGGCTGCCAGGGGTGGGGGACCACGGCGGCGGACCCACCCGTGACATGTTGCTCAAGGCGCGGCGGTGGCAAGAATCGCCCTTTTTCCCAGAGGTCAAATTTGCAAGACCAGGAGAGTTTTTATCAGCGGCTCTAGGTGAAAAAATAGCCGGAGGTATGGAAAAACCCATAGGGATAGAAAACCGTCTGGCCGGTAGGATTGCAGAGAAACTGCCGCTTTGGACCGACGAGCTTTATCTGGAGCTACATCGGGGCTGCTATACGACCCATGGCGATCAAAAACAACAAAATCGTCGCGGAGAAGATCTGCTATACCAGGCGGAGATTTGGGCTACGGTCGCGCAGCTGGTGGCCGGTCAGCCCTATCCCCAAGAGACATTGGAGACGGCTTGGAAAGCCCTGCTGTTTAACCAGTTTCACGATATTTTACCAGGATCGTCGATTCCAGAAGTGTTTGAGGATGCAAATCGAGAGTGGGCTGTGGTAGATCGCCTGGGTCAGTCGGTCTTGGGGGCAGCCCTAGAGAGTGTGGCTACCCGGCTGGCGGTATCCCATGGGATGATGGCCATAGTCGTATTTAACAGCCACAGCTGGACCCGAACGGAGGTGGTGGATGTAGTGGTGCCGGTGGGCCAGTGGCGCATCGTAAATTATGAAACTAATCAGCCGGTTGAGTACAGCGTGGCCCGTCATCCATTTGACAGTGGTGCCAAGCATAGCGGCCAAACGCTGAGCTTTGTTGCAGAGCAGGTACCGGCGGTGGGCTACCGTCTCTATGGGTTGGTGGCAGATCCCTCGATTGCTGCGGTGGATGAGCGCCCTACCGATGAGCTAGTTTTAGAGAATGATTATTTGCGGGTTGAGATCGCTGCTGAGACGGGCGACATTCTCTCCTGTATCCATCTGGCTACGGGACGAGAGATATTTCGTGAGGCGGCCAACCAACTGCAGTGTTTTGACGATAGTGGTCAGTATTGGGATGCATGGAACATTGCCCCTGACTATTTAGATAAACCCTGCGCGCCTGCCCGATTGCTAACGGTTGAATGGATCACCAATACACCCATTCGCCAGCGGCTGCGGGTCACTCGGCAGCTTAACACTTCCACCATTGTTCAAGACTATATTTTAGAGGCCCCATCGCCCCTACTCCGGGTGGAAACCTGGGTGGACTGGCGGGAGACCCAGGTGGTGCTGAAGGTAAATTTTCCGGTGACGGTGGCATCCGACCACGGCACCTATGAGGTGCCCTTTGGAGCGATTCAGCGGTCGACCCAGCCGACGACGGAGCATGAAAAGGCCAAGTGGGAAGTGCCCGCCCTGCGCTGGGCCGATATCAGTGACGATAGGGCTGGTTTAAGTATTTTGACGGACTGTAAACATGGGTTTGATGCCCAGCCGAGCCAGCTGAGGCTGACGCTGCTCAAGGCTCCGCTGTGGCCAGATGCTGGGTGCGATCGCACCCAGCATCACTTTACCTATGCCATCTATCCCCACGGGGGCGACTGGCAAACGGCCCGTACTCCCCACCACGCCCAGGCCTTTAATATTCCCCTCCGGTCCCACAGACCCTCGGTCTCTGGCGCTGGTGTGGCTGATGTGGCCCTTGCGAGTCGGAGCTTCCTAAGCCTTGGCCCAGAGCACCTGATCCTTTCTGCCTTCAAACCCAGTGAAACGGAGCCAGGCAGCTTTATCGCTCGGTACTATGACGCCTACGGTACTCCGACCGTCGCCCCTATGCCCCTAAACAATAGCCTTGGCCTAACCGTAGATTCTCCCCTCAATCTGCTTGAGGAGCCCATGGCTGTTGGTCCCAGTCGGTCCTATCAGATTCACACATGCCGTCTGGTGCCATAAAATCTGGCCCGAAGGTTAGAGGCCGGGCTGTTGGTATCAACAGCCCGGCCAGTTTCTGTATATTGGTGTAGCCGATAAGGGGTGGGTTAAATATAAATCGTTTATCTACACACTACATTCAACCCAAATTACCCCCATCAGATAACAGTTCGACAAAGATAATTTGAACTTCCCTTAAAGCCGTTAGTTTTAGCGATAGTAGGGTATTAAGTATTACCCGGCTCTTGCTAGAAAAGATACGTCAGTCTCTCCGAGAACCTACGGCCCCTAGACCGCGACGGGTGTTCTGCCACCGTTTTGACTGTTGCGGCTAGTCTCTCCTTCAGGGTCTCGCACCATATCTAGGTCGATGTCTAACACCTTCATCGTGAGACCAGCCTTGGGCAGGCTGTCTGCTTTTGATACATAGGGACCCGGTTCAACACTGCCAGTGCAAATAATTAGCGATCCTTTCTTTAAAAAAGCAAGCTTGCGCCAGGCGGCAGAATTGTCCCAAATATCTAACCGTATGGTAAAAGAATCATTGCGATCCTTGACTCCGCGAACATAGATGGTGGCATTAGCCACTTTGACCTGGCGACCGTCCCTTAGGTCTACGGTTTTGACAACGGCATCAGCGGCTAAATTACCGCTGACGGTCCATTTGTTTAGGCCAGCGCTGGACATGGTTGAGACCCCTTGAAACGAGTTTGTACTATCTCAAAGTTCCCAGTCCAGTCAGTAGAGTCCCTACACCCCAAACAGGTTAGCGATGACGAATAGAATCATAGATCTTGATGTACTGCTCACCAGGAAGATGCCACGAATAGTCGTAAGCCATGCCCTGACGCTGGAGCTGTTCAAAGCCAGAGCGATCGGTGTACCAAAGATCTAACGCGCGGTCGAGGGCCGACTCTAGGGCATAGCTATCCGACTGATAAAACACATAGCCGTTGCGTTTTTCAGGGGGCTTGCTTTCATCGTAGTCGCGGTCAAAGACGGTATCCACAAGACCACCCACGCCGCGCACCACAGGTACCGTACCGTATTTAAAGCTAATCAGCTGGGTCAGACCGCAGGGTTCAAAATTACTTGGCACCACCATAATGTCGGCTCCGGCATAAATCAGATGCGACAGCTCCTCGTCAAAGCCCAGCTCTAAGTGGCAGTTGGGATTGTCGTTTTGATGGGTTTTTTCGTACTGAAAATGATCGCTGATGGTGGCATTGGTGGCCGACCCCAGCAGCACAAACTGAGCCCCTCGATCAAGGGCACGGTACATCGCATGGTGTACCAGGTGCACACCTTTCTGCTCATCCAAGCGACCAATAAACGCTACTAGGGGCTTATCTTCATGCCCTAGCATCAGTCGTTCACGCAGGGCCTTTTTGTTGTAAAGCTTTTGCTCTAGGGCATCCGGTGAATAGGTCTGAGCAATGTGGGTATCAACTTTGGGGCTCCACAGGTTGTAGTCGATACCGTTGAGCACGCCCTTAAACTTATGCTGATTGATATGGAGCGTATGACCTAAGCCATAGCCAAAGTCGCCATGGTGTGCCTCCCAGGCATGGTGAGGTGAGACGGTGGTGACGGCATTGGAGTAGGTAATGCCCCCCTTCATATAGTTCAGCGAGAATGGATTGAAGTTGTCTTGGAGGCGCTCTAGGTCAAAGTAGTAAGCCTCCCGATTGAGGCCGGTGGCCCAGAGAATGTCGGTGCCTGCATTGCCCTGGTGCTTAAAGTTATGGATGGTGTAGCACACGCGCTGGTGCTCCATACCGTGATACTTGTAAATTTCAAACAGCATGACTGGCACAAGACCCGTTTGCCAGTCATGGCAGTGAATGACGTCGGGGCGCTTGTTGCACTGTTGTAAAAACTCCAGGGAGGCCTTGCTAAAAAAGGCAAACCGCGTGGGATCATCGTCGCAGCCATAGTATCGGCCCCGGCGAAACCAGCCATCTATGTCCTTGGGCTCAATAAAAAAGCATAGCCGCCCGTGGACCCAGCCACAGTGAACATCGCAGAGGACCTCAGTACCGTACCAGGGCACCTTGAGATCGCAATATGCATCGTGTAGACCCCAAATATGGTCGTACCGCATGCAGTCGTATTTTGGCAGAATCAGCTCCACCGTATGGCCGCGCAGCTCCAGCTCGCGACTCAGACCGTATACAACATCTCCTAAACCTCCGGCTTTGATTACCGGTGCGCACTCAGAGGCGATTTGTACGATATACATGCTTACCCCTTCACTGCTTGTACAAACGGATTTTCAACGACGTTAGCCCCAGATGGCGGCGAACAAACGCACTAAAACACTAGGCATTTATAACTAGCCAGCCTATACGTATAGAACTATAAAGCAGCGTTGGAGCAAGCAGCAACGTAGAGCCTTACTCGGTTGGGAAATGCTATTCCTCTAACGGCAACGCCTGTTGAGACGGTGCCACTGGTTCGCCCCCGGTGGTGCTGAGAATTTGTACCAGGGCGATCCCGGTGGTGATGCCATAAGCAGCCCAACCCATGCTGTGGACAATACCCACCATGGCACTGGGCAATACCGGGCAAAATGCATCGCAGAGCAGGGCACTGACCGCTCCGTGCAAGGCACCGCCAAGACAGCTGGCCAATATCCAGATGCCAAGGATGCGCGCCTTGAAATGGGTTGAGTAGCCCAAAATAACCCCTTGGGCAGCGGCCATACAGGAGATTTCAATGGGGCGGAGGATCAGATTGATCCAAAAAGCTTCCCACAGGCCAAACTGGGCCATTAAGGAACCGGCGATGGTCGTTGTGGATAGCGTCACAATGCTAAGCAGGGTGCTAAGAATCCAGCCAAGGCCACTGGCTATGGGCCAAATCACCCAGGGGAGTCCCCGCTTGCCCATTGATCTGAGGACAATCCACTGTAGAGATCCGACAACGGCTCCAGAGAGAAAAAGTGTCGCCATAAACTGTGCTCCGTTGTTTTCGAGGAATCCGATGAGGAACCCTCCAACGGAGTTGGCGATTATCCAAGCTAAAAGAAGGTTAGTTTTTCCTGGCTGTTGCATAATCGTTGACCTGTTTTATCGGTTCACACTCGGTTCCCACTGTTTATGGGCTGGATTGTATGTGAATACCCATGTTATCGTCCCATACTGCCGCTAGCTGATACAGCCATAGCCAAATTCTCCTTGAGCAGCGGTTGTTTTGAGGGGCCGGTACGGTTTAAGCAGCCTGGGCAAGTAATCCCTTAGCCGACCAATGACCTTAACGGACCAATGACTTTGGTCATGGGAATTCGCCTGCTGGGTTTCTAACATTAGGGTGATTGTAGATTTTGCTAAAAATATCTGTGATTTGGTTTATTGTTACCATTGCTTTACTCTATGTGCTGATCGGCGTTGGCTATGTTTTTGGGGTCAGGTCGACCCGAGGGGCGTCTGGCAAGGCTGTTACTCACCTGGTGCCCTGGGTCGGGTTTGGCATAATCTTTACCGTTGTTTTCTCCGCCGTAGCCAATGATGAGCAGTTTGACGGCAGGTTTGTGTACCTGGTCTATGGGGCGGGTATTCTTTTTTGGCTGCTCAGCTGGCCGCTGCGCAGTCGCAAGGCTGGCGGTCTACTGTTGAATGCTGGTAGAACCTGGCACAACAAGCTGCTGTTCTGGATTGGAATTTTGGAGGTGGGTGTGGCGGCTGTGATTACCTGGGTGTCGCTGGTTGCGATCTCAGACTTACCCGATACCCCAGAGCCGATGGCACAGCTATCCAAAGTCCTCTTCTGGTGGACGTTTGCGGTCTTTTTACTCTCTGTTGGTTTAAACCGGCTGGAGCTACGGGAAAACGGCATGTGCTTTTTGTACACGTTTGTCCCATGGCGGCGGATGAAAGCCTATACCTGGGAAACCTCAGCCCCGAATACCTTGACCGTGCGGATCAAGCCCCGGCTCCCACTGCTCTCGGGCTATATGAGTATTCGGGTTCCCAAGTCCTGCCGTGACGATGTTGACCAAGTTTTACAGACCCACGTTCCCATCAGCGATGCCAGCTAGCAAGACAACCGCGCGCAGGACAGTCCCATGCACCTTAGACGCAATCATATTTGGTTAAAAAGTCTGTTGGTGGTTATTTTAATCGGGTTTTGCTTTAGCCTGCTACACCGACTGACCACGCCAGCTGTTTCTCAGCAGCGTTCGCTGTTTGACGCCGTTTGGGAAACGGTTAATGACAACTTTTTTGATACCGAGTTTAATGGCCTAGACTGGGTGGCTGTCGGAGAGACCTATCGACCCCAGGTGGCGCAGGTCTCTTCGACAGCAGAAAAGGCCGCCTTGATCAATGGGATGCTAGCTGAGCTAAAAACATCCCATACGCGGCTCTACACCGCTGATGAACCTGCCTACTATCAGCTGCTGGGTATTTTCTATCCCCGCATAGCTGAGCTGAAAACCCAGCTGGAAGACACGTTTCCAGACGGTCGACTGGAGTATGCGGGAATTGGCATCGTCACCCATAAAAAAGATGATAAAACGTTTGTAAAAGCTGTTTTGGATGGCAGCCCAGCGGCGGCGGCAGGGCTACAGCGGGGCGATCAAATTCTCGGGGTGGCGGGTCAGCCGTTTCATCCCATTCAATCTTTTAAGACCGATCGGCCCGTTGAGCTACAGGTGCAGCCATCGTCGGACCCCAGCAGCCGGAGCACAATTACCGTCACGCCCCGGCTATATGACGGTCTCACCATGTTTCTCGATGCCATGGATGACAGCGTCGATGTGGTGGAAAAAGCAGGCAAACGGATTGGCTATATTCACATCTGGTCCTATGCGGGGGACCAGTATCAAGAAAAACTCCAGACAGAGCTGCTGTACGGTCGCTTAAAGAATACGGACGCGCTGGTGCTGGACTTGAGAGACGGCTGGGGCGGCGCGCCGCCCACGGCGCTACATATTTATACGGCGCGGGGACCAAGCCTGACGAGCATTGGCCGAGATCGCACCCCGTCAACCTACTACAGCCAGTGGGAAAAGCCCGTTGTTATGTTGGTCAATGAAGGCAGCCGCAGTGCAAAAGAGATTTTGGCCTATGGCTTTCAGCAGTATGACATTGGCCCGGTGGTGGGGACGACGACTGCTGGGGCGGTCACAGCCGGTCGTGCTTTTCTGATGCCGGATAAGAGTTTGCTATATGTGGCGGTGGCGGATGTCTATCTGGATGAAACCGTGCGGCTAGAGGGGGTGGGGGTGACGCCTGATGTGGTGGTACCGGCACCGCTGCCCTATACCCAGGGGGCGGACCCCCAAAAGGAGCGTGCGATCGCAGTTGCCCTAGGGACACTCAACGATCCACCGCAGGAACCATCCAAAAAATAGCTAGGGCCGTTACTGAACGATGATGGGCAGTGCTACTACGCGATTATTGTTTTTAGATAATCTCCGCACCTGTTTGACGATGCTGGTGGTGGCCCATCATGCGGCCCAGCCCTATGGCCCCACCGGAGGAGCGTGGCCTATTTTTAACCCAGAACGGGCGGCTATCCTGGGTCCCTTTTTTGCCGTGAATGCGTCCTTTTTTATGGGTTTGTTCTTTTTTATCTCGGGGTACTGTTTGCCAGCGGCCTATGACCGCAAGGGATGGCAGCAGTTTTTGCGATCTCGATTTCAACGATTGGGTCTACCGCTGCTGTTTTTTAGTCTGGTCATTTTTCCGATTGTTCTTTACCGGCTGGCAGCGCCATCGATTTCTTTTTTTGCCTTTATTGACCAGGTGTATATCCAGTCCCTAGAAATTGAGGTGGCTCATCTATGGTTTTTGGTCCATCTGTTGTTTTATGCCGTTTGCTATGCCCTATGGCGACAGCTGCGCAGACGGTTCGATGGGAGGGCGATCTCTTCTGGGTATAACCGTTTTATCCCAGGGTATCGAGCGGTGCTGATGTATCTTTTTGGCCTGACCGTGGTCACGTTTATCGTGCGTATCGACTACTCGATTGATCGATGGGTACCCTTATTTGGGTTTTTACCAACTGAGATCGCCCATCTGCCCCAGTATGCCAGTCTGTTTGTGTTGGGAATTGTCGCCTATCGGTGCCACTGGCTCAGAAATATAAACAGACATCAGGGGTTTGCCTGGTTAAGGATTGGTCTGGGGGCGGCACTGCTGCGCTACGGCTATAGCCTCAGTCGAGACCGGCTGCGGCTACCCGATGTGATTGCAGGGGGTGGCCTAGACTGGCGGTCCCTGGTATGGAGTGGTTGGGAGGCAACCATTTGTGTGGGCCTTTGTCTGGGATTACTCGTTTTGTTTCGCGAGAAAATTAACAGTCGAGGCGCATTTTTTCGGCTGCTCTCGCAGCAGGCCTATGGGGTTTATTTGATCCATATTTTGCCGATTCTCTATCTACAGCTGGCGGTGGCTAGGGTGCCCGTGGGTCCATTGGAAAAATTTGGCATAGTCACCCTGGTCGGTATGCCACTTTGTTTTGGGTGCAGCGTTTTGCTACGTCGGTTGCCGTTGGTCCGGCTAGTCGTCCCGTAGTGGAACATTGTCCAATTAGGCAAGTGGCCAGCTGCTCAAATAGGAGTAAACTATGATTTGGTAGCATAGTCTTAAAGAGAGTTTTTGACGACCGGTAAAAATTGATTAAACCTTTGGAGAAAAAGAACTGTTATGACAACGCCTGATGGAGATATGACAAGTCGTTCTATGCTGGTGGGTTTAGCCTATCGGTTTTTTTGGGGAGCCATCATTGGTTTGGGGTTCTCTCTGATTCCGCTAGCAATATCTATGCCCATGGCCAACTTTTGGGCTATTGCCGCAGCCCTAGCCGTACTCTGTGGAACCCTATCTGCTCTCATTGGGAAACAATTTTTGAGTGTCTTGATGAATGTTCTAGAGTCATTTCCTCCGATTGCCTAGTCGTGAATAAATGGGGGAGTTGCAGTGGGGTAATGCGGGCGTAAGCGCTATTTTCAATTGTGTATACACGCCCAGCCTACTGGCCAATCAATACTTAGGAAACAAAATTATTAAGCTCCATCATTGGACGTACAGACGTTGCATGCAACGTCTCTCCAGCATTAATTTTTGGATCTTATACAATCCTTATCTCTTATCTGGGTGCTGAATCTGAGTAATTTGTAATTTGCTTTTAAGATACGTGGAGGGAGCACGTCATTCTCTAGAGAGAGAAAAAGTAATATAGAGGCATCCGCCCCTATTTACAGTGTCAGCCATGCAACCCGATATCCAGCAGACGCTTAATGCCCACGTAAGCGCTATCGCTCAACTGCTCTACACAGACGC
>JBCCAQ010000148.1:0-13324 GCA_039814735.1 Cyanobacteria bacterium P01_A01_bin.15
ATTATTATAGGTCGGCTCATACCGTGGGTGACCCGGTTTATCCTACAGCGAGTATCAACCTCCGAAAAACGAAAGGGGGAATACACCGCCATTGTTACCTCCGTGGAACGTCCGCTTTCAATGGCGGCCGCACTGATGTTTATCTCGGTCAGCTTAAACCTGATCAGAAGCTACAGGGGGCTGTACTCCATCACCTCATTTTTTGTGGATGCGGCTGTTACCATTACCCTTGCTTGGGCCATCTCACGCATATTTAGGCAGCTGATTCGCCTGTATGGCGTTAGCGTGTTGGGGCGAGTCAGTGATGAGGTCAACGACATGGTTCTCATCTTTGAGACTATCGTTAACTTCCTGATTGGCTTTTTTGCAATTACCATTTTTGCCCAGTCTCGAAATTTTAACTTTCTAGCACTGCTCACCGGATTGGGCATCGGCGCAGCCGGTGTTGCGTTTGCAGCTCAAGAAGCCCTGGGGCAGGTGATTGGTACCGTTGTTATCTATCTCGATCGGCCCTATATGGTCGGCGAATATATCCGTGCCAACTTCAACATCAATGCTGAGGACGTTTATGGACGGGTGGAGTCGATTGGTATTCGTTCTACAAAGATTCGTATCGCCGTTAGTAATACGCTTTTAATTGTGCCCAATTCCCTGATGTCCAGTATTGATATTGAGAATATCTCCCGTGGTACCAAGGTGATGGTGCTGCTATATATTGATTTTTCGCAACATCTAAAAAGAGCTGAAGAAGCCCTGGTATCACAGACCATCCAAAAGAGTTTTGATGGCATATTTGGCATTGATCCAGGGAGTACGCGAATTCATCTCTTTAATCCTGACGACAGGGAAGGGACACGGGCTAGAATCAGTTTCTTTGTCATGGGTACTAGCGAATCGTCCCTAAAGCTTCGTAAGCGGATGTTGGAGATTGCTAGTCAGTCCCTGACAAAGGAATTACGTGGACGCCAGTTTAAGTTTTCAATGCAGGAACCAACCGTTTATGTAGATTCTCCAGTAACCCTCTAGGCAAGGCAATGATAGATATTCAGGAGATAGTACAAGAGGTCTTTCAAATCAATGGGGAACTGCAGCAAAGACTGCTGGTATTTGCAGGAGAGATTGCAATCTTTATAGCCCTAACCCTGGGAGCATGGATATTAGCCCGGTTGATTCCACCAGTATTGTGGGTTGGGGTCGATCGGTTTACACCCAAAGCGTTTGCAGCGGGGTACAAACAGATTATGCTTCCCGTCCGTCGCGTCCTGGTAAACGTAGGCTTTTTTGGACTATCGGCCCTAGCGCTCAGCCAGATACGTGACTACGTGGGCCTGTATGGATCTTTAAACTTCTTTATTTACCTTGCGTTTTCAGTCAGTACCGGCTGGTTTATCTCACGGCTGATCCACCAGATTCTGCGAGTGTATGGCGTCAAAATTGTGCAGCGATTTGGCCATGATGTCGATGACTTTGTGATGGTTCTTGAAAACCTGGCCAACGCCATGATTGTATTTTTTACAGTCGTATATTTTGCCCAGACTCAAAACCTCAACCTGATCAGCGTGGTGGCGGGTCTGGGGGTTGTTGGTTTGGCCATTTCATTTGCAGCAAAGGAGACCTTTGCCCAGATCATTGGCTCTATTGTGCTGTATCTAGATCGTCCCTACGTGCCGGGGGAATATATTCGGGTTAATTTTAATCCTAAGGATGAAGACCTGTATGGCCGGGTTGAAGCGATTGGACTGCGCTCAACAAAACTCCGAGCGGTGGCAAAAAATACGCTGGTGATTGTTCCCAACTCGGTGATGATCAAAAAAGATATTGAAAATATTTCCAGGGGCACTAAGGTAATGTCTCTGCTATATCTGGACTTTGCTAGACCGCTCCAGGCTAGCGAACGTGCCCTGGTAACCAATATTTTGGATCAGGCAATTGGCGGACTGCTGGGTGTAGAACCGCTCAGCGTTAGAATCTTTTTATTTGAGCCTGAGGATAAACCTGGAACTCGAGCGCGGATAAGTTTCTTTTTACTCAGCTCCAGCCATGGTTCTTTAGGAATTCGCAAACGTTTGGTGGAGGTGACCAGTGAGAAAATTACAGCCCACTTGGCTGAGCATGGTCTGGAGTTTTCTATTCATGCGCCTATGCTTTATGTGGATGCGCCTGTTACAAAATAGGGGGTGATCTTTAGGGCAGCCGCAGGGGGGACATTGAGGTCCCCCCTGCGGCTGCCCCAACGGAACAAAACCACAAGGGGGTGGAGCCAGAACCTAATAACCCAACGACTCCTCAGAGATTTTGCAAATCGGAGCTACTGGGCCCTAATGGCCAAAGCTGCCGGGATTGGCTATTAATCCTGGAAATTAGCTGTCGGCACGGTGTTGCTAGCACCCACCGACAGGGCCAAATATTGAGTTCTGAAGTTAGGCAGTGGTGGGTACCACAGCCCTAAAAAGAACACACGATCTACGGATAGCCGCCGTCAGGTAAAGGATTTTGATCAGATATATGAAAAAAATCTTTGCTACGATCGCCACAGCAACTTTGACTCAATCTTGTTGGGAAGATTGAGATTTAAATGGATGGGCTGGCATTATCACCCCAAACCGCGCGCTACCGCAGCCGTATACGCCTGGTAAGGTTTTACCCCCGTGAGGGTCTCTAGCAGTTCGCCGTTTTTAAAAATCATTACAGCCGGCATCCCCTTTAGCCCAAACCGTTTATGTATTTGCCTATTGGTATCAAAGTCGATCTTCATGACATGGGCGCGATCGCAATACGCCTCCGCCAGCTTGTCGATCAGCGGCGTCACCAGCTTGCAAGAACCGCACCAGGACGCCATGCAGTCCACCACCACCAGCGATTCCTTGGCTAGCAGTGCATCTAGCTCCGACTCATTCTGGAGAAACCGAGCGGCCCCCGTTTTCTCCTCATACAGCTGGGCTAGGGCATAGTTGATTTCCGCAACAGACTGGCTGGCGTTGATGGCTGTCAGCTGCTGGTGCTGCTGATAGTACTCCAGCAGCGGCGAAGTTTCTGCCTGGTGCTGCAGCAGCTGACGACGCATAGCCGAAATCGGCTGCTCCGGTCCTTGTTCAGCGGACAGCCGTTTGAGCAACAGCCCTGTCATCGCCTTTAGGTAAACCACCTGGGCCGCCCCATGACCCACCGACAGTAGCCAGCGATCAAACTCCTGGGCCTGGGATAGGGTACGGGGAAATCCGTCTATAACCCAGCCCTGTAGCATCACATCGGGTTGCTCAAAGCGCTGGCGCATAAGCTTTATCGCCAAAGCATCGGGTACTGGCTGGGTTGGCCCTAGGCCGGCGACCCCAGATAAAAGCGTCCCCAGGGAAACATGGGGTACGTGCCAGCGTTGGGACAGTGCGATCGCATGACCCCCCACATCCACACCGGGTGGCCCTAAAAGGATAAGCTGCTTCGATTCCATGGCATAAATCCGGATCAACCATAGTGGTGCGTGGGCTTTCTGCATTTTGCCCTTGGACTGCACCTAACTTTAAGCAGTATCTTGCACGTCCCCGTCAGCGCATCATTTTTATGCATATTCCTTTAGATTTGGACAGTCCTAGGGTTTTAGTGTCGAATTACACCTTTAAACAACAAAAAAATTCAGTATTCACCCTCTAGTAAGCATGGGACGATAGAAATGTGTAAAAAAAGTCGGATAAAACTGCCCGATGACACCAGCGGATACGGTAAAAGTGATCGAGCAAAGCTCCAAACGTTAATGCTGGAGAGACGTTGCATGCAACGTTTGTACATCCAATAGGGGAGCCCAATTAATTTTGTTTCCTGAGCTGTATCTAGACATGTCTCGAAAGATTAAGCTCAACAACAAAGTGGGTCTGCACTGGGTCCGCCGCCATTTTGAGAGCTTTCTGGCGGTAACCTAATCTTTCAAAATAGCTGTCTTAGCTAGATATGCGTTCACCTGTACCCAGGTGTTTGTGGATCATTTTTAACAGTGCGTCAGGTTCGGGGGGTTTGACTAAAAACTCGGTTGCTCCAGCCATGCTAGCCCGAGCCCGATCCACCGGCTTACTGCGCCCTGTCAGGATAATAATGGGTGTTTTTTCAAACACGGGGGTGTCCCGTAGAAATCTGCAGATGTTGTAGCCATCGGTGTGGGGCAGCATGACATCAAGCAAAATTAGCCCAGGCCGGTACTCAATCAGCTGGGAAAATCCCTGCATCGGCTCTTGGATAATTAGGGTGCGATATCCGCCTGATGCCAGAATTTTTTTGAGGCTGTGGGCAAGGACGGGGCTGTCGTCGATACAGGCAACCAGCGGACGGGTGCTGTTACTGTCCGGTAGGGTCGCTCCAGATTTGGCCGGGGGCTTGGCCACCACCGCTGGTCGTCTGGGCTTTGGGGCTGTGGCCGGGGTGGAGAAAGACTTGGGAGCAGATTTAGGCGGCGCGATCGCACCTGATGAGACTGGCTGATAGATCGCAGTTGCGGGTAAATCCGCAATGGGTTGGAACTCTAACGTGCCATCGTCCCCTAGAGGCACCAGGGACTTTGCCAGATCGACCAGGGGTTTGTCGAGTTTTGTCGCAATGTCCCATAGGGTAAAGTTCCCGGTTAAGTAAGGCTGGCCCACCGGCAGACGTTTGCTGTCGATTGGTTTTTTCAAAATCGGCGATAGCACCGGGGTAATCTTAGCGATGCTCTCCCCTTGCCACTGCTGACGCATTTCCTTGACTTTGTTCAAAGTCATTTGTATTTCCCAGGTGGAGAGTGCCAGGCTCCGGGAGATGCGAGAGACCGGCAGCGAGTCGGGCCGCCACTCATGGTGCAGTTGCCCACAGAGGCTCAGCTCAAACAGGCACTCTTGGATAATCGTACGAATCATGAGCTTGGTGCGAATCAAACTTAGCTTTTGTTGATTCACACCTTTATCAAGCCACTGGATCTGCCAAGGCTGCTGAGCTACAGGCTGAACGGCTTGAGTATCCCAGCTGCAGTTAGGAAAGTTTTTTTCCAAACTCCTATTCCAGCGTCGAATGGCGTGGAGTCCGTCGACCGCATAGAGCAATCGACCTTGAATAACGGTGAGACTCCAGGTCAAATTTTGATTGGTGAGGACCAAATGTCCGTCAGAATCAGTATCTGGGAGCTCTAGCAGTTTAGCCAGCTCTGTAGTTTCCATCTGCTGCAGTAGTTAAAAGTAAGATTATTTTGGAGGGATACTGGGTTTTCTATAGGGTTCACAGCGCGATCAATGGATCCAAAAGCCATTAAAGCTATGAAATGAGACTATCGACAGCGTTTAACTAGAAAATCGTTCAATTAGAACAGGTCGGTGGCTATCCTTACAAGGATAAGATTATTGAGTCAAAACAACAGCTGACTAAACTATAGCCCCAACTGCGGAATCTGTACCTAAACTAAATGACTATAACTCCACTTATAACCAACAATACCTTCAAGGTAAGCGGGATCTGTTCAGGTAAAGTCGTCAGATTTTCTTAAACTTAATTCTATTAACAACTTTTTTAAAGATGTAGTGAAATAGAGCTTAATTAGTTATGGAATTTATAATTACGCGCTGAGATGATAGGAGAGTCTAACGTAATGCTTCAAAAGAGTTAACGATTGAACTTTTAGGGCGGTTCTATAGCTTTGATGCAGAACAAAAAAGACTCCTAGGTGTTTTTATTCTACCGTTTGGTATCTTTTTTTACTCCTTTTTGATGCCGAAACAAACGATGGTTTTAATGGAGTATTCAAAAGGTTCTCTGTATTTTTTATTGCTTAAGGGAAAAAGGTTTTTTAGGGATTTAAGATTTTGGTATCACCCATTAGCTTTTGTATTAGGCATTTTTTGACCGTTATCTAGGATTTGGCTATCAAGATCCAAGCTTGTTTTGAAAGCCGCGGTAAAGGCGCTTCTTGAGATTTTTTTATAGTGACCTGATTTCATTATCAAGTTCTTTCTATCTTTTTTGATTTTGATCCTGATCTTTCAAAATCAGAGGGTTAGTCTTTATGCGTCTTGGTAGATTTTGCGGCTAAGGCGGACGACCGACAAAATTTGTCCTCTGAAATAAGTGTTGCGGGTATTGAACGATAGCGTTTGCCAGCTGCTTTACCCTTAGGTGTCGATTTTCATCTGTTTTCTAGTCTCTCAATCTCAAAAACTAATCACTATGTTTGCAAATATCTTTGGCAGTTTTCAAAAGCTTAAAATCCAACAGCAGCTTTTACTCCTTGTTGTACTCAGTGCTGCGGTTCCAGCCACGGCTGTTGGCCTGCTAGGTACCACTTCGGCGAGTAATTCCTTGGCAGAGGATGCCACCATAGCGCTCCAGGGAGAGGCGGAGGAAAGCATTGATGAAATCGACGCTTTTTTGACCGGTATCAATGAGGATGTCCTATTTATTGGCAAGATGCCTCCGATCCAGGGGATAATCCGCGCCCGCGCCAACGGTGGCACCGATCCCCAAGATGATTCCTCCTACGAGGAATGGACCGGTCGTCTTGAGGAGCTTTTTGTCGGCATGATGGAGGAGAAATCCTACTATATGCAGCTGCGCTATATCGATGAGGCAGGCGACGAGCTGGTCCGAGTTGACTCCGATGGCACCACGATCAGTCCCATTTCTACGGATCAGCTACAAAATAAGGGGGATAGGGGCTACTTTACCGAGACAATCTCCATTGAGCCCGGTAACGTTTATATTTCGCCGGTAAACCTGAACCAAGAACAAGGAGAGATTGAAGAACCCTTTAAGCCGGTTATTCGCTATGCCACACCGATCTTAGACGATGCAGGTCAACAGCGTGGTATCGTCATTGCCAACATATTTGCCAATCAGTTTTTGGACCTGCTAGCCCAGTCATCTGAGTCGAATGGGGAGGAACTGCAGCTGGTAAACCAGGACGGCTACTATCTGGCTAACGCTAACCCGGACAAACTTTGGGGATTTGATCTAGGTAAAGAAGAGACCCTGGCCAATGATTATTCTCCAGAAATAGCTGAACAAATCCTAACAGGTGATGGGGGTACCATTAACGTTGGTCGCTCTATGCTGGCCTATGACAAGTTTTCGCCTAGTACCAATCGCCCCTATGCCCTAATTGCGATCGCAAAGCTGCCTAGAAGCGAAGTATTCGCATCCGTTAACGCCTTTAAGCTCTTTGCCGGGCTGACGGTTCTATTCTCCTTGGGTTTGGTGATTCCGTTTGCAATTTGGCGGGGACGGGGGCTGGTCGCCGTATTGGAAAAAGTGTCCTCTAATATTGCCACCTCCACCCAGGAAATGGCCTCTACGGTAGCCGAGCAGGAGCGGATTGCCAGCCAGCAGGCGGCATCGGTAAATGAAACCACCACCACCATGGATGAGCTAGAGGCCTCTTCCCGCCATGCCGCCGAGCAGGCAAATGCTGCGGTTGAAGCGGCTAAACACGCCTATACGGCCTCGGAGGAAGGGGCTCAGTCGGTGGGTGAAGGTTTGGAGGGTATGTTTGTCCTGGAGAATAAGGTGGATGCGATCGCAGAGCAGATTGTCAACCTGAGCAGCCAGGCCAGCCAAATTAGTAATATCTCCCAGCTGGTAATCGACTTTGCCAACCAAACCAACATGTTGGCCCTCAACTCATCGGTTGAAGCCGTGCGGGCGGGAGAGCACGGTAAGGGGTTTGCCGTTGTTGCCAACGAAATTCGCAAGCTCGCTGACCAAAGCCAGCAGTCAGCTGACAAAATCAACAATCTGGTTTCTGACATTCAGAAATCGATTAATGAAACCGTCATGGTGACAGAAGAAGGCACCAAAACCGTAAAAACAGGTGTGGAAATTGCCAAGCGCACAGAGTCCGCCTTTAGCGAGATTCAAGGCTCCGTCAATCAGGTGGTGCTCAACAACCAGCAGGTATCCCTGAACTTAAAACAGCAGGTAGACGCCATCCAACAGGTAGTCGATGCCATGGAGCTGATTAACCGAGGTGCTAAGGAAACAGCCGGTGGTCTAAACCAAACCAAGGTCGGTACGGATCAGCTCAATGAAGCGGCCCTAGACCTGGAAAAAATGATCTAGCACAAACACCCGCTGGCTCAGCCAAGGGGAAAGGGACTTGCTATTCGACAACCCCTTTCCCCTTCCCTAACTGAGACTGGCATTTTGTTTCTGCTCACATCCTTCCCGGTTCAAACGGATAAAAATTGAGAAAATTCTTGATGTTTACCCGTTTACGTCCCTCGGCTGGATTTATGCCACAACGCCTAGCCACCGTAGTCCTTAGCCCGATGACTCAAACGCATGATAATTCAAGATGAAGAGCTGCGCAGCCTCTACCATGACACCAGCACCCAGCGCCTTAACAATCTCCAAACCGGTCTGCTGCAGTTAGAGCAAGAACCCCACAACCCCGACACGCTTGAAGACTCACGGCGAGAGCTGCACAGTCTCAAGGGCGACTCTCGGGTAATCGGGTTAGAACCTGTTGCCACCCTGGCCCAGGAGCTAGAAGAGATGGTCAAGGCCCTGCAGCAGCAGCAGGTGGAGTTTACCCTAGATATCAGTGACTGTCTTTATCAGGGTATCTATGCCATCAGTCAGCTGGTGCAAGAGGCGGTTACCGGGGAACCCAGCGAGATAGATTATAACCAGACCCTAGAGTTTCTCAAGGCCGTTGTGGCCTCTGCTGCCGTGTCGCCGGTTGCCGTGCCGGAGGCTATGGCGGCCCCATCGGACGCCATTTATATTAACGATGACGAACTGCGGGAGATCTATCGGATTACCAGCGACGGTCGCTTGCGGGCCTTAAAGGCCAGTCTCCAACAGCTAGAGCACAGCCCAGACGATGCGACCACCATCGAGGTGCTGCGGCGCGAAACCCACAGTCTCAAAGGTGACTCTAGGGCGGTAGAGCTAGATGCGATCGCAGATCTCGTCCAGTCCATTGAAGATATTGTCAATCATATTCAAAGCCAGACCATACCTTTTACAGCCGAGCTGGGCAGCGGTCTCAAGGATGGCATCGATGCGATCGACAGGCTGGTCCATGAAGCCACCACAGGGGAACCCAGTCAGGTGGTGATCACCCAGGTGTTTGAGCGGCTGGCTGATGCGGCCACAGCCGTGGTTCCCCCTGTAGTGGGTACGGTGGCCGAGGTCCCGTTGGCCAGCGTCATCGCCGATGCCGAGCTGCGCGAGATCTATCAAACCACCACCGAAGAGAGACTCCAAACCCTAGAAGCCAGTCTCCTGCATCTAGAGAAAAACCCCACCGACAAAGAGTCCCTCTCCACGCTGCTGCGAGAAGCCCACAGCCTCAAAGGAGATGCCAGAAGTGCCGGTATTGAATCCGTAGAAATCCTCACCCACGCGGTCGAAGATGTCCTCACCAGCATTCAGATTCAGACCCTGGACCTAGACTCGGCAGTGAGCGACCGGCTATACGAGGGGCTAGACGCCATCGGCAAACTGGTCCACGAAGCCGTTACCGGTTCACCAGCCAATGTCGACACCGAGCAGCTGCTCCAGACTCTTACAGCTACCGTACCCGCCACAGCCGCCGCCCCCACGGCAGAGCCGCCGGTCATCCTCCCCGCACTACCGGCTCCGCTCCCCATCATAGAAAAAGAACCCGAGCCGGTTGTAACCACCCCTGTTGACGGACTACCAACAGCTAGCAAAGGCAGCCCCGACAGCGTTCGTGTTCAGGTCCGCGATCTTGATGCCCTGACCACCCAGGCAGAAGAATTGGCCGTCACCCGTATCCAAATTGCCCAGACCTCTACCCAAACCGAGCAGCTGATCACGCTGTGGGAAGAATGGCGCGCCAACAAAGATAAACAAAAGACGGCTGCAGTCCAGTCCTATGAAGAGCGTTTAGAAGGTCTGATCTTAAATTTAAGATCCACGCTCCAAGCCAACAGCAGCAAGCTAGAGATAGTTTCTGAAGACCTCAGAAACCGGGTTCGTAGGCTGCAGCTGCTGCCCCTATCCATTCTGTTTCAGCCCCTACAGCGGGTGGTACGCGACCTGGCCAAACAGCAGTCCAAACAGGTCAACCTGGTGCTTGAAGGGGAGGACGCCACCGCTGATAAACGCCTGCTAGAAGGTATCAAAGATTCCTTGATGCACCTTGTGCGCAACGCCGTCGACCACGGTATTGAAACATCGGCCGAACGGGAAGCCGCTGGTAAACCCGCCGTAGCGACCCTACGGGTAAAGGCCTACCAGACCGCCATCAGTCTGATGATTGAAATCACAGAGGATGGCCGGGGCCTGGACACCGAGACTATTAAACAAACCGCAATCAAACGCAGGCTCTACGGTCCAGAAGAACTAGACGCCATGACCACCAGCCAAATTCATCGGCTGATCCTCGCGGCTGGTTTTTCAACCCGTGGCTTTATTACCGAAATCTCCGGTAGGGGGGTGGGGTTGGATGTGGTCCGCGACCAGGTAGAAAAACTCAAGGGCAGCATTCAGATCGAATCTACCCCCGGCCAGGGGTGTACTTTTCGCCTGCAGCTCAGCACGGCCCTGAGCACAGCAAATGTTGTCCTGGTAGAAACCCAAGGGCTGACATTTGCCCTACCCATTGAGTTTCTGCAAACAACGCTGCTAGTCTCGGCCAGTCAGATTGAGACAGCGGACGGGCAGGACACCATTATGATGGGCGATCGGTCGATTCCGGTCGCTAATCTGACCGATGTTCTAGAGCTATCCCAGTCTCCAATTTATGACTGGGTAGCCCAGTCAGAGTCGTCCCCAGAGAATAATCGTCCCTGCGTCATCCTCAATGTCGGCAACGACCAGGCCGGATTCTTTATTGACCGGTTGATTAGTCAGCAGGAGGTGGTGAGCAAACCCATGGGAAGCCTGCTCAAGCGGGTGCGCAACGTTTCTGGAACGACGGTCTTGGGTTCGGGCGATATCTGTATGATTCTCAACCCGCCTGACCTGCTCAAGTCGCTACAGCAAAAGCCCCTCTCCGACGCACTCACTCCCAACGAGTCAGCTGTACAGAACAAACCCGTTATTCTCTTAGTAGAAGATTCTCCCCCCGTTCGGATTCAAGAAAAACGACTGTTTGAGGGGGCAGGCTATGTGGTCGTTACCGCCACCAACGGGTTAGAGGGCTACAACACGCTGCAAAATGGTGTCTTTGACGCCGTCGTATCCGATGTTGAAATGCCACATCTAGACGGGTTTTCCCTAGTCGCCAAAATTCGGCAACACTCGGAATTTGACAATTTACCCGTCATTCTCGTAACCACGTTAGACTCCGACGCCGATCGCCAACGGGGGGCCGACGCGGGGGCCAACGGCTATATTCTCAAAGGTCGATTTAACCAGGAGGCACTTTTAGAAACCTTAGAGAGACTAATCTAATATCTATTTAATTATTATTAAAGCCAATGGCTATTCGTGTTCTCGTCGTTGAAGATTCCCCGGTTGCCCTAGCCATCCTCAAGAGAATTTTAAGTTCGTCATCCGACATTGAAATTGTTGGAACAGCCCAAACTGGAATGGAAGGGCTGGCGCTTATTCCGGATATTCAGCCAGATGTAATCTGCACCGACTTTTTTATGCCCCACATGAATGGCCTCGAATTCACATCGCAGGTCATGCTTCGCTATCCGCGACCCATATTAGTGGTGAGTGCTTCAGTCCAAGAAGAGGAAGACACCCACCGAATTTTTCAGCTGCTAGAAGCCGGGGCCGTGGATATCTTACCCAAGCCAAGGGCTGGATTAGATGCTGAAAATATACTGCTTAAACAATCTCTTATTAATAAAATTAAGATCCTATCCGGGGTCAAGGTCTTTAAGAAAAAAAGACGAAAGTCTGCTATCCACCAACAGGTTAGTTCCTATGATCGAGTGGCTTCAGCTGTCAAACTTCATAACAAGCCTAAAATTCTGGCTGTGGGAGCTTCAACCGGTGGACCACTGGCATTACAAAACCTGCTGACCTCATTTCCAGCGGATTTTCCCTTGCCAATTGTCTGTGTTCAGCACATCAGTCTGGGCTTTTTACAGGGGTTGATTGACTGGCTTGGGAATTCATGTCAGCTATCACTAAAGATCGCCCCAGCAGGGGCGCGCCCTGAACCCGGCACAATTTACTTTCCACCGGAGCGCCAGCATCTAGAAATTAATCACCAGGGCCGATTTGTCCATTCACAGCTACCTCCGGTCGATGGCCACTGTCCGTCTGTGACCGCCCTATTTGATTCTATCGCTCAGTTTTACGGGCGTCGAACCATTGGGGTATTACTAACCGGCATGGGTCGCGATGGGGCCGATGGCATGAAATCGATTGCCGATGCCGGGGGGTTGACCATTGCTCAAGATGAGGCCACCTCCATCGTATTTGGCATGCCCAAAGAAGCCATCGCCCTAGGGGCGGCCCACCATGTGTTACCGATCCAAACCATCGGTCCCACCGTGTTAAAAGTTGTGCAACAGCTCTCGCTTGATCCAGCCTCGTCGGCCTTTTAAAACTAGAATAAAAACCAACCGTGTCACCAACAGAGTCGTTAAATCCAGGGCTAACTCAAGCATTTATTCAATTAATTGTTGAGCGTACCGGCTTCAAAATCAGGGAAAACGATCAGAAAGTTTTCAAAGATACTCTTTACAGAAGAGCTAAACTCACAGGGTCGGATTTCCTAGAGGATTACTATCAGCTGCTAGCGACCCAGACCGATCGAAGCCACCAGGAATGGGATAGCCTAATCGCAGAAATCACTAACACCGAGAGCTTCTTTTTTCGAGACAAGGGCCAGTTTAAGCTGCTAAAGAATCATATTTTCCCAGATTTGATCCAACGGAAATCTGATACAAAAACAATCCGTATCTGCAGTGCCGGATGCTCAACCGGTGAAGAACCCTATTCCATTGCCATGGTGCTCAGGGACTTTATTCCCAATATTGAGGAATGGAACATAACAATTTTGGGAATAGATATAAACTCCGCTGCCATTAAAAGTGCTAAAGCCGGGATTTATCGTCCCTGGTCATTTAGGGGCATTGATAGACATATTCAGAACCGTTTTTTTGTGGAGCTCAATGAGCGGTATCACATCAGTGACAGTGTTAAGCAGATGGTCAAGTTTCAGACCGGCAATCTGCTCGATAGCTCGTTCCTAGATCCGTTCCTGGATATTCAAGAGATGGATTTAATTTTATGCCGAAATGTGTTTATCTACTTTAGTGATTCAGCTGTTAAGACGGTTTTAAATAAGTTTTACAATGCCCTGTCTCCCCTGGGCTATCTGCTCGTTGGCCATGCGGAACTTTACAGTCAAAACCCAAACAGCTTTTCGATAAAAATGTTTGAA
>JBCCAQ010000352.1:0-4059 GCA_039814735.1 Cyanobacteria bacterium P01_A01_bin.15
CCGAAGGTCGCCGCGAGGCCGCTTTTCGGGACGCCGAAGCGCGTGAGCGGGAAGGTGAAGCGGAAGCGAAAGCCACGGCCTTTGTCTCTGAGGCGGTCAAAAGAGAGGCTAGCCCCCCTCGAAACATCGGCTGATCATCCACTAATAGAAGTCGGATCATGGCTCACTCATTGTGGAATCGTCACTTGAAGTACGGTTCCTTGCCCAACCGTACTATGCACAACCATCTGACCGTGCAACAACTGTACCCGCTCCTGCATGCCCCGCAAACCAAATCCCTGTTTAGGAGTCTGCTGCAAAAATCCCACCCCGTTGTCCGATAGCCGAATGGTGATATCGGTCGTCGTCGTTGTCGTTGACAGTTCTACCATCGAAGCCTGGCTGTGCTTTTGAATATTGTTCAACCCTTCTTTTACCACTAGAAAGAGCTGCTGACTCGTCTGCAGCGGCAGGGTCGGTAAATCAATATGGCTTCTAATTTGAAACGATGTCGCACTTGAGGGGCGAGTGTTCTGAATTTGCTCTACTAAATTCGTGAGGGCAACAGATAGGTCAAAGACCCCATGACGCATGGTAGAAACCGCCCGACGCACCTCCTGCAGCGACTGCTGAGATAGGCCCTTAGCATGATTGACCGCCTGGAGGGCATGGTCAGGGTCCTGGGTGTGTAAGGTTTGGGCTACCTCTAGCTGCATATCCAGGGACGTGAGCGTATGGCCCAAGGAGTCGTGAATATCGCGGGCAATGCGAGTTCTCTCTAGGTCCGCTGCTAGCTTCTCCACTTCTGCCGATAGCATATCCGCCTGCTGTCGGCTTTTACGCTCGGCTAACACCGTCCAGCACAGTAAAATGATCAACAAGCTCGACGCTAGATAGAGCGCCGTGCTGTTGAAGATCATATCCAACACCATCAGATGTTGGGGAGCCGCCAAGATAGCCTCAAATCTGGTTTTCATTTCCTGAGTAAATAGCTGTCGGGCATAGCTAATCTGCCATGCGACACCGGCTGCCACCGTGGTGAAGATGACAGCTCGACGGCTGAGTAAAAAACAGCTTTTTACTAAAACCAGGTATAAAAACAGATCTAAACCCCATGTAGAGAACGCTCGGGTCGCTAGCAAAATAGAGATCTCGCACCAAATATAGGCATGTCGCTGCCATCTAGGACGCCCGCTAGGAAAAACCAAGCTGAGGACAGCCACACCCCCCATGGCAGCCAGCATAATATAGTCGCCCGCTGCTAGCTCGTATGCCATCGGTCTATTGAGCAGTAGCGATAGCAGGCGGAGAATAAGCACCAGTAAAAAGGTCCATTCCACATATCGCAGCGTTTTTGCCACGGACGGTGACACCGAGGCAATGGCGTCTGGGCGCGGCGGCGACAGAGCACGCATATTTACACTGGCTGCTCTGCTTGCGACCTGATTCATAGCCCTACACTCACACTGGATACCCTAGCGAGAAATCGCTCTCCCACCCTAGTTGAATCCTAGATCATTTGCCCTGCTGGCCACATGACAAAGGTCATTTATTATCATGACCTCCTGCCATGGCAATCTATGAATAGCATCGATAGATTGCCATGGGTATAGAAGGTTCAATCCTGGTTTATGGCTCAAACGAGGAGTAGCTATGGGTGTGGTTGCGATCGCAACGCCACATCGTTTTTACCCGCCTCTACCTTTAAGATTCTTAATGCCCTGATTGCCCTAGAAACCGAGGTGATCGCCGCTGCAGATTGTTAGGCCGCTCTGGCCATCTGCGGATCGGGCCTATGTACCGTGTGTATGGCCGGTATATCCCAAGCCTCAGCAATACAGCCACCCACTATTCGCCAGACAACAACCGCATCCAGCTTAATCGGCTGACCGTCCAGATGCATCGTATCTTGGACATGGGTAACCACCAGTTCGTCACCCATCGGCGTACAGGAAATGGTCTCGACTTGGAATGTGCCCCCGGTGACGATGGACAGCTTGCCAAAAAAGGTTTGCCATCCATCAAAACCGACATAGTCGCCCTGTACATCTGGCAGTTGGGGATTAAAAAAGTGCCACACAAAATTTTTCGTAAATAGCTTAGCGGCTTCGGCAATATTGTCGTCTTCTAAATACTGATCTAGGCGATTGAGCAACGAGATATTTGCATGTTCTCGAATCATAATCAACTTCTCCAGAGAGGGTAGTGCTTACTGAGACTGTCCATACCGTAGCGAAACAGGTTTGGCATTCCTACGGCTGGGGGTCATTCAATTGAATGACTTTTGTCATGGCGGGTCCAGAAAGTCTTCAGCTAAAACGGAAACAGGGGTTAAACGCTGGCTCTACGAGATTTTATATTCCCCCTTAGGCAACGAAATTTATTAGGCTCCACCATTGGACGTACAGACCCTGCCTGCAACGTCTCTCCAGCATTAATTTTTGGCTCTTATACAATTCTTATCCCTGAGCGGTCTGATTATGACGCACAAACTATCGTTGCCATGGGGCATATTACTTGTTCTCATGGCCCTGGTCTCCACTGGATGTGTCCCGTCCCTGGGTCAAAAAACAGATGAGGATGAAACGGCTCCGGTCACAGTTGAACTACAGTCCGTTGTTGCCCTTGGACGGATTGAACCAAAGGGTGAAGTGATTCGGCTATCGGTATCCAACGCGGCGGATAGTCGCGTCAATGAAATTCGCGTTAGCGAAGGAGACTGGGTGGAGTCTGAACAGGTAATCGCCGTGCTGCAGGGGGTCGAACGACGCCAGGCCGATTTGCAGGCAGCCCATGTCCTGGTACGACAGCGACAGGCTGAGCTGAGCCAGCAACAAACGGGCGATATTAAACCGGCTCAAATAGAAGCCCAGCGCGCCACCATTACTCGACTGGAGGCCCAGCTAGCGGCCCAGACAGCCCAGCGCCAGGCGGCGGTCAACAGAGCCCAGGCCACCCTGCAGGAGTCTCGGGTAAACCATGGGCGCTATCAGCAGCTGACCGCCGTTGGGGCCACCAGCCGCTCGGAGCTAGACATAGCCCTGCGAGACTATGAAACCGCCCAGGCGGATTTGGCGGTGACGGTCGCTGAACAGGAGGAAACTAGACGCACCCTCAGCGCCCAAATTGCGGAAGAGCGATCGCGACTGGTGGAGCTTACCCAGGTAAAGCCAGAGGATATTGCGATCGCAACCGCCCAGCTCGAACAGGCCCAAATCGAAGTGTCCCAGCGTCAGGCGGATCTAGATGACGTGCTGGTGCGCTCCCCCGTAGCCGGACAAATCCTAAAAATCAACACCCAGGTTGGGGAACAGGTCAACACCCAGCAGGGCATTGTGGAACTGGCCCAAACCGACCAAATGATGGTGATAGCCGAGGTCTATGAAACCGATATTCGTAACGTCAGTCTGGGTCAGTCAGCACAGATCACCAGTGAATATGGCGGTGTGGCCACGGAGCTGAGGGGCACGGTCGAACACATTGGCCTACAAATTGGCAAAGCCAATTTTGGCGAAGCGCAACAGTCTGACCCGACCCAGGATGTAAATGCCCGCGTTGTTACCGTCAGGGTCCGCCTAGATGACGAAGACAGCGATCGGGTGGCGGCACTGACCGGTATGCAGGTCCGGGTAGCCATTGACCTTGAGACGTAGTTAAAAAATAATGCTAAAACCAATTCTCTCACGGCTTCCCTTTGAAAAGCCCCTGGCTTGGGCACAGCTTTCCCACCAAAAAGTGCGTCTTGCGGTCGCTATTACCGGCGTCAGCTTTGCCAACATTCTGATGTTTACCATGATGGGGCTGCAGAGCCTGATTGCCGATGGGACCACCACCTTGCATGAAAATCTGCGGGGCGATCTCTTTTTGATATCGTCCTTTAGCCCTAGCCTGCGCATACCCATGGCGTTACCCCGTGCCTACCTCATTCAGGCCGCTTCAGTCAATGGGGTGGCAACCGCAGCCCCACTGTTTCTCAACATGGCAAACTGGACCGACCCCAGTCAGCTCACCAGAGCGCAGACCGATGACGCCGGGTCAGGAGACATTTTTGGCAATCAGGTGCGGGTGATTGCCTTTAAC
>JBCCAQ010000399.1:0-2396 GCA_039814735.1 Cyanobacteria bacterium P01_A01_bin.15
CACCGTAGTGCAGCACCCCCGTCTCCACATAAACCGGTTCACTGTGGGAGGTGGGGCGTACGGTCTCAATACAGCCCCCCTGGTCCACCGCCACATCCACAATCACAGCCCCCTCCGACATCCGCTCCACCAGCGACCGAGAAACCAGCCTGGGAGAGCGGCGACCGGGCACAAGGACTGCACCAATTAGCAAATCGGCCTGGGCAACAGCGGTTTCAATGTTGGCAGAGTTGCTATAAAGCAGCTGTACCCGCGAGCCAAACAGCTCTTCCAACTGATTTAACCGCTCCAAATTAATATCGATCAGCGTCACCTGGGCTCCCAGTCCTACGGCCATTTTGGTGGCCTCGGTCCCTACAACACCACCGCCCAGCACCACGACCCGCCCTGGGTTTACCCCCGGAATACCGCCCAGCAGTACTCCGCGACCGCCCTGCTGTTTTTCTAGAAACCGGGCTCCAAACTGCACCGATAGTCGCCCAGCAATAATGCTCATGGGGGTTAGCAAAGGACGCTGATGATTTTTCTCAACGGTTTCATAGGCAATGGCGGTGGCACCGCTCTGCAGTAACGCTTCAGTTAACCCACGACTGGCCGCTAGATGCAGATACGTAAACAGCAGTTGTTCCTTTTGCAGATAGTCATATTCCCTAGGCAGGGGCTCTTTGACCTTGACCACCATGGCCTGCTGCCATGCGTCGCTAGCCATACCCAGGGTGGCCCCTACCCGTTGATAGTCGACATTGCTAAACCCAGCACCCACGCCAGCATCGGTCTCTACTACCACCTGATGCCCCTGTTCTATCAGCGCCCTGACGCTGCTGGGACTCAAACCAACTCGAAACTCTAGGTTCTTTACCTCTTTCGGCACACCAATTTGCACAGGTCGTCTCCTCTGTAGGTTAAAAGGTCTAGGTAAAAGATTTTAGTTGAACGCTTAATTCCACAGCGGTAGCGCTGAAATTAGCGACTGGCCCTAGCTTAGCGTTCCGACAGCCACGAAAAGTTCACCATGGAGAAAAACCAGGCCAAAGCAAACATCATTGACGAAGTTTGCCTTTGGTAGTGAGAATAGACAGGTATTACGCAGCGCCTAACACCGTGACTGACATTAAGCCTTCCATGAGTCCCAAGCTTGAACGCCCGAAAAAAGGGTTCAACCAATATGCTGAACAGCTGAATGGACGAGCCGCCATGGCAGGCTTTGTGATTTTGATCGCCATTGAGTATTTCACCGGTCAAAGCCTGGTGTCGCTGATCGGTCTCAAATAAGATCGGGTATTTACTCAACCGTCTTACAAAAGATACAAAAAAAGGTGAATGGTAACCCCATCCACCCCCTTGCTAGCCGGAGCAAGTTTGTCGGCTATAACCCGGCGACTAGTTTGTCGCCAAGCTTTAAATCAGGCTACTTGTCGCCGTCTTCTGAAAACTCAGCATCGATAACGTCGTCATCGCCATCGCTGCTGGGAGCAGCACCAGCAGCACCTGGATCGGCAGCTGCCGCCGCCGCAGCGGCATCAGCACCACCGTACATGTTGCTGCTGAGGGCAAAGAGTGCCTGTTGCAAAGACTCGGTACCAGCTTTGATTTTGTCATAGTCGTCAGATGCGATCGCATCCTTCAAACTGGCAATCTCAGCTTCAACCTTAGCCTTATCGTCCTCAGAAACCTTGTCACCCAGCTCGCCCATCTGCTTATCAGCCTGATAGACCAGCGAGTCAGCCTGGTTCTTGATGTCGATCTTCTCGCGACGATCCTTGTCAGCCGAGGAGTTGGCCTCAGCATCCCGCACCATCCGATCCACTTCATCGTCAGACAGGGTAGATGCACCGGTAATGCTAATGGACTGCTCCTTGCCAGTGCCCTTATCCTTAGCCGTTACATTCAAGATACCGTTGGCGTCGATATCAAAAATCACCTCAATCTGAGGAACACCACGCTGGGATGGGGGAATCCCATCTAAGCGAAACACACCCAGGTCCTTATTATCGTTAGCCATCTCACGCTCACCTTGGAGAACGTGGATTTCAACGTTAGTTTGGCCATCCACCGCTGTGGAAAATACCTCAGACTTTTTAGTAGGAATCGTGGTATTCCTCGGAATCAGCTTGGTCATCACACCGCCCAGGGTTTCTACACCCAGGGACAGGGGCGTCACATCCAGCAGCAGGATGTCCTTGACCTCACCCGCTAGCACACCACCCTGAATCGCCGCACCAATGGCTACAACTTCATCGGGGTTTACGCTTTGGTTAGGCTCCTTACCCAGGATCTTGGTCACCAGGTTTTGAACCGCTGGGATTCGAGTAGAACCACCCACCAAAACGATCTCGTTGATATCGCCCTTGGCTAATTTGGCATCGCGGATCGCATTTTCCACGGGGACGCCGCAG
>JBCCAQ010000203.1:0-10229 GCA_039814735.1 Cyanobacteria bacterium P01_A01_bin.15
CCTAGCGTCGCCAGGGGAATGCTTTTAGCCTACCGGGTTCCTATGGGATGATTTGTACAAAGTTTGGGTGCAAGGGACCGATGTCAATTTTGCTTAATGGGCGACTGCCTCATTTACCGGGGCTGTACTGTTTAGAGGTGGTTCATAATCAGCTGCGATCGCTATTACCCATGGCAAAGGTGGCGGCCAATGCCGTACAGGCCATCGACCTAGAAGGAGACTGGGTTTCCCTAGGGGGTGTGGATTTGCAAATTAATGGGGCCTTAGGACTGGCTTTTTTGGATCTCAGTCATCCCTCGGAGCTGCAAAAGGTGGCTAGTTTTCTGTGGAGTCAGGGGGTCGATGCGTTTACCCCGACGTTGGTCACGGCCCACCCCGAGAAAATTCAGCGCAGTTTAGAGGTGATTCAGACCTATCGAGCGGCGGGTCGCCGTCCTCACCATGCCACCGTGCTGGGGGCTCACCTGGAGGGACCTTTTCTCAATCCGGCCAAGCGTGGAGCCCATCCTCAAGCGGACCTGCAGCCGTTATCGCTAGAGCGGTTGCAGGTCCTGCTGGGTCCCTATGTGGAGGCGGTTAAGATTGTCACCCTAGCTCCAGAAATGGAGACAGCAGATGCTGTGATTCCCTGGCTGCGATCGCACAAAATTACCGTCAGCCTGGGACACTCCCTAGCCACCGCTGCTGTGGCCCAAAAGGCATTTGCCCAAGGTGCTTCAATGGTGACCCATGCCTTTAATGCGATGCCGGGGTTACACCATCGGCAGCCTGGTTTGCTCGGGGCCGCCCTGACCCATGCCGGTGTCTTTGCTGGGATGATTGCCGATGGTCAGCACGTGTGTCCAACCATGCTGGATTTACTGTTGCGAATTAACCGTGGCCATTCTGAGTCTGGGATGTTTCTGGTGAGTGATGCTCTGGCTCCCCTGGGGTTGCCCGATGGTGTCTACCCCTGGGACTGCCGTGAGATTGAAGTGACAGAGGGGACGGCCCGACTGCCCGATGGCACGCTTTGCGGCACCACCCGCCCCCTGCTGGATGGCGTCAAAAATTTGGTGCAGTGGGGGCTAGGTAGCGCTCAAGAGGCAATTCAGCTGGCGACCGGTAGACCCAGACAGGCGGTGGGTCTACCGGGGCTAGTGCCTGGACAGACCGCCCATTTACTCCGCTGGTCCCAGGCTGGTTCGAGCTTGAGCTGGCGGCGAATTTTAGACGATTAATCCGGTCGGTATTGCCCGTCCTTCAACCAGACATTTCCAAAACGTAATAGGATCTGACGGTAGATAAATTCTATTAATGTCCTGCTGGATCCTATGACGAGTGCAACTGACGATAAGACCATCGTTCGTAATTATTTCAATGCCCAGGGGTTTGATCGTTGGAGCCGCATCTATGGCGATGGCCAGGTAAATAAGGTACAGCGAGATATTCGTGAAGGGCATCAGCAGACCGTGGATCATGTGCTCTACTGGTTTAAGCAAGATGGAGCTGCCGACGGACTGACCGTTTGCGATGCTGGCTGTGGTGTTGGCAGTCTGAGCATTCCCCTAGCGACCATGGGCGCGGTGGTTGCTGCCAGCGATATTTCTGAGAAAATGGTTGAGGAAGCCAAGGTGCGAGCGGCGGCGGTGCTGCCTGCTGAGGCGATGCCCATCTTTGAGGCCAAAGACTTAGAAACCTTAGATGGCACCTACCACACGGTGATTTGTTTGGATGTGCTGATTCACTATCCCCAGGAAAAGGCGGGGGCAATGATTGCCCATCTTAGCTCCCTGGCTGAGGAGCGGCTGATTTTGAGCTTTGCACCCAAAAATCCTTTTTATATCTTGCTAAAACGCATTGGTGAATTTTTTCCTGGTCCCAGTAAGGCCACCCGTGCTTATCTCCACAGCGAGGGGGAGATTCGAGCTGCCTTGCAGGCTAACGGCTGGGAGATCAAGCGCCGAGAATTTACCGCGACGCAGTTTTACTTTTCGCGTCTGCTAGAGGCGGTCAAGGTTTCTAAATAGCAGCGGTGTTGCTTTTTAGAACACACCCACGGGTTTTAAGGGGGCGCGATCTGTCAGATGTCGCTAGCTAGGAGCGGCTGCTGAGGGTGTCGGGTTGATGGATGACGATGCGGTTACGACCAGACTTTTTAGCTGTATACAGACCCAGGTCAGCCATCTCCACCAGGGCACTAGGGGGGATTTCCAGTTTGGGGATAAAGCTGGTAACGCCCAGGCTCATGGTGACGTGGCTAGCAGTATTGGAGGAGGCGTGGGGCAGGTTGTAGGCAGTCAGCTTTGCCAAAATTGCGGTTGCGATCGCAACCCCCCGCTCTATCGATGTATTGGGCAATAGGACAACAAATTCCTCTCCACCGTAGCGGGCGCTCAGGGCGCTATTTAAGCCAACCGCCGTACGAATAGCCTGGGCTACACGTTTTAAGCATTCATCCCCCTGGGGATGGCCATAGGTATCGTTATACTGCTTGAAATGGTCCACATCCCCAATAATGAGGGCGAGGGACTGTTGCGATTTCAGGGCCTTAAACCAAGCCTGTTGCAGGCTAGCGTCAAACGTTCGACGATTGGCCAGACCCGTGAGTTTGTCCTTGCCTGAAAGTACCTGGAGCTGGCTGGTGCGGTAGGAGCCTGTCAGCCCGGCGGCTATCCACAGTGCCAGCAGCAGCGGTAAAACAGGTAGCCACAGCCCCGTAAAGCTGAGCGCTGCCCAGCCCGCACCCAATACCCCTAAGCTGGCCCCAGGAATCAGGGCCAGCCGCTGCCAAAGCTTGCTATCCCGCTGTGCTAAACTTCCTCCACAAATGGCGATACCAGCTACCAGCAAGCCTTCTATCCAATTGGGCCAGGCATGGATCAAGACACGGTCATCCAGGGCAGCGCTAATAATCTGGCTTGCAAGTTCGCCATGGAGTTCCACCCCAAACTTGATGGGTAGTTCCCGCTGAGACTTTTGATGGGCTGTGTAGAAAATATCGGCACTGCTGATGGCCATACTGCCGACTAGGACAATGCGATCGCGCATCAGCTCGGGCGGTATCTGATTGCGTAGCACCTGTTTTAATGAAACAACCTCAAAAGCCGCCGACTGTTGTCGTGGATTGAGCAATATCTGATATCCCCCGGTGTCGGCATCAATGTATCCCCCCGTATGCTGTTCTAGGGGCAAAAATGGAATTCTGTTAAGGGTTAAAACAGGGGCATCCAGGTCGGGGGTAAGGCTGGGTGTCTCACCGGCAAGATAGTCAAGCGCTATGCGCAGCCCCAACCCTTCCAGGGCGCGGCTGTCATCGGCTGTTGGAAACAACAGCCCTCGTCTAACTCGACCATCGGTATCCACAACAATATCGCTGGCGGCCACCTGATCTTGTGCCACAAGGGTGGCGTTGCCTGGGATACTATGGTCCTGCTTGCCGCCAATGACCTTTTCAATACCGATCAGGTTGGGTGTCTGGGAGAACAGAGTGGTTAAATCATCTGTTTTAGAACCGTCAGGCAAACTTCGATAAAAGTCTAGACCGATAACCCTAGGCCGCTGAGCCTTAATCTTGTCGAGCAGCTGAGCCATCGTTTGATCGCTGACTGTACTAGCGCCAAGATAGCTATCTAGATCCGCGTCCGTGACACCCACAATGACAATTCGCTGATCAGGGGCTTCGGTCGGACGTAGTATAATCATCCTGTCAAATACTCGGAGTTCTAGACCCTGTAACCCACCCGCTAACCGCAGAGTCAAGACGCCGCTGGTCGCAATTAAGCTGGCCAAGACGACAGCTCCATGACTGTTTCTCAGCTGGTGCCAGAAGTCTCTCCAGCTCTCTTTGAGGTTAGCTACTTTCATCTAGGGCTATCCGTGAACGACCTGCGAAGGCAGTATGGATAGACATATTGTTGGGTAATATTATTGCGGCTCCAACGCCGGTAGAGAAATTTCGGCCTGACTTTGTCCCTGTTCCAAAAGAGTTTGTGCCATGGATTCAGCATCGGTTATCCCCTGACTCCCAGCTGTTAGTAGGGCAGCAAGGGCGTCGTACCAAATACCATGGTGAGCGTAGGCAGCTGCTTGATCCAGTGCAGAGAGACTGTTTATATCTAAAGATGCCCCGTCTACACGCTCGACAAAGCTACGAGCAGAAATTTCGGTTTGGTGGCTGCCTGGACACGAAACAAATACTGTCCAGCGATATTTTCTGTTGGTTTCTAAGGGATAGTCGGCGGGTATGGTTACACTGACGGTCTTTGTTTGGTCGATTTCAACGGTTTGAGTGTAGAGCGGATGGGCCAGGGTCGGGTCTGACAAGTGAAAGGTCATGGATACCGGAGCCGTTGTCGCCACATGCCAGGCTAGGGTAGGACTTTCTTCAGTAGTTACCAGCCTAGATCGATCCCCCGGTACCAGCAGGGATAAGCGGGTAGCCTCACCAGACTGGTTGCAGCTGCTTGCTGCTTGTCCCCGTCGCCCCCCCGATAAGGTAGACTCTACACTGCCACGATCAGAGTCTGGGGTCCAACGAATCCGTTCTGCAGCATAGCTAGGAGCCACTAGGATCAAGCCGACATATCCTGCTACAAAAGCGGCTGAATGTCTTTTTACAAAGCCCACTAGAGTTTGCATGGATAGTGAGGTGGATGGTGTCATAGCAGCGTGAGCAGGCATAGCATTTAAACAGTCAAGGGAACCCACATAAAATGACTCCCTTGTATCTGCAAGTGTATCTTTTACTACTTTTATTTAGGTAAAAAATACTTAAAGCCTGCCAATATAGGCTTGAGCTCTCAGTAAAGTCTCAGTCCTCAAAACAGTAATTTTCCCCGAATCTATCCGTAGTTACCCGGAGTGCCTGAGCTAATACCAGGGATTGCCGACCATGGTGAATCCTGCCCAGTAAAAGGGGTGGGAAAACTCTGCTGAGACGGGCAGATCCCATTCAGCAGGAAGTGTGACTGCGTCGTGGGATGTGTTGAGGGTATCGCTGTCGATTTTAGTATCGCCTTGAATCAAGGACAGCTGTGCCTTCTGTAGGGCATGCAAGCGGCGGGGCGATTGGGATAGCTGGGTATAAAACTCCGCCATCAGTGCCAAGGTGCCTACATCAGAAACATTCCAGAGACTGCCCATGGATGTCTCAATGCCAGCTGCTGCCGCTAATCCGACAAAGCCTAGTTCCGCCTCAGGGCTGCTGAGGGCGGTCTCGCAGGCACTTAAAATTAATAGCTCTAGCTCTGACCAGCTCAGCTCTCGCATCTGATCAAACGTCAGTTGTGAATCCCACAGCTGTATAAAAGACTGATCTAAGCTGCCGGTATTAAACTCAGCATGGGTGGCCAGATGCAGTAAACCAGGCTGTTGAGAGGTTTGCTGGTCCACAAAATTATCCAGCGTGAACGCCTCATTGAGGAGTACTTGGCTATCTTGGGTGTGCTGGGCGACGATATCCAACTCAATGGGGACAGCGGGTAGGGCCTCCAGGGTCATAAACTGATCGGCACCGGCTATCAGGGTATTTGGCTCGGGGGGCTTTTGGTCAAACTGGGCGTGAAGCAACCCCGCGCTGGGAATGATCGATACCCCATACTGTTCAACGATAAATTCATCCCCTTGCATCATGGCTGCCAGGGGAATTGTTCGCAGCCCTTGGTCAAGGGAATACATCACCTGTTCGACGCTATGGTTGGCTAACTCTTCATGGAGAGGAGCCAAAAGCCAGGTATACATCTGTCTCGCCAATGCCCTATAGCTGAGGTCATCTTCAGGATCGGAGACGGCCAGTCGAAACAGCTTGGCTTGTTGGGCTAGCTCCGCCCTGGAGACATCGATGAGTTGCTGGGTGGGTTGACCGGTCTCAGTCACTAAAATCAGCATAAGCTGGTCGTCAGGCTGCGGAGGTCTTTGACGGGTACGGGACAATGGGTTATGTACAGGGTCTGCTGCTGTTCCCTGGGGGACAAAAACAGCATAGATAATGGCGGATTGAGTCTGATAGTTTTGCCTGGCCTGTTGGAGGATATGCTGAACATCCTGCAACGTCAGGGATGGCCCCTGGGGTAGCTGCCAATAGGCCGAATAGTCTGTACTAAAGGTGTCTTCTAGATATCTAAAAGCGTCTTCATCGAAATAGCGCAGACGTCCGTTCACCGGTTCAAACGGGGTTTGCTCTGGAGCTAATGGCTGAATCAGCTTTTCTTCCTGGTTGATAGGTTCAGCAGTATTGAGCGGTGTGTCGATCTGCGAATTTGGCTGTTGAGGAGGCTGTGCTGTTTCTGGGGGTGAGGTCGGTGGGAGCGGCGGCGTGGTAGGAGGGGAAGGCGGCGACGGTGGCAAACTATCGCTTTCGACGGCTCCAATGTCCACGGTGTCGTCGACAATTCTTGGACGCCCGTGCTGGTCGCTGGGGGTGGCGACTGCATTATTTCCCCCATTAACCGCAGGGCTGTTGGTAAGAAGCTGGTGGGAGGGGAGAGAACCGGTGCGATTATTCAGGGCGGTCAGCCCCGGCTCGATTGGGTTGCTCAGCGAGCCTACCAGGGTACTGGTATTAAATCCCTGAGCGCCCTGGTCGATGCCAATGAGGTTGTTACCCTGATCGATAAATATGCCTTCGACATCGGGATTGGTCGGAGCGCGGTTGCCCGCCACAATAGTGTTGATTAGTGTGGGTGTTGTGGAAGTGGTGAGGTTGTCGGAAAGGCCGCCGCCGGTAAGCCTGCCCGTATTATTTGTGATGGTGACATTGGTCAGGGTCGTCGGGCCGACGGTGCGAATGCCGCCGCCGATGGAGGCTTGGTTGCCTGAAATAGTGCTGTTGGTGATGTCTAGCCTTGATAGGTCTGAGGATAGGGGCGTGCTGGCAATTTCAATGCCGCCCCCAAACTGGGCAGCCTGGTTGCCGACAATGGCGCTGCGTGCGATCGCAACCCCAGTTAGCTCTCTATCAGCCAGATTGAGGATTCCCCCCCCATTGGTTGCCGAGCGGTTGTTGCTGATCAAGCTTTGGTCCACAGTTATGACACCGCCCGATGCGTTGTGGATACCGCCACCGCCCAGACCCAGCCCGGTGGACTGATTATTAGTCACCACACTTGCCAGCAGGCTGATCTCACCCCGGTTGTAGAGGCCCCCTCCGCTCTGGGCAAGATTGTTGATAAACTGTCCAGCTGTGATGGTGCTAGTACCCCCGCTGCCGTTATGGAGACCGCCTCCAGTTTGCCCTGCTCTGTTGCCGTCTACATATAGGGTGTTTAGGTTGGCGGTGCCGCTGTTAAAAATACTGCCGCCGGAGTTGTTGGCGATGTTACTAATAAAGCTGGCGTCTTCAATCGTCAATGCCCCTTCATTAAATATGGCACCGCCGTCTTTGGCCTGATTTAAGGAGAAGCTGGTATTGGCAACCGTGAGGGTCCCGTTTGGAGCAACATCAATGGCCCCTCCGTGTCTCTCGGCTTGATTGTTGGTAAAAATACTATCTAGAACGTTGACCGAGCCTCGAAGAATATCAATGGCCCCACCGTCGGAGCCGGTACGGTTGTTGTCAAAGACCGTATTTCTCAACGTGAGTGAACCCGTATTTTGAATGGCACCGCCGTCAGGGGTGTCTCCTGTAACCACGTTATTCAAAAATGTTGTATCGCTGATCAAAACATTGTCACCGCTGGTCTCGAGACCGGCCCCCGCTGACGAGCTAAGACCATCCTGAATAGTGAGTCCTGAGAGGGTAATGTTGTCTCCGCTGCTAGTAATGCTCAGGACGCGATGGTTGCCGTCCCCGTTATTATCGGTATCGCCGCTAATGTAGGTCCTATTTTGCCCCTGGCCGACGAGGTTGAGAGCACGGTCGAGGGTGATAGTATCCCCTTCTCGGTAGGTCGCCGCTGCCAGATTAACCGTGCCTTGATTAGCTACTGCATCCACACCGTTTTGGATGCGGCCACCCACGCCCACGTTGACGATACTGGCCGTGCCAGAAAGCCGTCCGCTTTCCTTGAGGACAATGGCTTCGTTGAGATTGAGGGTATCGGTGTCGAAGACTAAATTATTGGCAGCACTATTGCCGCTGGCATCAATGGCTGCCCCAACCGTAATAGAACTATCAGCCTGTAATGTGACATGGGTGCTGTTTAAGGCACCAACCACGGTTGAGGCATTGATAGAACTATTGACCGGGTCATTGGTATCAGGACTGATGATAGCCGTACCGCCTGCGTCAACGATGCTGAGATCCGTAGGATCGACTAGCCAGAGACCCGTCTCGCCCTGGGGGGCCAGGGTGTTGACCCTAGCATTGTCACCGATGGTCAGTTGGCTAGCGCTAGAGGTCTCTACTAGACCACCGTTTCCCGTGGCCGATTGAGCCGAAGCGGTGCCATCAAAAAATGTAGCCTGGTCCGACCAGACGATCACCTGACCACCGTTGCCCTCGTCAGTGGCGTCAGCTATCAGGCTAGCGGTGTCAGCTACAGCTGTTTGAGCGGCACGGAGTCCCTGTCCCTGAGGATCGCCCCCAACCTGAATGGAGCCGCCACCGTTGGTACCTGACGCATTGAGGGTGCTGTTGAGTACCTGGATTCGATCTCCTAACAGAGTAATTTGGCCGCCGGTGGCCCCTTGTACAAGGATATTTCCAGAGTTGCTGATATTGAAGGGCTGTTCTTGGGTGGAGCCGCTGTCATCATCTAGGGCCACCGTGCCATCATTTCTGACCACCAGTGCGCTGCTGTGGCTGAGGTTACCGCCCGTAATCAGTGCTGGCAGGGGGCTTGAAAATTCACCATTGGTGGTAATCTCCAGGTTGAGTAGTCCGCCGGGCTGTCCAAGACGGATTGTTTGGCCCTGCGCAGCGGCTACGAGGGTGACCTCGCCAGCCGCTGCGCTCAGCGTCCCGGTGTTGGTGATGTGGTTGCCTAACAGGCGCAAACTCTGGCCGTCTGGAACGGCTAGCTGACCCTGGTTGACGATGGCCCCTGGGCTGCCAAAGCCAAAATGGCTGGGGGCGGTGGTCAGGGTGCTGTAGTCCGGATTGCTGAGGATATCGAACCACTGGTCGCCGTTGCCGATGTGGGTGGCGGTTGTGGCGGTAAAGGAACCACCAAGATCGAGACGGGCATTGGGACCGAAGAGTAGCCCAGCCGGGTTGATTAAGTAAAGGTCGGCGGGGCTGCCGGTGACTTGTAATAGCCCGTTGATGCTAGATGCGGTGCCGCCGACGACTTGGCCGATCACCCTATCGGTGAAAGGGGTGGTGAGAAAGTTGGCGGTTTGTTCTGGAGTCAGGTTGAACCGCTCAAAACTGTGGAAAAGGTTGCCTGCTGCCGGGGTACCGCCGCTGATTTCAAGGGTACCCCGGTCTGAGGGGATGACCTGGGTTACATCATTGGTGGGTACAATGGCCTGGGCCAGCAGTGGCGAGGAATAGGCGGCAGGTAGCCTATCATCAGGACTAATCTCTGGGGGACCTGCGATCGCAACGCCACGGCTACTCAAAAGCGGCAGTAGGGTAAAAACCAAGGTTGCTTTAGTCAATCCATCCATAGAGCTGTGCAATCTGATAGGACGGTAGCGGTCACAGGGGACCCCCACAGGACTCCTTGCATGCAACCAACCAAAATGGCTCCGCCATAGAGGCAAACCATTGTTTACCCTGGAAAGGTTGGTTTTCCTTTATGCTCCATGACTGCTCGTTTGTGTATTGCGATCGCATCGATTTTGGGAGGACTGTCTGTCGCAGGAGGAGCCTTTGGGGCCCATGCCCTCAAAGCCCAGCTGAGCGAAAAGGCCCTAGCCACCTTCGAACTTGGTACCCGCTACCAGATGTATCATTCCCTAGCCTTGCTGCTGGTGGGACTCCTGTGGCTCCAGAACCCGACTAATGGCTGGCTCAACTACGCCAGCTGGGCTTTGATCATCGGTATTGTGATTTTCTCGGGCAGCCTCTATGGCTTGAGCCTGTCGGGTATCAAAATCTTGGGTGCCGTTACTCCCATCGGTGGAGTAGCCCTCATTGTTGGCTGGGCATTGGTGGCCACTGCCGCATTCTCTCTACAAAACTAAGGACTCTATTCCGTTAGCCTATGTGTCGTTTACTTGCCTATTTAGGAGAGCCCATCCCCCTTGAAAATCTTATCCTCAAACCAGAACATTCCTTGGTTGTGCAAAGCTATCAGCCCAAGGAACTAGAATTTGCACTGCTCAATGCCGACGGATTTGGTGTGGGCTGGCATCATCCTGAG
>JBCCAQ010000176.1:0-11399 GCA_039814735.1 Cyanobacteria bacterium P01_A01_bin.15
ACTATGTCGGCCCCCTAGGGGCACTTCAAGCCACCGCTGACGGTGTCAAGCTAATCTTTAAAGAAGACATCAACCCGGCCCAGGCCGATCCTATACTCTTTACCCTGGGACCTGCAATCGTTGTCATCCCAGTGTTTGTGTCCTATCTGATCATACCCTTTGGCCAAAGCGTCATCATTACCGACCTGGGGATAGGCATTTTTCTATGGATTGCGCTTTCCAGCATTACCCCCATCGGCTTTCTGATGGCTGGCTACTCCTCAAACAACAAATACTCACTGCTGGGAGGGCTGCGGGCAACGGCCCAGTCCATCAGCTATGAGATTCCCCTAGCCCTAGCTGTGTTGGCTGTGGTGATGATGTCGAATAGCCTTAGCACCATCGATATTGTCAACCAACAATCTAGCTACGGCATCCTCAGCTGGAATATTTGGCGGCAGCCTGTCGGGTTTGTCCTTTTCTGGATTGCGGCCCTAGCCGAATGCGAGCGGCTTCCCTTTGACCTGCCAGAAGCTGAAGAAGAAATTGTTGCTGGATATCAAACTGAGTACGGCGGTATGAAGTTTGGTCTATTTTATGTGGGCTCCTACGTCAACTTGGTGCTGTCGGCCATGCTGGTGTCGGTGCTGTACCTGGGGGGATGGAGCTTTCCCATCCCTGTTGAAGTGATTACAGCAGGGTTGGGCATCAGTGAAACGACGCCATGGCTGCAGGTGATCACCGCCGCTTTAGGGATCATGATGACCCTAATAAAAGCCTATTTCTTAGTCTTTTTGGCCGTGCTCATCCGATGGACTGTCCCCCGGGTGCGTATCGATCAGCTGCTTGACCTGGGCTGGAAATTTTTACTGCCGGTTGCTCTAGTCAATCTCTTGCTGACAGCGGGACTTAAGCTTGCATTCCCAGTTGCGTTTGGAGGGTAAACAATGCTCAATTTTTTAAAGCAGGTTGGTGATTACGCTAAGGAAACCGTCCAGGCCGCCAAATTTATTGGTCAGGGTCTATCGGTGACGTTTGACCATATGAAACGTCGTCCGGTAACGGTTCAGTATCCCTATGAAAAGCTGATTCCATCTGAGCGCTATCGCGGTCGTATTCACTTTGAGTTTGATAAGTGTATTGCCTGCGAGGTATGCGTTCGAGTCTGTCCGATTAACCTGCCGGTTGTGGACTGGACCTTTGATCGAAATACCAAGAAAAAGAAATTAGACCACTACAGCATTGATTTTGGCGTTTGTATCTTTTGTGGCAACTGTGTGGAGTACTGCCCCACCAACTGCCTCTCCATGACCGAGGAGTACGAGCTAGCCGCCTACGATCGTCACGAGCTGAACTACGATAGTGTGGCGCTAGGGCGGTTGCCCTATAAGGTCACAGACGATCCCATGGTCACCCCCATGCGGGAACTGGCCTATTTGCCAAAGGGAGTTATTAGCCCCCACGATCTGCCAGAGGGGTCTCGCCGTGCTGGTAAACTACCCGAAGAGATCTTGGCGGAGCTAGAAGCTGCTAAACCAGCTGCGGCTGATGAAGACAGCGATTAGCGCCAGGCCAGGCCATTAGCTGGTCAGTGTGAGCGTTTGGACAAGTCTACATAATTGGAGTAGCAGTGAACTTAGCAGAAGGCGTACAACTCGTTTCCCTAGGCATCCTGGGTGTCTTAATGCTAGCGTCAGCTTTAGGGGTGGTGCTGCTTTCTAGCATCGTCTATTCAGCCTTTTTGCTGGCGATGGTATTCATTAGCATTTCAGGGCTCTATATTTTGCTGAATGCTGGATTTGTTGCGGCGGCTCAGGTATTGGTTTACGTGGGTGCGGTCAATATTCTGATTCTATTCGGCATCATGCTGGTCAACAAGCGTGAAGACTTTCAACCCTTACCCAATGCTTGGATCGGCAAAATAGCCACGGCAGCCGTATGTACCGGGTTGTTTGCCCTGCTGAGTTCTATGGTTCTGGCAACGTCGTGGCAGCTGTCATCGGCAGTGCCTGCTGGAGATAAGGCAATTGAGGTTATTGGTCAGCACTTTTTTAGTGATTTTTTGCTGCCGTTTGAGCTGGCATCGGTGCTACTGCTAATGGCTCTAGTGGGGGCGATTATCTTGGCCCGCCGCGAGTATGTACCCGATAGTGAACCCGCTGATGAGCAAAAAGTACTCACGCTGCGGGAGCGGCCTCGCGAGCTGGTGGCTGCCGGTAGAGACGATTAAGGCGAACGTAAGAATGTTGACTTAGATAGGGTTGGAGATGCAACTAGAGTACTTTTTGATTCTTGCCGCTGCTCTGTTTTGTGTGGGTGTATATGGCCTTGTCACAAGTCGAAATGTGATTCGGGTGCTGATGTCCATTGAGCTGATGTTGAATGCTGTAAATCTGAATTTGATGGCATTCTCGAACTATTTGGACCCGGCTGAGATCAAGGGACAGGTGTTTGCGGTATTTGTGATCACCATTGCGGCAGCTGAGGCGGCTGTGGGACTGGCCATTGTGCTGTCGATTTATCGTAACCGCGACACGGTGGATATGGAGCAGTTTAATCTGTTGAAGTGGTAGCTTAAAGGGCTGTATAAGATCCAGTAAATTATTGCTGGAGAGACGTTGCCTGCAACGTCTGTACATCTGAGTATGCAGCGTCCATACATCCAACCATAGGGCCTGGTAATTTTTGTTTCCTAAAACTGCCCTGACTAAACTTAAAAGCACTTGGGACGGGTTGTTCTGGGTGCTTTTTTGTCGCTTAGCAGGGCAAAGACGCTTGCAAAGAAGCATAGAGGCTCCCATATAGGTTACAAAAATAGTAACAAGCCTTATACAACAGTTATTTCATGCCAGATTAAAGCTATAGCTTGGCACCCATAGTTGAGGCCATATGAATCCTGCAAAGCTTTAGGTGGCAACAGCTATGGGTTTCAATAACAAGTCTTTGATAGCGAGGAGCGTGAGGAGATATGACACGATTGGCCATAGCAAGACCGTGGACTCTACCATCAGCGGGTATCGCCTTAGCACTGACGGCACTGGCGGTCGGGGTAGTGAATACAGCGGCTATTGCCCCGGTTAAGGCTCAAGAGCCGCTAGCAAGGGTGCTAACTGTGACGGGTGAAGGTAGCGAGAGCATTCCGGCTACCCTGGCTCGGGTACAGCTTGGGGTCACAGCCCAGGGAGAGACGGCAGAGACAGTGCAGCAAGATATTGCCCGACGCTCAACGGCGGTGATTGAGCTGTTGCGATCGCAGCCCATCGACAAACTCCAAACCACCGGTATTCGCCTCAATCCGCAGTACAACTATGACGGCAATCGGCCCCGCATTGTTGGCTATACCGGCTCCAATACGGTTAGTTTTCAGATACCGACGGATCGGGTGGGGACGCTGCTGGATGATGCGATCGCAGCGGGGGCAAATCAAATCAACAGCGTCAGTTTTGTGGCCGCAGACGAGGCCCTGGATGCGGCCCGCGATACGGCGCTGCAAAACGCCACATCTGATGCCCAGACCCAGGCAGATGTGGTACTACGCAGCCTCAACCTCAGCGCCCAAGAGATTGTCGGTATCCAGATAAACAATGCGACCCCGCCCAGACCGCTTCCCTACGCGGTCCAATCGCGGGCAGCCCTGGCTGAGGCAGATGTCAGCACCCCCGTGGAGGGCGGAGAGCAAACGGTGAATGCCAGGGTAACCCTACAGATTCGATACTAGTTTTGGGGCTCATACAAGTCTCATCCCTCAGGTTAAAGGATAAGGATTTTATAAGCGCCAAACGTTAATACTGTAGAGACGTTGCATGCAACGTCTCTACAGTATTAACGTCTCTGCATCTAAAGGGTAAGTATCTATCAATAGGGGGCGGTGAAGCCGCCCGTAAACTCAGGAAGTTTTAAGGCATCATTCATACGAATTTGAATTCATGTAAACTACAATGCCTTAAGCTCTGCTGAATCCTGTGAGGTCTATTGGTGTCTACCATCCCGCTTAATTTGGGACAGCTGCGAGGGGAGCTGCGATCGCAGCTCCAGGCCCGTCATCTGTGTAGGGTAGGCGATACCTTAGAGCTACTGGCCCACGGTGAGGCCAATCTGATTTTTCGACTCAATGACGATCGGCTGGTGCGGTTGGCCGTAAATAGCCCCAACCAGCGTTTTGCTGGGGACGCTAGCCAGGTCAGCGCGTTTGAAGAGGCGATTTTGCGCTATCTCCAGGGAACCGGACTAAGCCATGAGCTGATTGGGGCGCAGCTGCAGCCCAGCGCGGATTTTCCCTATACCTATCTGCTGACCAACTATATTCCTGGGGTGCCGTTGGATTACGGGCGAAAGCATCTGCAGCAGTGTGCTGAGACCCTGGCGCGTCTGCATCGGCTGCCGCTCCAAGCCAACTGTCATGTTCATCAGCTGATACCCCCTTTGCAGCGGGTTAGCCATCCCCTCACCCTGTTTTTTCAAGAATCGCTGGACTATGCCCGACCCTATCTAAATTCCCCTAAGGCCGACCCAAAGATAGTCGCCATGCTGGAGGCGCTGCTGGCCAAGGCCGAGGCGCGGCTATCGGCAGAAAAGCTGCTATCGGAGTATCCCTACGGGTGTCTGGTCCACAGCGACCATACCTATGAAAACTGGGTCATCAACGAGCACAGCGCCTATTTGATTGACTGGGAGTGGGCCGAAGTTGGCTCTCCGGCGGGGGATTTGGGGCATTTTTTGTCCCCTGTGACCGTTTGTCGCCGCCACGGCTATCAGATGCCCCCTGAAGACAAACAGTTTTTTCTGACAGCCTACTACCAGGCCCTGGGCGATCGCACCCTGGCTGAAACAATACGGGTGCACTTTGCAGTGTTTGGAGCCTTTCCGGCGTTGCGATCGCTATGCTGGACGGCTGGCTATTGGATCACCGCCAACCGCTGGTATGCGGCCTCGATCACAGAAAGCACCAGCGCAGCGGCCCGGATGGAGCGGCTACGGTCCAGCCAGCAAACGTTTCCCCAGATGTGGGCCGAGGTAATGGCGCTACTAGAGGAGCCACTGCCATGACGATGGCTCCATCTCCCCAGGGTGTATGGCGCTTTAGAGGGGCAGCTTCAGATATTCCCTGGCGAGCTTACATAATGGTGCTGCCCGCCGTCAGCATTATCGCTCTGCTGTTTGGTGGTGGGTTATTGTTAGCCTTTTTTCAGAGTGTGGGCCTGTTGGGGCTGACCGCCGACGGTAGATTTTCCCTAGGGGCCTATCACCAGGCCCTCAGCAGCCGAGCTTTTTGGCAGTCCCTAGGGTTGAGTCTATACATAGCCCTGACGGCAACAACCCTCTCCACTGTGCTGAGCACGGGGTTGGCAATGTTGTTGCAAAGCGCCGGACGCTGGGCCAGCTTTGCCTGTCAGCTAACCCTGCCCATACCTCACCTGGTGGGTATTGCGGGTATTTTGCTACTGCTCTCCCCCAGTGGCCTACTGTCGCGACTGTTGTTTAGCCTAGGCTGGATTAGCTCCGATCAAGATTTTCCCTTACTGGTCAATGATGCAGCCAATATTGGTGTGATCATTCACTTTTTATGGAAAGAGATTCCGTTTATGACCCTGATTTTGCTAGCGGTGCTGCGGGGGATTCGTCCCGAGTACGGGATCCAGGCTCGAGCCTTGGGGGCTAGCCCCTGGCAGTGTTTTTGGCATGTAACCCTACCGCTGCTGCGACCGGGAATTGTGTCGGCAAGTTTACTTGTGTTTGGGTTTATTTTTGGTTCTTTTGAGGTGCCCTTTTTGCTGGGGGCGACATCGCCTAAACCGTTGCCAATTTTGGTATACCAGGCGTTTACGGATGTGGATTTGGCTCAGCGGACAACAGCCATTGCCCTAGGGTTGTTGCTATCTTTTATTTCCATGGGTTTAATTGCCCTTTATCTATGGCTGGGGTCTAAGCCGTTGGGACGATCCGCATTTGGGAGGCAGCCATGACTCGTAACGCCATTCTGTTTTTGATTGTTGCCGTGTTGTTTTTGCCATTTTTGCCCCTGATAATCTGGTCGGTGGCGAGGGGCTGGTACTTTCCGCAGCTGGTACCGGAGCAGTGGACCCTGGCTAATTGGAGCGCCATTTTTAGCGCTAGCACCAAGGTGACCCAGGGGTTTGTCCAAAGCTTAGTAATCGCCATCCTTTCCACGGGGGTTGCCCTGCTGGTGGGGTTACCGGCAGGGCGGGCCTTAGGGCTGCTGGAGTTTCCAGGCAAGGGCGCGATCAAACTCTTTTTGCTGTTGCCGATTGTGGTGTCTCCTTTGGCCACCCTGATGGGCATTCAGTTTGTGCTGATTCGGTTGGGGCTGAGCGGCACGCTGGTGGGTGTGGTGCTGGTACATTTGCTGCCGACAATTCCCTATATGGCCCTGGTGCTCAGCAGCGTCTATGCCAACTTTGATACGGGTTATGAGGTGCAGGCGCGGACCCTGGGGGCCTCGCCGCTGCAGGTACTGTGGCAGGTGACGCTGCCGCTGATTGCCCCAGGCGTGGTGGTGGGTGCCCTATTTGCCTTTTTGATCTCTTGGAATGAATTTTTGCTGACGTTTTTTGTGGGTAGCGGCCGCGTGTTTACGTTGCCGATGGTGCTATTTACCTCACTACAGGGGGGAAATACGGGGCTGACGGCTGCGATCGCAATTACCTCCATCTTGCCAGCGCTCATTTTTCTATTGTTTTCCAGTAAGGCGTTGGGAAATGATGCCGCCATCGGAGGGCTAGGGGATGTCTGAGGCCGCTTATTTTTCCATTCAGCATCTCACCAAGGCGTTCCGGCGGATCCCGGCGGTGAACGATGTTTGGTTAGATATTGCAGCGGGCGAGCGGCTCTCCCTGCTGGGGCCCTCTGGATGCGGCAAGTCCACCACGCTACAGCTGATCGCCGGCATCCTGCGACCTGACCAGGGAGAGATTTTTTTAGATAGGCGACAGCTCAACGGTGTGCCACCGGAACAGCGAGAGATTGCCCTGGTGTTGCAAAAGGGACTGTTGTTCCCCCACCTCAGCGTGGGGAACAACGTTGCCTTTGGGCTTAAAATGCGAGGCGTCAGCCGGGCTGAGCAAGAATCGCGAGCCCTGGCCATGCTAGACCAGGTGCAGCTCAGGGGGTTTGAAAACCGTAAACCGGCTGAGCTATCCGGCGGTCAGGCCCAGCGGGTGGCCCTAGCCAGGGCGTTGGTGATTCAGCCCAAGGTGCTGCTATTGGATGAACCCCTATCGGCCCTCGATGCCAGCCTACGCAGTGACATGCAAGACCTGATTCTCCGGCTTCAAGAGGAAACCAAGGTCACCATGATTATTGTCACCCACGACCAGGGTGAAGCGGTGGTGATATCCCACCGTATTGCCCTCATGTTTGAAGGCTGTCTGCGGCAGGTGGATACGCCAGAAATCCTCTACCAAAAGCCCGAAGATGAAACCGTAGCCCGATTCTTTGGCGGCGTCAATTTTTTCTCCGCTGATGCCCAGCAGCATCGTCTGCGGCTGCCGGGGGGAGATGTGCTCGCCACCGACCATCCCCAACAAGGACCGGTGCAGGTGACCATTCGGCCTGAGCGCATCCACGTGATTCTAGAACCGATTTGTAGCACCAACTTGCTACCTGTTACCGTTACCCAAACCCGCTTTACCGGCACCCAGCGTCAGCTTACCCTGGCCACACCTGCCGGTCTTGAGCTGCAGGCCTGGGTTCCCCCCAGCCAAAACGTTGCCATTGGTCAGGCTGTTTTTGCCCATCTCCCCGCCGATGCCCTCTGGAGCTTTTCCCATAGCCCCTCAGCAACAACGCCTGTACCCCAGGCACTTTCCCCCTAAATTTTCATCTAATTTCTTCTCTTTTTTTATTCTCACCCCTTTGCCCCACTATCTATGGCCCCTATTTACTTTTCTCGCCGTCGTTTTCTTTATCTATCTGCCAGCGCTGCCCTGGCGGCTGGCTGCGCTGGCAATCGGTCGCAATCTACTACTCGCATTGACCCAGCCGCAACAACCTGGGACGAGGTGGAAAACCTGGCCCGTGGCACTACCGTCAACTGGGCCATGTGGGGTGGCAGCGATCAGACCAATGCCTATGCCGATGGCTGGGTGGCGCAACAGCTGCTGGCAAATTATGAGATTACCCTCAACCGCATCCCCCTCAATGATACGGTGGAAGCCGTTAACAAGGTCGTTGGCGAAGTGCAAGCCGGGGTCACCGATGCTGGCAGCATCGATCTGATTTGGATTAACGGTGAGAACTTTCGCACCCTAAAACAGGGCGACCTGCTGTTTGGTCCCTTCACCGATCTGCTGCCCGCCATGGAGTACTACGACACCAGTAATCCTGCGGTCCTAAATGACTTTGGTTTACCCATTGAGAACTATTCGGCCCCCTACACCGGAGCGTTTTATATCATGGCTATGGATACTGCCAGGGTAGCGGCGGCCCCCGCTAACTTTGGAGATCTGTTAGCTTGGGCCAAGGCCAATCCGGGGCGTTTTACCTATGTGGCCCCGCCCCAGTTTGACGGCAGCCGCTTTTTATTGACGGCACTATATGGGCTCACCGGTGGGTATGAACAATATGCGGGTGCGGAGTTTGACGAGGCGCTGTGGAATGAAAAATCTCCCCTAGTATGGGACTATCTAAAAGAGATCGAACCCTATCTCTGGCGTGAAGGCTCCACCTACCCTCCTACCCAAAGCCGTTTGCAAGAGTTGTTTGCTAATGGTGAAATCTGGATGATGCCCGCCTTTACGGCCCGTATTGTTGAAGGTATGGCAACAGAACAGCTGCCCAACACCATTCAGGCGTTTGCCCTGCCCGGTATTTCGCTCAACGATCCGTCGTTTACCGCCATTCCCATCAATGCCCGTAACCCGGCTGGGGGTATGGTGCTGGCCAATCTGCTCTCAAGCCCCGCAGGCCAGCTTCAAAAATTTACCCCGTCTGTTTGGGGCGATCCGCCCCTGCTGACGCGCGCATTGCTATCCCCTGAGTTGCAAACGGAGTTTGATGACATTGAGGCGGACTATGGTATTCCCCTGCAGTCTCTCTCAGAAAATACGGTGCCGGTGGTCAATGCGGAATATACCACCCGGTTAGAACAAACTTGGATGGAGCAGATTGCGGGTTAAGGGTATCGGTGTGTGGTACTTGCTGATATGGAAAAAGTAGAATGCCTGTTTTGGTTGGGGAAAGGGGAAGGGAGGAAGGGGTAAGGGAGAAGGGGGCTGCTTGATTGAATGGCGAGTCTCGCGGCATAGGTTATCTGATAATAGAGGTTATTATGGTTTCAGTTTCTCAAAAACAGATCTTTAAAGAACGACAGTCTCGGGCTAAGGGTGTGATCGAAGACCATCGGCTAATGGAGCTGCACCTGTATCCGGGGAATCAGTGCAATCGCGAGTGCGATTTTTGTACGGTTTTTGGTGCGCCTAAGGGCTGGTATACGGAATACACAGCGGAGCATCTGGATACAGCCCTGGCCACGGTTATGGTAAGTGCGCAGGGGGCGATTAAGTTCTATGGGGGAGAACCTACCCTGAACCATGACAACGTGATCTGGGCGATTGGCTACCTGCGAGACCATGGGTTTCAGGGGGCGATTGTGATTTATTCCAATGGTATTCAAGCGGAGCGGCTGTTGGCGATTTTAGATTCGGATCCGCTGGGTAAAACTACGGCTTCGTTAAACTATTCCATCGCTACGGGGGATGGTGCCCCCCAGATGCCGCTGTCGTCGCTGCGAAAGTTAGAGGCCCGTGAGCGGGAACATGGGGGTGCGATCGCAATCGGTCACCCTGACATTGTCGACTCCGGACGCGGCGTGGATCCCTTTACCGGCGAGGAAGCCCGCCCCAAAAACAACCACCAGTGTCCCCACTGCTACCCGGTCCTCAAGACCAATGGCCAGTTCCACGCCTGTCCATTTGCCGTGGAAAACAGCTCTCCCCACTTTCAGCTAGGTACGGTCAGCGATACCCCTGAAACCATCACAAACAACTTTCAGACTTTTTTGACCTGGCTTGATACCGTTCATGAGCCCTATGCGATTGAGCACGATCTCCCAGCCTGCACGGTGTGTTGGCAGCATCTTGATGCGCTACCAGTACCTGAGCTGTCTGAACCCTCGGCGTAGATATGCGCTTTTAAAGACAGGCTGTGGGTTTAACGAGTTGGCCTAGGCTGAGCAGCTATTCATCAATAGGAGATGCGTAATTAAGTAACATACTTACAATACATAGGCTGTGTATAACCCAAGGGGCCTGCAATGAAAGGCGATAGCCGCAACGCATGGGTATTTTCGGCACTGGTCTGCTAGCAGGGCATATCCCATAAAGCCTCTACTGTTTAGGAGTTCTAAGATAGTCAGCGGGCGTGAGCAGAAGCCCATTTTCATGGAGGGTGTTGTCTGTTTACCGAGTCCCCAATGCGGTCTGACCCAATTATGAATCAGCCACTGAACGTCCAACACTTGCTGCAATCCTGATAGTTTCTTCGCGTAGAGATTCTGTCGCCTTCGATAAGCGCTATATTGTCTCCTCAAAGCAGCATTCTGAGCCTCGTTGTAATTAGCATGAACCTCGAATTCTGGACTGATTGCGGTAAACGGATGCTCTACTTTCACCCATTCAACCCGCCGATTTCCCTGATAACCCTTGATTTTCATGGTCACCTCCAACCCCTCTCGCCAAACCTTGCGATGACCATAGTCAGGGTGATAGTCTCCTGCTTTGAGATAGGTGCTGGCCAGTTTCCAAAGTTCTTGTCCATAGCGCCTTTCTCCGTCGGTAAACCATCGAATCCCATCGCAGGCGTTCACCCACTCCCACGCAGCTTGAACACCGTCAGCAAAGAGAGGCTCATTTTTGATTCCAGCCTGAGCTGTAACCCAATAGCGACTCTAGCGTTCAATGAAGTGGATCGTCCAGCCCTGTGACTGCCTGAGGGGGGTGACCAATTCTCTGTTTGGGCTGCTAGACGATATCCCCAACGCAAGATGGGGCTGTAAGATTTGCCAAACGTGACCTGCCGCACGAGCAACCCATGCCTCCTGTCCGGGCATTGATGGCATAGCTAATGACTGTGCTGGAGGTGCGTAACCGGGCCATCGCTGTACCTGTGTGTTCATTGAAGCGCTTGCCACAGTTCTTACACCGATATCGCTGGACAGGCGACCCATCTTGGAGCTTATCAAAGCCTCGTTTGGTCACCTGTTTACTTTGGCAGTCAGGGCAGTCCATTGGCTTGATAACAATACACCGTAAGCACTACACCAAGGGGCGTATCTAGGTGTTGTGGGACCCTTTGTAGATAAGAAAAAAGGGATGGGATAATAGTCCCGTCCCAATACAAAAACATACCGATGATTGTATCGTCTATCGAAGAGCTTTGTCAGCATCATCCAGAGTGGTCAGAGC
>JBCCAQ010000260.1:0-7469 GCA_039814735.1 Cyanobacteria bacterium P01_A01_bin.15
GCCATAGCCTTACGCACTGGTCACTTTTGTCCAGTATTCATCGTAGAGGGCATTGGCTTCACCTACCGGGGCGATGCCTTCGCCCTTCGCCAGCAGATCCTCCGGCGGGAACAGGTTTTTATTGTTCAGCAGATCCTCTGAGAGCATAGCCATGGCTTCACCGTTGGGGGTGGCAAAGAACAGCCGCTCTACGGTTTCTGCCGATACCCGAGGCTGCAGGTTAAAATTCATCCACTCGTAGGCGGCATCCACATTGGGTGCGGATGTGGGAATTGCTATGGTGTCTGTCCAAACCGACGACCCACTCTCTGGAATCACATACTTAAACGTGGGGTTCTCAAGGCTGACCGGAATACCTTCTACCGAGTAAACCATTGACAGCAGCAGATCACCGCTGAGTAGCTCATCTTGCCAGCCAAAGGACTTAAAGGAAGCTAGGGAGGGCTTAAGATCTAGCAGTTTTTCATAGGCTGCCTCAATCTCCGCAGTATCGGTGGCGTTGTAGGAATAGCCTAGGGAGCTGAGGACCGCACCCATGGTTTCACGGACATCGTCGAGCATGGTCATTTTGCGAGCCAGGATCTCACGGTTGTCCCACAGATATTCCCAATCTGTGGGCGGTGTGGTGAGGACCTCAGAATTGTAGAGCAGACCCGTGGTTCCCCAGCTAAAGGGGATGCTGTGGGAATTTTCAGAATCGTAGACAGGGCTTGCCCACTTCTCACGCATCTTGTCTAGACCCACGAGACGAGACTTGTCTAATTCGGTGAGCATACCGAGACCGATCATTTCGGTGACCATATAGTCTGACGGGTAGATCAGGCTGTAGCTGTCTCCACCGCCAGCCTGTAGCTTGGCCAGCATGGTTTCGTTGGAATCGTAGACATCGATTTTGACGTCAATACCGGTGGCCTCCGTAAATTGTTTGGCCAGTTCATCGTCGGTATAGTCAGCCCAGGTATAAATACGTAATTCTCCAGATGCCTGACCTGCAGCAACAGCTCCATCTGCTTCAGCAGGGGCGGTTTCGGCCTCACCACCAATGGTGCGGCCACAGTTTGATAGACCCACTCCAGCTAGAGCAGCAGCGGAGCCTTGTAAAAAACGGCGACGGGACGTACGCGAAAGCAAAGGTGAATTGCGGTGTAGTCGACGGGGCACGATCTTTTCTCCTCTAATCAAACACCATGGACACTGTAAAGCGATTCCCTGACCTTAGGCTATTGGGCGGTAGCAATTTGTTCATTGAGATCCTTATTGGGATGATGGCTCGTTGTAGCAGACGCCGCTGGTTAAAGGGAACTCGTATGACCGTCAGAAGCAACGAGCATCTGGGAGTCGTTTGCTGACCATGACACATAGACCAGGGTACCTGGCTGATACTTCATGTGGTTGGGCTGTAGCACCCGCAGCTGTTCTCCAGTGGTCAATTCAATAATGCAATGAATGTGGGGACCTGTGTATAGGGTATGTTTAACTTCGCCTGCATAGCAATTTTCGTATTGCGTTGGTCGCTTTGTTTCGGTCTGGGCCGCGAGATAGATATTTTCAGGACGAACGCTGATATTAGCTAAGGCGTTATCGGTCAAATCAGCTGGGGCGGTCTGGTCGGGTGCTGCGATCGCAACCTGCAGCCCCCTATCCGTAATCAAGGTTAAAGGGTGCTGTTGCACTTTCCCTGAGAATAGATTGGTGTCGCCAATAAAGTCGGCAACAAAGGCCGTGGTCGGGTGTTCATAAATTTCGCTGGGGGTGCCCACCTGTTCAATCCGACCGTCTTTCATAACCGCAATGCGATCTGATAGGGAGAGGGCCTCTTCCTGGTCATGGGTCACCATGATAAAGGTAATTCCCAGCCGCCGGTGTAGATTGGATAGCTCCACCTGCATCTGTTTGCGCAGCTTAAGATCTAGGGCTCCCAACGGTTCATCCAGCAGCATCACCGCCGGACGGTTGACCAGGGCACGGGCTAGGGCCACCCGCTGCTTTTGACCGCCGGACAGCTGGGTAGGGTAGCGTTTGGCAAAGTTTTCCATTTGCACTAGGGAGAGGGCATCGCCTACCCGCTGACGCAGATCGCCCTTAGGAATCTTTTTAATCTTGAGACCGAACGCTACGTTGTGCCATACGTTCATATGGTTAAACAGGGCGTAGCTCTGGAAAACTGTGTTTACCGAGCGCCGATGGGACGGAACACCGCTCATGGAACGCCCCTGGACCGTTAATTCCCCTGCTGTGAGGGTTTCAAAACCGGCTATCATGCGCAGCGTGGTGGTTTTACCACAGCCCGATGGCCCGAGTATGCTAAAGAATTCCCCCTGCCGAATTTGCAGGTTGAGTCCTTGAACCGCCGTATCTTCGCCAAAGGTTTTGACAACGTTTTTGAGTTCTACATCCAATGCCGCTGTAGCATCTACAGGTGGCAAAGAGATGGTATGAGCCATAGGACGCACTCCTCATGCTGGGTCCGTTTGACTTATTCTACGGGGAGTGGCTCAAAATCCCAATGCTTCTGCCAATCGATTTGACCCCAGAGGCTACACTGGTGGCGGGTCTACATCGCTCTGAATCAGTAGGAAACTCCGATATCGTCAGCCATGGCCTTTCTTCAATATTCGTCAGCAAAGGTTGAAAAAAAAGGAGGCCGCACCGTTGGCCGCCAGTATCAATCGGTGGTCATGATGCTCTTTTTGTCCCTGGTAATGCTAGGGGGAATTGGCAGTCGGCTGTTTTATTTGCAGCTGGTGGAAGGCGATCGCAATCGCAAGCTCGCCGAGGAAAACCGGATTTTACTGCTGCCAAGACGTCCGGCTCGCGGCACTATATTTGATCGCAAGGGCAAAATTTTGGCGGGGAGTCGCCTATCCCACTCGGTTTCGATCTGGCCGATTGCGCTGCCGGAGGAGCGCCGCGCCCAGGTAGTTGCACGGCTGACGCAGCTGTTGGATATCCCGGAGGATGAGATTCTAGAGCGCATCGAGCTGGCGGGCTATGAGTCCACCCAGTCAATTGCCATCGCCCGTGGCCTCAGCCCGGCCCAAACGACGGCCCTAGCGGAATATGCGTCAGAACTCCCCGGCGTTCGGGTAGAGGCGGAGGCCATTCGCAGCTATCCCAACGGCGATTTGGCAGCCCATGTGATCGGCTACACCGGTGAAATTGACGAAGACGAATTTGAACGGTTAGAAAACGACGACCAGGGCTATCGCCTTGGGGATATCGTCGGCAAAATGGGGTCTGAAAAATCCTTTGAGTCACTGCTGCGGGGGGTGTGGGGCGGTCAGCAGGTGGAAGTGGACAGCGCTGGCAATGTCTTGAGCATTATGGGGGAGCAACCCCCTGAAGCGGGGCAAAACATTAGCCTGACCTTAGATCTAGAACTGCAAAAGGCGGCGGAAAATGCCCTGGGCGATAACATCGGTGCCATTGTGGCCATGGACCCTCGCAACGGTGCCATCCTAGCCATGGTTAGCCGGCCCACCTTTGACCCCAATATTTTTTCCACTCGCATTACCCAGGACCAGTGGGAGCAGCTCAACAGCCGGGGCAATCCGTTTTTAAATCGGGCTCTGCAGGCCTACCCCCCGGCCAGCACCTTTAAGATTATTACTACCGCCGCCGCCATTGAGTCAGGTAGTTTTTCCCCGGATACAATTTTGCCCACCTATCCCAATATCAGCGCCGGGGGCATTTTGTTTTGGGATTGGAACAACGCTGGCTTTGGCCCCCTGAGTTTTCAGGGGGCGATGAAGTGGAGTAGCGACACCTTTTTTTACCAGGTGGGCATGAGAATGGGGCATGAGCCGATTATTGAGTGGATGCGCAAATATGGCCTGGGTGAAAAAACCGGGATTGAGCTAGCCACGGAAGAATCCCCGGGCCTGGTGCCAGACGAAGCGTGGAAACAGGAAATATTAGAAGAACCCTGGTATCTGGGCGACACCATCAACATGACCATTGGCCAGGGCTATATGCAGGTTACACCGCTGCAGACGGCGGTAATGTTTGCGATCGCAGCCAACGGCGGCTACCGGGTTACCCCCCACTTACTGATGGATGGGGAAGAAACCAAGCAATGGAAAACGTCCGTTGGTATGCAGCCTGTAACAATTCAAGTGCTCCAGGAAGGGCTTCGGCAGGTGATTACCAGCGGTACGGGCACCCGCCTCAATGTTCCCACCATTCCCACCCCTGCTGGAAAAAGCGGCACCGCCGAGGCACCGCCGTTTGAAAACCACACCTGGTTTGGAGCCTATGCCCCCTTTGAGAACCCCGAGGTGCTAGTGGTGGCCTTTGGCGAACATTCCGGCGGCGGCGGCGGTGCCTTTGCCGCCCCCATGGTCAAGCAGGTGTTAGAGGTCTACTTTAATGGACCACCGCAAAAAAAGCCCGCGTCTGCACAGGCAGCCGAGTAGACGCCGGCAACGCTAATCAGGCGTTAATCAGACCGATTGACCGGAGCGCAGCTTTAAGCGCCTAGCTCCGCAGACTCACCTGGTACTTTTTCTCCAGGGCGGCTCGAATTTTTTGCTGGATGGGGTCAATATCTTGATCGGTCAGGGTGCGATCGCTAGCGCGATAGAGCATCCGAAACGCCAGACTGCGCTGTCCCTCGGGCACGCCCTTACCCCGATATTCATCAAACAGGGTAACCGTTTCCAGCAGCTGACCACCGGTGCGGGCAATGAGTTTTTCTAGGTCCGCTACCGCCACCTCCACGGGCGCATAGAAGGCCAGGTCGCGATCGGACCCTGGATAGATGGAGTAACCCTTAAACTTGGGCGCGCGGAACCGGCCACTGACCAGACAGGTTGCCAGCATATCCCAGCTTAGTTCAAAGCCATAGACCTCATCCGGCAGGTCCCGCTCCTGCCTCAGCCGAGGATGCAGCTGCCCAAACGTACCCAGTCTGGTGCGGCCCCGCACCCACAGCGATGCCGTGCGACCCGGATGCAGCCGATCGTCTTCGCTGTCGGGACGATAGTCAACATCGAGTCCTACCCGCTGAAACACAGTTTCCAAAACACCTTTGGCGTCGTACCAGGTCATGGGGGCGGTGGTGCCACTCCACTGGCCCCGGTGGGCATTACCCCCCAAAATACCGCCTATGCGCTCGTATTCATTGAGCTGGTCGTTTTCATTGGCAAATACATGGCCGATTTCAAAGCCGTTGAGGGGGCCGTTGCCCTGCTCCAGGTTGAATTGAAATCCATCGATTAGCCCTGAGAGCAGATCTGAGCGCAGTGCAGAATATTCTGTAAATAAAGGGTTCTCTAACACCACTCGCTGGGGGGCCGGACTGGTTAGGGAGTAGTGCAGCACCTCCGTGAGTCCGGCCCCGCGAAACGCTTCCCTCAGCTGGCGTACCAGGGCCGCCTCTGGAGAGAGCAGCCCGCGCGATGTCTGCCGGGGCAGGGTGTTGGCAAAACGGTTGTAGCCAAATATCCGGGCCACCTCTTCGATCAGGTCAATTTCTCGCTCTAGATCGCGATAACGATAGGCCGGTACGGTCACGCTCCACACACCCGCTGTCTCCGTGCTCAAGCGACAGCCTAGGCGACCGAGGGTGGCCTCCACATCGGCAGCGCTAAGGGCGGTAACGGCACCATCGTCAGTGACGTAGTTTCCTAAAATTTGCTGCACCCGCTGTAGGCGCAGCCCCACGGTGCGGATGGGGGTGATTTTGCCGACCTCGGTGCGTTCGTCTTGCTGGTGGGTGACCTGGGCACCGGCTAGCTCGCTCAGTAGCTGAATGGCTCGCCCCGTGGCCAGCTCTAGCTCTGCCGGGTTAACCCCCCGCTCGTAGCGGGCCGAGGCTTCGGTGCGTAGTCCCTGGCTGCGGGCCGAGCGGCGAATAACCGCCGCATCAAAAAATGCCGCTTCTAAAAAGACCGTCTGGGTGCCACTGTGGACTTCTGTGTCAGCTCCACCCATGACGCCAGCTAGGGCTACCGGTACATCGTTGGCCGTGATGGCCAGGGTCTCCGGTTTGAGCTGACGCTCCTGGCCGTCTAGGGTCTTTAAGGACTCACCCGCCTGGCCAAATCGCACGCTGACGGTGGCGCTCCGACCCAGTCGCTCCAGGTCAAAGGCGTGGAGCGGCTGCCCCCACTCCAACAGCACATAGTTAGTGATATCGACCACATTGTTGATCGAGCGGGTGCCCGAAGCCTCTAACCGCTGTTTGAGCCAGGCGGGGGATGGGCCAATCTTAATCTGCTCTAATATGGTCCCAATGTAGATGGGACAGGCTTTGGGATCGCAGAGTGCGATCGCAACCGAGCTTTGCGGATCCGCCGCTACCCGCGCCTCTTGAATCGGTAGCGTCAGCGCTGCTCCCGTAATTGCCGATAGTTCACGGGCAATGCCAACCATGCTCAACGCATCCGCCCGATTGGCCGTTGATGACAGGTCTAAAACCGTGTCATCTAGCCCCAGTAGAGGTCGGACATCCTGGCCTACGCTCAGATCAGCCGGTTCAAAAATATGAATACCGGCTGAGTCCTTTGCCAACCCCAGCTCCGCCAGTGAGCAAATCATGCCCGCCGATAGCACCCCTCGCACCTTGCGAGGTTTAATCTTGAGATCCACCTGGGGTAAGTAACTATTGACCTTAGCTACGGGAACAAAAATATCCGCCCGGACGTTAGCCGCGCCACACACAATGGTTGATAATTCGGGCTCGCCAATATCGACGGTACAGACGCTGAGCTTATCTGCATCGGGATGGGGCTGCCGATCGGTCACCTTACCCACCACCACCCCATCAGCCCAGGTTTGACGGTCTTCAATATCTTCAACTTCAAACCCAGCCATCGTTAAGGCATCACCAATGGCCCCAGGCTCTAGCTGCGGATCGACAAATTCTTTAAGCCAGTTGACAGAAATGCGCATGGAGTCTGGATGAAAACGATAAGCAACAGACCGAGAGTATTCTACCGCCGAAGCTCCGTTTTAAGGCGTCCGTTTAGCCAGGACTCAATTACCTAGGCCCCTATCTTTGTTCTCACCAGCTAAATCAATTTGCATGTTTTATTCCGGATCCATCGATTCTTAAAATCGACATATTAAATTGACAATGACACTGTAAACAATTCGATAAGATAAGTAAGACAATGGATATGGTAACTATGATTGGACAAAAAACAAGGGCGCTTTAGCGTAGCTCTAAAGCTTTCCCAGGGCTTCTTTAAAACATGGGAAGACTAAAATTAAGCTATCAAAAGAATCTTACCTATTCCCTTACTAATGACTGATGGTTGAGAATTGCAAAGTAATTAGAAATTACTGGAGCAAATTTCCACTGAACCTAGTTTCTGTGGATCAGCCATGAAGGGCTAACCCCTTACCCAGTTTTCTGGAGCCGTCGTGCCATAGTTGATCATAGCCCCAGTCATTGACATGTGAGCAGGGTGGCTAAAGCTACATGACCTACTGCATCAATTCGGAGTGTCCTAGCCCTAAAAACC
>JBCCAQ010000079.1:0-18038 GCA_039814735.1 Cyanobacteria bacterium P01_A01_bin.15
CCTCTTTGACGCCAAATTCATTTTTTAAGTACGGTATGCACACAGTAGTATCCACACCGCCAGAATAGGCAAGTACAACCCGTTCAGCCCGACCCATAATTGATTTCCGATTAAACTACAAATCTATATAGCACGGCAGTGTTTCGAGGGGAACACAGCTGCCCTCAAGATTGTCTGGCTAGCCCGCTATTATGGAGGGCATTCCCCCTAAGCGCCGATCCATGTTTTTTAGCGTTGTTATTCCGACTTACAACCGTAAACCCATTTTAGAAAAATGCCTGCAAGCCATGGAACAGCAGGTGTTGCGCGCCGATACCCAGGTGGAAAACTATGAAATCGTGGTGGTGGATGACGGCTCCACCGATGGCACGGTGGCATGGTTAAAGGCTGAGAATTTTCCCCATGTAACGCTGTATGAGCAAAACCACAAAGGAGCCGCCGTTGCCCGTAACCTCGGTGTGGAGAGGGCTGTGGGGGATACAATTATTTTTATCGATAGCGATCTGGTGGTTCTAGACGGGTTTTTACAACACCATGCCGATGCCCTGACAAACCACTACACCAGCCAGGGAAACGACCGGGTGTTTACCTATGGGCGGGTGGTGAATACCTGCAATTTTGAGACCCCCACATCGGAACCTTTTAAGGTGACGGACTACTCCCAGGCGTTTTTTGCGACGGGGAATGTTGCGATCGCAAAGCACTGGCTACTCGAAGCCGGACTATTCGATGTGCAGTTCACCCAATATGGCTGGGAGGATCTAGAGCTGGGTGTCCGCCTCAAAAACCTGGGTCTCACACTGATCAAATGCCCGGAGGCCGTCGGCTACCACTGGCATCCCCCCTTTAGCCTTGACGACCTGCCCCGGCTGATTGATGTCGAAATCCAGCGCGCCCGCATGGGGGTCGTCTTCTACCAAAAGCACCCCACCCTCAACGTGCGCATGATGATCCAAATGACCTGGCTGCATCGGGTCCTCTGGGGGCTACTATCCCTAGGCGGCCTGCTCAATGAGCGCACCCTCAAGCCGCTGCTGCAGTGGCTAATCGATCAAGGACGCCCCCAGCTATCCCTAGAGATAGCCCGTATTTTTCTTAACTGGTACAACGTCAATGCCGTCCATGCGGCCTATCGAGAGCAGCCGTAGCGTTGCAGATGTACCCCTAGGGGTGAGGCCACAGCGATTGACACCGTCTATCATCGACACATTCTTTCTCACCCCCTACGCCATCCGTAATAACCGTCATAGCCTGTCAACTCCAATATCAAATCGGTGGCTACAACCAGTATTCACACCCTCGACGCCCCCCAAACATTGCCCTAATTTTGATCCTTTCAGGGATTTTGTACCCGTCACTACACCAGTTCACAAGTGCAGTGGTTAGCGTGATATGAAACCAAATTATTAATAAATATATAGCACCCATCTCTCACCTCACGTATTATGCAATCCGATAACGTCCAACTATTTCGCATGCTGATTGAAGCCGGTGCTCAGCCGGGGGAAGACTTCTCCTATGACCTTGCCAAGGGTACTTGTCACATCAATGAGCGCGGCTTTATTCTGCTGCAAACCGCTTTTCCTGACATCAACTGGCATGAAATCGCCAGCGTGGTTGAGCGGGACTTAGAAGGCCCTGTCAAAACGCTCAACCAGCATCTGGGAGTTAATTTTTCGTCAGCCGTTGTCCAGAGACTGCAGCAACGCCTTGGGGAGCTATCCACCAATGAAGCCGCTTGGTATGTCCATCAGGTTTTAGGCGGTGTGGAGCAGCGCACCGGTATCGCGCTCTATCAGATTGTTCAGCGAGATTTGTCCGCAGAAACCTGTCAGCGGCTAGACCAGCTACTCAAGCTTGTACCCATGACCCCTTGCAATTTATGGATAGAAGATCTGGTACTCGCAGCAGGTGGCTCAGCCCACGATATCGAATACGACGGTGACGAGGTTTTACTGAGCGAAACCGGTGTCAGTCTTCTTACCCAGGTGTGGACAGGGGACCTAGAAGTGCAAGACGAGCTAGCAGCTTAGACGCTATTAGACATCTAGGCCCAGCGGGGATAGTCAACATCGACCACCACCATTGCCCCTGTAATATCTGCAGAAATATCACAGGCAAGATAGAGCGCGGCCCTGGCAATGGCCCGAGCGGCGCTTTTATCTCGCTTGGACATGCGAAATACCTGATGGGCCAGGGCGACATGGGGACTAAATTCTGTAGCTCCACGGATAGCGACATGGGGCCAAATCAGATTGGCACGAACGCCCAAGCTGGTTGCGCCCTCGGCCATGTCACGGGTCATGGCTATCATCCATCGACGATTGGTGCCCTCTAACAAATGCATGCCTTTATAGGGATAGGGCACGATGTTAATAATTGAGCCTGTGGGCGAGCGCCTCAAAAATGGCAGAGCGTACTGGCTAAATAGAAATGCCCCGTGCAAACTCAGCTCAACAATCCGTTCCCACGATGCGGTGGTGAGGTCCAACACTAAAGCCGCGTCACCCAAACGATCAAAGCTGGCATTGTTACATAAAATATCAACCCGGCCAAAGGTGGCTACGGTTTCATGGATCACCGCTTCCACATCATCGGGGGCAGACACATCCACCAGGCAAAACTTTGCCTTGCCCCCGGCCAGCTCCAGCTGATGAACCGTGGCATTGCCTAGGGTACGATTTGCACCACACAACATGACACTTGCCCCATGGAGGGCAAACACACTGGCCAACCGGCGACCAACACGACAGTCTCCTGCTGTAATCAGGGCAGTCCGATTCTGAAGCAGCATCGTTACTCCACGCGAGTAGATTTAGTCTACTATCCTGCTGCTCGCCTAAAAGGCACATCCTGTCGGTAGAGGCTCTACGGTTTCTAAGCTGGGCAGGGGGTCCGCCATCGGTTCAAACCCCGCCTCCACCGTTCCACCTAAAACCTGACCGCCGTAGTGACTTTGAAGCCCCCCCATGTGTGCTCGAATGATAACGGCCTGGTTGGGTGTAATTGGGACGGGACCACCACTGCGGGTAAAGGGCTGCTCGCTTGTATGGCTGTGGGCCAAGATCCGACGGTAGAGTAGCTCACCGGTCTCGATATCAGCCACTTCCCACCAATCTGCATATTGCTCACAGCCGGTATCAGCGCTGCTAATGGTCACCGCAAAAGTATAGTTACCCGCTTCACCCGTGACGGCCACTGAAACCAAATCGGCCACAGGCAGGTCAGCCGGATTGGTCGAGACAGGGGCAACGACGGGCTCAGTGACAGGGTCGGCAACAGATTCACTAACGGTCTCAGGCACTGAGGTGGAAGTGGATGGAACCTCAGGGCTATCGGGTGCGGCATTACAGGCCGCTAGCAGCACTATCAACAAATATAAAAATCTACGCATTTGTTTGAGCGTGGGTTTTAAGCAGCAGCTTTGGCTAAACTGCCGCTGCGACGGGTGCCTTGGTTAAGATGTCTACTCCCTCTTTGGTTACCACCACCGTGTGCTCAAACTGAGCTGTCAGCATGCGGTCTTTGGTAACTGCCGTCCAGCCGTCGGGCAGCAGCTCCACATCGTAGCCACCCAGGTTGATCATCGGTTCGATGGTAAAGACCATACCGGGGGACAGTTTTTTGCCCTTGCCCGCTGTGCCATAGTGGGGAATCTGGGGTTCGGTATGAAAAATGCGATGCACGCCGTGGCCGACAAAATCCCGCACAACAGAAAAGCCTTCCCCTTCGGCATAGGTTTGAATGGCCGCGCCAATATCACCGATGCGCGCACCGGGTTTAACAGCCTGAATACCCCGGTACATGCTCTCCTGGGTCACCTCCACCAGTCTGCGTGCTTGGGGTGAAACAGTTCCGACTAAAAACGTCCGAGAGGTATCACCGTGATACCCGTTCAAAATGGGGGTGACATCGATATTGATAATGTCACCATCTTCCAAGATTTGCTTGGCATTGGGGATGCCGTGGCACACCACCTCGTTGACGCTGGTACAGATAGATTTGGGAAATGGATCGGTGCCCTCGCCACCGGGATATCCCAAGGGAGCACTTTTAGCACCGTGGGACTTCGTCCAACGTTCTGCCTCGTCGTTTAACTCCAGGGTACTAACACCGGGTTTGACCATTGGCTCCAGGTGATCTAGAAGACGAGCGGCCAGCTGGCAGGCCTTACGCATCTGTTCAATTTCCCGTTTTGATAGCCGAATGATTCCTTTGAAAGCAGCGTCCACGATGTTTCTATGGGGTTTAGTTAGGGTTTATGTAGGTAGTTGTCGTCTGGGGCAAATTGCCGCCTACATCACTCTAGCGCTATTGCCATCCTCTCGCCGATAGATTAAGAGAAATTTGATTTGATAGATCTGTATATTGGGGTACGGGTCTGTGCACCATTGGCCTACTGTGCTAGATCTAGGGCACTGTCTAGGGAGCTGGATCGGGCTATGCGCTTTGGTGCGGTGTGTATTGTCTGCTTATTTTTGGGGATTGAGCTATTTAACTGGGTGAGCGGTCTCCACTGGCTGGCTGAGTTTTCGCGACCCCTGGCAATTTTGGGCGGTTTGGGGCTTGCGATCGCAAGCCACCCCACGTCAATCCCGAGCTCCCGCCAAAGCTCCGAGACCTTGCCCGAGCCTAGCCCTTCCCCGAGCGAGCCTTCCCCACCACCGGCCGCCGACCCGCCACCGGAGCCCACCATTTCCTTTACCATCCACAAAAATGTTCGACCCTAAGAACAAAAATTCAATTAGGGTCTATTTTTTAGCGTACGGACGTTCCATGGAACGTCTCTGCATAACTCTTAGATCTTACAAAATCCTGAGCCCTTGGCCTGTCCAGCGCTGCTTTAATCGCCCTTGGGGGCCTGCAGCTGTCCTACCGCCCTAGTCACCAGACGTCGGGGTGCAATTCGATTGGTAAATACCAGCAGCCGATTAAAAAAGCCGTGTACCGCCACGACCTGATTACGCCCCAGGGCGTCATAGCCAAACTGGGCTACCTCAGCGGCCTCAGGCAGCTTTAGCGTCTTAAAAAAATCCACATTCAGATTAGCTCGAGATTGAAAGTCTGTACCTCGGGTGGGGCCGGGGCACAGCACCGTCGCTGTAATGCCGGTGTCTTGAAGTTCGTAGGCAAGGGCCTCGGTAAACGACCTGACATAGGACTTACTGGCATAGTAGGTCGCCATAAAGGGACCCGGCTGAAATGCCGCCGTCGAAGCCACGTTGAGGATTTTACCCCGGCCCCGCTCCAGCATTGAGGGCAAAAATAGCCGACACAGGTGGGTCAGGGTCACCATATTGAGCTGTAGCAGAGTGCTTTGTTTGGCCCAGTCGCTTGTGGTCACGGGGCCATAGGCACCAACGCCAGCATTGTTGACCAATACATCCACCGTTAGCTGGTGCTGGTGCACCTGCTCCCGCAGAGCCAGGGGGGCATCAGGCTGGCTAAGGTCGTAGCTAAAGACAGAGACCTGGCCGCCATGGGCCTCAGTCAGCTCGGTTTGAATCCGCTGTAGCTTGTCGGTGCTGCGGGCCACCAAAATCAGATCGTATTGGTTGGCGGCAAATACCTTGGCCAGTTCGTAACCAATACCGCCAGACGCGCCCGTAATCAATGCTGTTTTTGCCATAGTTTTTAACCGCTCTACCTACGGTTAACCATATCTCCCCTTACGGTCAACCGATCCAAGTAGTAGGGTTCTCTCCCCCCGGTTCTCTCTCGGATTAGCGCCACCTTCGGCAAGCCCTAATCGTCGGTAGGGTTCTCTCCCCTGGGTGCGATTAGTCCCGTAGGGCATCATGGTGACTGTAAGGCAAACGCAGGCATACAGCCGAACAGAAAACTCTCTCTTCTCTGCCTGCATCAACACAATCGCGAACTGAGGAAACAACCCATGATCGTACGCTACTGGCAACCGTTCCAAGAAATTGAAACCATCAAGCAACAGCTTGATACCATTTTTGAAGATCTTACCCCCGCTACAACAGATTGGATACCCGCCGTGGATCTAGTCGATGCGGGTGACAACTACGTCCTAGAGGTGGTGCTGCCGGGTCTTAACGCCGATGATATCAACATCGAGGCCAGCCGTAAGAGCATTACGCTCACCGGTGAGCGTAATGCTGTTGAAATGGGTGAAGACCATCAGGCCCTCCGCCGCGAACGTCGCTATGGTCGCTTCCATCGGACGGTCAATCTGCCTGTGGCCATTGACCATGAGCAGGTAAGCGCTGACTATACCAACGGCATTTTGACCTTGAATGTGCCCAAGGCGGCTGAGCTGCGTAACCAGGTGGTTAAGGTCAACGTTACACCTGCGGCCTAGTGAGAATGCTGGCGTGATCAGTTGGGAATACCTGATTGCGCCTGCAGTCTGACTGCTGTGATTCTTTTCTAATTCTCTTGATTTGGCCATGGCGGCAGGGATATCCCTGCCGCTTTTTTTGGCTGGTTGAGAGGACTGGCTTTCTATGTCGCTTGGGCTATTCGCGTTTAAGCTGGTTAGTACGTGCGAGTAAGTCCTTTTAGAAAGTCAACGGCTATGAGCAGTTCAGACCTGACCAATAGCTATGCAGCGCCCGATCGGGCCGTCCCCAACATTGGCCTGTGGCCCATGTTGCGCCTGGGGGTTTTTAACATGGGCCTTGGCATCATGTCGCTGCTCACCCTGGGGGTGCTCAACCGCGTCATGATCGACGAACTCAGGGTGCCTGCCCTGGTGACAGCGGGTGCGATCGCAGTGCATCAGTTTATGGCCCCGGCCCGGGTATGGATCGGCCAGATGTCAGATGCCAAACCCCTGTTTGGCTACCACCGCAGCGGCTATATCTGGCTGGGGATAGTCTCCATGGCGGTAACGGCCTTTATCGCCGTGCAAATTGTCTGGCAGATTGGCGCTCGTGTAGAAACCTCGGGCTGGGGCAGCGAGCTGTACCCCTGGGTGGGGCTGCTGGCCTTTGTGTTTGCCCTGTATGGTCTGGCGCTATCAGCAACGTCGACACCGTTTACGGCCCTACTTGTTGATGTCTCGGACGATGAAACCCAGCCCAAACTGGTGGGAATTAGCTGGGGCATGCTGATGGTGGGCATTGTCTCTGGTGTTGCGATTACGGTTATTGTGCTCAGCTCCCTGGGGGATACACCGACGCTGGACCAGCTACGTAGCTCCATCAACCGATTGTTTATTATCGCGCCAGCGATTGTGTGTGGCCTAGCCATTCTCAGCACCTATGGCATCGAAAAAAAATACTCACGGCTGCAGCAGCGCAACCGCCAGCGCGACGAGCAGATTACCTTTAGGGACGCGATCAAGATATTGACCGCCAGCCGTCAGACCGGGCTGTTCTTTTTATTTTTGTTGGTGCTGTGCCTCAGCCTGTTTATGCAGGATGCGGTGCTCGAACCCTACGGCGGCCAAATTTTTGCCATGAAGATTGCTGATACAACTAAACTCAATGCCTACTTTGGCATGGGCACTCTGTTTGGCATCGTGGGCACAGGGTTTTGGTTGTCTCCTAGGCTGGGTAAAAAGCGCACCATCAAGCTGGGCTGTCTGTGGGCAGCGTTTTGTCTGACCCTGCTAATCTGCGTCGGAGCGACCCGCAACCCCGCTCTGCTGATGGCAGCTGTGGGGCTGTTTGGCCTCGCTTCGGGCGTTCTCACCACGGGCTCTATTTTGCTGATGTTGGATCTGACGGTGGCGGAGGTGGCCGGTACCTTTATTGGTGCATGGGGTTTGGCCCAGGCGATTGCCCGCGGCACGTCAACGGTATTGGGGGGCGGCTTGCTGTCCTTGGGTAAGGGCATGATGGAAACCCTAGCCGGTGCGCCGGTGCCTGAAGACCAGCTGCTACCAGCCTACGGGCTGGTGTTTGGTACCCAGGCCGTGGGTATGATTGTGTCGATTGCCATTGTTAACCGGGTGAATATTCGAGAGTTTCAAACATCGGCCAAGAGTGCGATCGCAACCGCCCTAGAAAGTGATATGGACTAACCCCATGACCCCAGACTGGCAATATATTCTCACCGTGGCTGAAACTACAACCACCGTCGTCGGCTCCCAGCTGCTCAAAGACTTTGGCAGCGCCACCGCCGAAGAAAAAGCTGACGGCAGCCTCGTCACCCAGTCCGATAAATGGGCCGATGGCGAACTGCGCCGACGGTTACACAATGAGCTGCCAGACCACGGCGTCCTCAGCGAAGAAGATAGCCATATTTTCCCAGAACAGGACTTTTGCTGGATTATTGACCCCATTGACGGCACCACCAACTTTACCCGAGGCGTGCCCCTATGGGGAATCTCATTGGGGCTGCTCTACAAAGGCACCCCTGTCTTTGGCCATGTGTACATTCCCACCCTAGACCAGCGGTTCCACGGTTTTTATATGGGTAACTCTGGCCTAGCGGGACCCAGCGGTGCCTTTCTCGATGGTGAGCCCATTTATACTTCTTCAGATGCCGCTGCGGGCAGTCAGTTTTTTAGCCTCTGTGCCCGCAGTCTCAAGGTGTTACAAAAGCCTTTCCCCTGCAAAATTCGGATGCTGGGTGTCGCCACCTACAATCTGCTGATGGTCGCCGCTGGCATTAGCCTCGGTGCCGTAGAAGCCACCCCCAAAATTTGGGACATTGCCGCCGTTTGGGTCATTAGCCAAGCCGCTGGTGGAGTGTGGACGTCGTTGGAAGAAACAGATATTTTTCCGTTAGAAGTAGGCAAAGACTACGGCAGTCGACCATTTCCCACCTTACTGAGCGCGCGCCTTGAACTAGACCAACAGTTTCGTCCCCTAGTCGAGGTGATAATTTAATAGGGCGATAAGTCTATTAACTGGCCAAGCGTAAATCCATCTCAATGGGTAACTCTAGCTGTTCATTAGCGGCAAGTCGTTTTGAGAAAAATAAAATTTCTACATTTTCGACAGCTCCAGATTCTGGATTTAGCCGAGCTACAATTTCGTCACCAATTTCCTCTGACTCCTGCTCTGCATAGGGAGCACATTGGTCAATATATAGAATATCGCCCTCCTGGTCATAGCGAAAAATCAAGCGTCCGTCGGCCATATTTTTTCACCTCCTGATATTTTTCGACAGTTGTCTACGACAAACCTACAGTTGCAACCTGGCATGCCACATCACCACCAGGTCGCAACTATGGGCTAAATGCCCTAATCAACCCGTACTCGTCGGGTCAAAATGGCCATCACTTCATTGGGCCTGCCCGTGGGTAGGGGCTTGCTCCAATCGTTGGGTTCAGCGTAGTTGAGCTTGTGCAACAGCGTAATGGTGTTGCGCACGGCGGTCAGGCTACCAAACAGCATATGACGTACGGTCTCATGCTCGAGCAGCTGCTCAGGGGCGGGCTCGTGCTGAAAGTTGAACGCATCGGCGTCCTGGTTTGGATCTTTAAACATGGGTCTGGTCTCCAAGTGAATATAGCCCCTTGGACTGGTCGTTTTGACCAAAAGGGAGCTTGGGTGGACCAGAACCCAATCCCTAGCCACTCCTCAGAGATATTTCGCTAATCAGGGTGGCTAAGGCATAATAGCCCCAGCGACCTGGATTGCTGTGTAATCCGGGAAGTCAGCCATCAGCGTAGTGTTGGTAGCACTCGCTGGTGGTGCTAGTTATTGAGTTCTGAGTTAAGGCGACGACAGGAATCATGGCCTTGGAGATAGAGTAAGCCGCCTGGCTCATTCGCGTCAAGGGGCAAAATTTGACTGACTAATCTGAAAATAAGCTGCATTTTCTAGATGCGGAGAGGCCCTGCTACTAAGGCCTGCCAGCAATGTATTTCATTTTTACTAAGGACATTCTATGGAAATCAACCCCGAATCGCTGGATCCGTCACTGCGCTACAAGCTGCTGATTGGCACTGTAGTACCGCGCCCCATCGCCTTTGTTTCCAGCATTTCCCCAACCGGCAAGACAAACTTAGCCCCCTTTTCCTACTTCAATGCGGTAGGTCATAAGCCCGTAGCCTTGGCCTTTAGCGTTGCACCCAAACCGGATGGGTCTGAAAAGGATACGCTGCGCAATGTGCGACCGGTTAGTGAAGGTGGCACAGGAGAGTATGTGATTAACTTGGCCGTTGAACCCTATATCCGTCAGGTTGCCGAAGCATCAGAACCGATGCCCTACGGTGACTCTGAGTTTGATCATATTGACCTAACAACAGTTTCTAGCCAGCTTGTAAAAGCACCCAGAGTGGCAGAGTCCCCCGTCGCCTTTGAATGTCGAACAATGCAGATTGTGCCGGTTGGCACGTTTAATTTAGTGATTGGTGAAGTGATCCACTGGTTTGTTCGCGATGACCTCATGGATGAGAACTATCGCATTGACACTCAAAAGCTTGCTCCCATTGGCCGCATGGCAGGCAACGATTACTGTTACACAGATCGGCAATTTACCATTCCGAATGGCCTGCCGAAATCATCATAGTTAGCTATTGTGGAGAAAGTTCCATAAGCCAAAACAGTTAACTAAGCGCTGGTTGATCATGATTGCGGCAAAAGACGATTTTCCCAAACTTACTCTCGAAGAGTATTTCACCTGGGAAGAAAAACAGACCGACAAACACGAGTATATTGACGGTCGCATCTATGCAATGAGCGGCGGCAGCGTTAACCACGGTCGCATTGCTATTCGCTTTACTGCCATGTTCGATAGTCACTTGGACAGTAGCAGCTGCATTCCAGGCAATTCCGATATCAAAGTCAATATCTTCGGGACTAATAACTATACTTATCCAGATGCCAGCGTCACCTGCGATGAGCGCGATAAAAATGCGGTCAACTATTTCACCCATCCTTGTTTAATCGTAGAGGTTTTATCCGAGAGTACTGAAGCCTATGATCGTGGCGGTAAGTTTAGAATGTACCGTAATAATCCAATGCTACAAGACTATTTGTTAGTCAGTTCTACTCGTATAGAAATGGATTTGTATCATAAAAAAGATACGGGTGAATGGATCATTCTTAACTACCAGGAAGGCGATGTGATTGAACTAAAAAGCATCAACCTCAAATTCCCCATAGAGCAAGTCTATCGCAACCTCACTCTTGCTTCAGAAGCTTGAGTCGATCTTTGTATACTCAGAATATATGAACATCGCTAACGCAATAACTTCAGTGTCTGTAGCGATTGCTGCACTTTCATTTGTATCAGGTGTCGCTGCTTGGAAAAGAGAATTCATTGGGAAACGACAAATAGAATTAGCGGAATCGGTTTTGGCCATGTTTTATGAAGCAGAGGACGTTATACGCGAAATCAGAAATCCCATATCTTATGGATGTGAGGGAAAGACTCGTAAACGTGCCGAAAATGAAGTCCAAGCAGAATCACAACTACTGGATCAAGCTTACGTAGTTTTTGAACGATATCAAAAGCGAAAAAAATTGTTTGCTGAACTTCGCTCTATAAAGTATCGTTTCATGGCTGCTTTTGGTATACAAGCAGGCGAACCATTCACGGAATTGGATAGGATTCTAGGCAAAATTTTCAGCTCTGCACGTATGCTTGGCACTCACTACTGGCAAAGGCAAGGTAGAGTAACAATGTCAGAGGAAGCGTTTCAGAAACATTTAGATGAAATGTATAAACATGAGGCTGTTTTCTGGTGGACAGGAGACGAAGAAGATCGTATCGATTCACGGATGCGTAATGTGATAAATCAGGTCGAAAAAGTCACTAAAATTACTGTTGAGAAGAGTTCGGTTATGTCAGTTCGGCTGCCGAATCCATTGAAAAAGCGCTAACTAACTAATCCATAAGGATACAATGTTGGGCGCTAATCAGTCTTGGTAGATAGTTATGGTGACCCAAGCATAGCTGCCCACCTCACGAATTCTGCACTACATACAGCAACTATGATCTTCACCCACCATGCGTTCCAATATTGACCCTGAAAAGATAGAACAACTTATGACCATCTTGGGCCGTGAAGCTCGTGGTACAGGCTCTATCTATTTTACAGGAGGTGCTAGCGCTTTACTGATTGGATGGCGTAGTTCTACCGTTGATATTGATATTCGGCTAGATCCTGAGCCTCCAGGTATTTTTCAGGCCATTGCCAAACTCAAGCGAGACTTGAATATCAACATTGAATTAGCATCTCCCCAGGATTTTTTGCCGCCGCTTCCAGGATGGCGTGATAGAAGCCTATTTATTGGAAAGCGTGGCCAGATATCCTTTTATCACTATGACTTTACCGCCCAGGCGCTGTCTAAACTATCAAGGGGATACGATCGTGATCTCAACGATGTTCGAGCTATGTACAGAGAGGGACTGTTTTCAGTAGGAGATTTACGTACTTGTTTTGAAGCTGTCGAACCTGAACTAATCCGCTTCCCGTCGCTGGACCCTGAGCTTCTAAAAGAGAGGGTGAATACATTTGTTGAACAGACATCGTTAGAAGGATAGCTATGGATCTCAAAGAGTTGCCGGGAGCCGAGTTGATTTTGCCTGGGCTTGAGGATTTACGCAATGGTAAATCTGATACGGTGGGAGCATTGTTGATTACGATCGCATCAACTCGCCTAACCGAAGCAGGCTTACATTTTCCCAAAAATCATCTAATGCCAGAACCAGAACTAACGTTGTACGACCGTCTACAGAATGAACGAGACGACGCTTACCCCTATTACAACGCTTTACTGAATAGTCTTAACAGTTTTTGCAATGCACTTGAACTGGTTGACATTGCCTGACACAGTGTCAGTGCAGATGGTATAGGGAAAAAGCCATGAGCAACTATCCAAGAACGTTCTCACATATCGGTATTTCTGTTCCCGATGTAGAAAAAGCTGTTGAATTTTATAGTGTCGTCATGGGTTGGTATCTGATTATGAAGCCAACTGTAATCACCGAAGAGTCTGAAACACCCATCGGTCAAATGTGTATCGACGTCTTTGGCTCTGGCTGGGGTTCGTTCAAAATTGCTCATATGTCTACCGGCGATAGAATTGGTGTGGAAATGTTTGAATTCAAAAACAACGAGAAACCAACAGATTTTGAATACTGGAAAACGAGCACCTTTCACTTTTGTGTACAAGATCCAGATATCGAGGGTCTCGTAGAAAAGATAGTCGCCCACGGTGGTAAGCTAAAGAATGCCGATCCGTGAGTACTATCCGGGTGAGAAACCCTACAAGATGGTTTATGTCGAAGATCCGTTTGGTCTCATATTCGAGGTTTATTCCCACAGCTATGAGCTGACGTATTCGCAGGGCGCATATTAAGCGCTGCCGATTTGATCCGTTGCGTACCGCCATCTAGAAGGTCGTCACTGCGTGACCGATGGCAGTGTGACAGTTTGCCCAGGCGTCCTTACTGAGGCTGTGGGGGAACCGTTTATTTTAGAGTGATGGTATTTGCGACTGTGGTACCGTAGCTGCGCGCTGGCAGCGTGGGGTTTACGTAGTTACGACTATTTGTCATTGGTCCCTATTTCTCTCAGAATAGTGTCCAGGGGATGTGGCCAGAAAGTTGTGTTGACTGACCACTGGCAAACATCAGTTATTGACGGCTCGGGCGTCACGGTGCATTGAGGCTGACATGGTAGCAGCGATCAATTATTTAGAACTTATTGAGCAGGGGGTGGATGCCTGGAACCGCTGGCGTTTGGAGCATCCTGATGAGTGTCCTGAGCTGGAGAGTGCCTATTTATTTGAGCAGTCGCTGCAGGGTATCAATTTTCAGCGGGCCAATCTTAGCCGTGCCTGTTTGATTGGGGCCAATCTGGAAGGGGCCGATCTGGGCGATGCTAATCTTAGCGGCGTCTATGCCAATAATGCCAACTTTCAGGGAGCAAGTCTGGCAGCGGCTAATCTGCAGGAGGGTAACTTTATCGATGCCAATCTATCCCAGGCGGATCTGTCCGATACGGTTGTTGGGGGTGCTAACTTTACCAACGCCCGTTTGCAGGGGACCTGTCTAGACGGTTGGCCCAATGTGGCGGCTCAGCACCGCTCGCTGGTGACTCCACCGGTTCCCCAGGTGCCGCCTGGGTCAAATCCAAAGTCGATATCGCGACTGCCGTTGATACTGGGTGCGATCGCAATCAATATTGCGATCGCACTCTCCGCTACGCTTATCTACTTTGCCATCCGTCCAAGAACTCCAAGATTTGTCACCGCCGATGGCACCGTTACCATGGACCTGGTGTGTAATGAACCCGAGGTATTGCCCACACTGGCCGAGCCCGACCACATCTATCAAAACGGTACCGAGTTTTATGGCGCGTTTAGCGATGGCAAACCCGGCAACGGTCGGGGCAGCATGGTTTACTCCAACGGCAACCGCTACCATGGCGAATACCGCGACGGTCAGCGGAGCGGCTGCGGTACCTTTGTGTTTGAAAACGGTCGCCGCTACGTGGGTCAGTTTAGTAACGATTTATTTAGCGGTCGGGGCGTTTGGCAGCTGGAAAACGGCGATCGCTATATTGGTGATTTTGAGTTTAATAAGTGCAACGGCGAAGGCGTGTATATTTTTGCCGATGGCACCTCAGAATCCGGAATTTGGCAACAGGGACGCTTGGTGGAGGGCGATTTGACCTGCGATCGCACCCCGCTTGATCTACCCGATTCTTAAGTTTACCTATCCAGGAGATGCAGCCATGGCTTTTCTAAAAGACCGCTTTTCCAAGGTCCAACTACTGTTAGCCGCCGTCTCAGCCGTCGGTTTTATCGTGGGTACGGCCCCCGTCGGCTACACCCAGGATGTACCCACCCCCACGCCACCCGCCGGTGAGGGCGAATTTGAAGGGGCTCCCGACCCCACCCCCGCCCCCGAGCCAGAAGCACCCGCCGAGCCCCTACCCGAAACCGATGGCTCAGAGACCGCGCCCACAGCCGAAGACACGGTTCCCACCGATGAAACTCCAATCGAGCCAGCGGGGGGTGAGCCGACCGAGAGCCTTGGGGAAAGTCCTACGGATGAGGTGACTGGGGAGATCACCGACGAACCCACACCGGCAGACACTGCAGAAGAACCAGTGGAGGAATCAGCGGAGGAGCCAGCAGAAGAACCAGCGGAGGAACCGACCGCAGAACCGACCGGCGATGAAGCTACCCCCGATGCTGACGCACCGACAAATAGCCCAAGGGGCCTCTGGTAAGGTCGCGTTGGCGCAAAACCCGCTATGGGCAGAGGAAGCGCGCTGGCTGTAAAAGGCTAGGGCAGGACCGTCACCAGCGTTCCAGGACTGACCAGGTCGTAAAGCTCACGGACATGTTCGTTGTAAAGGCGGACACAGCCGTGGGATGCATCCTGGCCGATGGATTCGCGGTTGGGGGTGCCGTGGAAACCAATTTCGTTTTGGCCATCGGTCCAAAATGAAATCCATCGTTCCCCCAGGGGATTCTGGGGTCCGGGCGGCATTTGTACCCCGGTAAAGGGATTGGTCCAGCCCGGATTTTCTAGCATGTAGGACACTTCAAACGTGCCGGTGGGGGTTTCCCAGCCGGTGCGACCCACAGCGACGGGAAATGTGGTTTCTAGGGTGTCGCCTCGGTAGACGTGGAGCTGACGCTCGCTGAGCTGGAGCACTAGCTCGATGGGCTGGTCAGGGGCGGGGCGCGGCCATTTTTGTGCTGGTGCGACGGTTAGTTTGGTGGGTACCGTTGGGGGCGCTGCGCTGGCAGGCAACGCTAGCAGTCCGCCCAGGAGAGGCACCGCTAGGCTGAGGACAACCCTATCAATAACGTTAGTCACCCGCTATCTCCACCGCTTTACAGATTGATATGTACTTAGGAAACAAAATTAATTAGGCTCCACGATTGGATGTACAGACGTTCCATGGAACGTCTCTCCAGCATTAACTTTTAGATCTCATAAAATCTTTATCCCCTAGCATTGGCAACGCTACTTTGTTATGGTGACAAATTTTTGCAGCAACGTACCAGCAGCTGGATAAAAATATAGTCCCGACAGGTTGTTTTAGACGCTTTAGTCCAGATTTTATGTATCTTACGCTACCAAAAGATACCGTCATGGGTACTGCCGGTTCCTATCCTCGCTTCTACAGTTGAGACATTAGCCAACGGATATTGAACCTGAAAAGATAAGGAAGCGGAGATATGACAACGACAGACAACAACTCTCAGATAGACCCTAACCAGGGGCTGCCCCTACGTCGAGAATTGATTGTGATCGCTAAGCCTGAGGTGCAGTTACGCACCAGCGGTCCCAGCGTGGTTTCTAGGGCAGGGGCTGATACAACTGCCTTAAAATGATTTACTAACGTCAGAGAATGCCACCCTGGAGCTGTTGTTTGGGGCCAATAAAGAGCGCGTTTAGAACAAGAAGCGGCATCGGCTCCAACCGCTGGAGAGTCTGATTCTAACCCGGCTGTTTATTACTGTGTTCAAGCCGCCGATAAAACCCTAGATCGATTAGCGGCTCGGCTGATTGAACAAGATACGATTGAAGCAGCCTATGTAAAACCGGCGGCGGAGCTAGCGGTGATGCCCCTAAGTCGGCCACAGCAAGAAGCCGCAATGGGTATCAACAACATGAGCCCGCTGGCGGATGAAGCGCCGCCAGCTACGCCCAACTTTGTCAGCCGTCAAGGCTGTCTAAACGCCTCCCCAGAAGGGATTGATGTACCCCATGCCTGGACCTTTAAGGGGGGCACCGGCAGCGGTATTAATATCATCGATCTAGAATGGGGCTGGAACTTTAGCCATATCGCAACAGCTATGGGGTCACCGGCATCTGTCCAGATGCCAATGTCAGCGCGGTGGCGTTTTCAATGCCAACGGCCACCGCTCTGTTTAGCGGCACCTCGAGTGCATCACCGATTGTGACTGGGGCACTGGGATGTGTTCAGGGTATTTTGAAAGCGGCTAATTTACCGTTGCTTAGCTCTACCCAGGCAATCCAGCTGCTACGCCGCACTGGCACCCCGCAGCAGGATGCCCCCACCCGTCCCCGCACAGAAAGAATCGGTAATCGGCCTAATTTGCGTCAGCTGATTTCCCAAGCACTGGCGTTAACGCCTGGAAACTACTCAGGAATCTGGCTACCCAAATCGGGGGGGCACTACCTGTGGGCCAATTGCCAGCTGGTCTAGCTTTCGCGCCAAGTGGCAAGAGCTAGCGGGTAAGGGCCTCAGACTGGTGGATATTGAGGTGAGCAGCGGTTCTAGGACGACCCGTGCGGCGGCTATGCCGAGTACGGCTGGCTTCGGCGGTGGTGATTTACAGGGAGATTTGCTCGACGCATCGGATGCCGTTGAGGGTACCGATGGCTTTGGCGGTGGTGATCTGTTGTCTGACGGTTAGGTCTGTTGATTTAGGGCTGATAGGGGAGGGGAGCGTAGGCTTACTTCCCTTATTTTTTGTGGATGCTGCAAAATCAACCTCTGCTACAAAACGCAAGCGCCCGATGGATGTTCATCTCTCTAGACCGTTCTAGATTACGTCCAGAAAAATCTATGCTAACGACTTGACTGATGCACAGCGCTACCCGTATCGTTTCTTTTAGGTCGCTGATATCCCTATCGTGGCTGTCCTACAGAACTCAATGACTTAGCGCGGTCAGCAGGTGTTTGCCCACCTACCAACCGCATCACCCCCAAACTGACGTATCCAGTTTGCGAGCTAGGCTTATTATGCCTCAGCCGCTCACCGACACTACAGTTGGGCATTGCTGAACGTTGAGACATCTCCATCGGGTGCTGGTCTTTTTATCGGCGCTAATGGTGGTGTATACCTTAACCTCAGCAACCGCAGTTTCTGCGGCGTGGCTAAGCTCCTTGGGTTCTGCTTTCCTACCTGTTTACCTAGGAGATCAGAACTCATGTTTCAAGATGCCAACCAGGGCGCAATAGCGTCCACCGTTTCCCCTACCCGCTCAGTAGAACCACTCCCAGAGCACGACTTTGAGGACGTGCGGCACCTGCTGTTGGGCAGTCTCACCGCCGTGCAGCGCACTATTCTAGATCTGCACACCAAACAGTACGCCGAACCCAACGACTGGAGCCGCCCCCTGGCCACCGGTCGCCCCAATGAGGTTATGGCGATTTTGACCCGGCGGGTGCG
>JBCCAQ010000076.1:0-18243 GCA_039814735.1 Cyanobacteria bacterium P01_A01_bin.15
GCTGATCCAGTCCATCAAAGCCACCGTACCATTATCTATTTCTCGCAGAGAGGATATTCAGCGGCTCCGCCACATGGCAGCCGACCGGTTTGTACAGATAAAGTAAGGGATGTGCGTGAAAATAAGAAACCTTTCTGAAGCTTGGCAATAGCTGGTTCCCCTTGACAAGGGGAACCGTCAGGGAGGGGTCTTCGACCTCTAGCGCTAGCGACCGAAGACCCCTCCGCCTACGGCACCTCCCCTTACCAAGGGGAGGATCTTGCCCAACTGCTTCTTGTCTGGGATTTTATTTGTGTGCAATCGCCTAAGCAGTCCTTACAGTTTTTATCAAACGGCTTTTCTTTTCAGGAATTCCCTAGGTAGGCTCTGTAATTTGTATTGCTTGCCATTGGGCATAGCTACGTTTGATCCCACTATCTCGCTTTTTTGGAGAAATCGTCATGACCCCTACTCAAATTCAAGGTCTTTGGATTTGCCTTAGTTTATCGTTAGCTATGGTTTTACTAACCCCCGTTTTAGTGTGGGTATTGCCAAATCGTCAGCAAACGGTCTAGCGGATAGCAGCGGCTCTTCCATCGGGGTGGACCGAACAGTTTCCAATCGGAGTATGTTTTTTGGCACCGCAGACCCGCTACCATGGCCATAGGTTAGCTACAGTTGCACCCATAGGTATAGTCACCGACCGGTAGCGCTGCTGCAATACCCCCCATACCCCTACCCTGATTTTTCCATGGCCTTTCGTGCAACCCTTGTCGCATTTGTAATCGCATTTTTTGGGCTGATCGTGGCTCCACCAGCCCAGGCCATGACCTCCCTAGATGTCTCTGACGTGGCCTATGAGGCATGCCCTGCAGAATATACTGAGGGCATGGTTGTGTCCGGGAGCCTGGGTAGGGCAACCTGCTATTTGATCACAGGCACACTCACCAATAATTCCGGTAAGCCCATTCTCAATGCGGATGTTTTTGGGCGCATTTATGACAAAAATAACAATCCGGTCATGCAAAATCGGGGACGACTTGGGGGTGTAGAGTACGTCCCCCCCGGTGAAAGTGATTTTCAAATTCGTGTGTCAGTGGCGGCAAATCAGCCCCCACCGCTCAAGTTAAAGCAGTTTAAGGCCTCTGGTTTTGTTGGCAAAGTACGACGTCAGGGACGAATAGATGAGGGACCATTTTGAGGTAGACCAAAAAGCAGAGGGGGAAGTGTTTTCTTCCCCCTCTGCTTTTTGAGAAAAATCTTTGGGAATAGCCCCAATGCCGACCCGCCACCAATCGTCAAAACGTGGGGTTTAAAAACTTGAATAGGCCATATAGCTACCTGCGGCTAGGGCATAGGTTGCTTGCAGTAAAGCGCTGCGCACAAACTGAAGCACAATAAATGCCAAAATCGCAGAAAAATCAATACCACCCAGGGGCGGAATAACTGACCGAAACAGGTTCAAATACGGATCGGTAATCTGACTGAGGGCGGATAGGAAGGGATTTCCCCAATCTAAATTAGGTAGCCAGGTCAGCAGCACCCGCACCAATAGCAGGGCTAGATAAATACTAATAAACTGGGCTAGCGCGGCGGGAATGATTTGAAGCATAGGTATTCTACCTTGTGGGAAGTCAGAATATAACTCTAAGGTCTGGTAATCAGTGTAGCTGATGATTTTCTAACCTAAAAGACCGGTTAAGTTAGATATCTTTTAAGATTAGCCTTCAACTACAAACTTAGTGAGGTGTTGACATCCGAAAACCCCTAAGCCACTCAGCTAGGAGGACACCTGCTACCCTCGGACTAAAGCCACCTACGAATCAATGGTGGCCCCATAGTCAGTCGCCCGACCGTTGGTTGTGCCCAGCTGCTGACGCACGTCTTCAATGGCCGCATTGAGTTCAGAGATTTTATCTTCAAGGCCGCGACGGGCAACTTCCATGCGCTCGTCACTGCTCATATCGGCCAGGTTTTGTTTGATTTCGTCTGACAGACGACCAAAGCTAACATCTGCCTCAGGATCGTTGCGGTACATACGATTAGCGGCCAACACGCCAGCCACGCCGCCCACTAGGCCACCCAAAAAGGCCCCTAGAAAAAAACCACTGGTGAAATTATTTGATTGACTCATGGTGTGTCATGACTAAAGTGACTAATTGGTACCAAATGTGCGATCGCCGGCATCCCCTAGTCCTGGAACGATAAAGCCATTTTCGTCCAATCCTTCGTCAATGATACCTGTATAAATTACAAGCTGCGGATAGGCCTCGGCTAGCTTTTGCAGCGCCGGGGGAGCCGTCACCACTGATACCACCCTCACCAGAGAGGGATCGACACCGCGCTTTACGAGTTCTGCCATGGTGGCCATCATGGTACCGCCCGTTGCCAGCATGGGCTCACTAATCAGCACGCGGGTATTAGGGTCAACGTGCTCAGGCAGCTTGTTGAGATAGCAGCTGGCTTCGAGGGTTTCTTCGTTACGAACAAAGCCAAGGTGATAGACCGAGGCCGTGGGTAATGCTGCCTGGACGCCTTCCATCAGGGCCAGTCCTGCCCGCAGGATTGGGATTACCATCAGCGGCATCTCGGGATCAATAAAGGTGGCAGGGCAGGGAGCTAAGGGCGTTTCTAGGGTGGTATCTATGGTGGGTAACCAATCGTTACGAATTGCTTCGTAGGTGAGCCAGCGCCCCATTTCGGTCATAGCGCTGCGAAATACAGCGGAAGGGGTGTTGACGTCCCGCAAAACACCGAGCCAATGTTTGATTAACGGGTGGGGTGGAACGTGAATCCGCAGCTGAATTGCCATGGGAAATGCTAATCAGGTCCTAAGGACGGAATAAATCTGATTAATCATACGCCCTGGGCAGCGGGGCGGTCTAGGGGGCACAAAACAGTATCAGACAAACAAATTCAATCTGTAACTCCGGCGATTTAGCGACCCCGTAGTAAATGCTTGACCGTTTCTACCATTTCGGCCGGGCGGAACGGTTTAGCAATGTAGGCATCAGCTCCCTGCTTCATACCCCAATAGCGGTCAAAGTCTTCATTTTTAGACGAACAGATCACAACGGGCACATCTTTGGTGGGACCGTTGCTTTTCACCCACCGACACAGCTCGTAGCCATTCATATTTGGCATGACAATATCAAGAACCACAAGATCGGGAGGTTTTGATGTGATCATGGCCTTAGCTTTTTCACCATCTTCGGCTTCCAATACAGTCATACCCGCTTTGACCAAGAGACCAGAGATCATCTCCCGTAGGGTTGAGCTGTCATCCACAATCAAAACCGTGGTCATAATGCAGGGAGTAGGTAGGGTTTCTCAAGTGCTATTGAGCCCAAATTTAAGGGCTAGATTAAAAGTGACCAGCTAATAATACGAATTCAGTTGTTTTCAGGCAATAACTCAAATAACGACTGGGCACACAGGTGACCTAATTACCTCTGATGCAGCAGTGCAGGTGGGCGGCTCTAACCCATTAAGTATACGAACAAAGACGGCAATCGTTGGTCACATTGATGATCTATCTTGCCAAAGCTGCTCCAATAGATCCAATAGAGGTTTGGGCTGAAGCTTATTTTTGAACCATACAATTTGGGCCGGTACGTTTTTAAGGTCAATGCCTGCCTTGGCAAGATTTAAGCGTTCTGAAATGGCTAAAATCAAATTGGGACAGTCTGATTTTTGGACCTGGGCAAACTTTTTGCGTAGATAGTCGGGTCGCCAGTAGCCAACTATTTCTAAAAGGTAGACCTGACCATCGGGGTGTACCAGACGAAAGTCAGGAATCATCACGCTTCCAGGAAGGGGAATTAGCTCGACCTCACGCTCTAGCTGCCACTGGGTTTTTCCTTTTTTGACCAACCCGGCCCAGCGTTCGGCAAAGGCCGCCTCAACCATGCTGTCGTAGGGTTTGCCTGGCGGATAGTGGCTGACCAGGTTGCACTCCGACGTGAGGGCATAGGACTTTTTAGAAATGGCTTTGGTATAGCTGTCTTTCCACTGGAGGGTGGTGCTGAGGTGCCAGCGGGTCACATGCAAAATGGCGGGCACCAGCTTAGCTATGTCGAGACCGTAGCGCGTGCTCGCCTTAAATAGGCTGGCGGGACCATCAATGGTGATGGTAAATCCCTGGTCGGCTTCGCCTTCAATATAGGTCATAAGTCGAAACAGCTTGAGGTAGCGAAACATCAGCTTGTATTCACCAGGGTCGTTACGATGCAGGTGTAAGACAACATGGCTGGCCCGGTAAAAAATGCCCTGTACCTGGGACAGGTTGTACCGATGGATCAGCGCCTCTGGCGTGGGCGCATCAAACTCGGTCAGAATGCGGTTTTCTTTGAGATCGGCATACAGCCCCTGTTGAATGTGAACAGGTTCAACATCTTTGTCTAGGGCCTGGGTAAGCTGGTTAGCCAAACGCTCTAGGTGCTGCCGGGCCGCCTTGGGGGAAGGGGCGCTAGCGGCGGCCAGGGCAAATACTTGCTGGCGCAAATCCTGCGGTTCAAGGGGGCTGATAATATCAAAGGTGCTAAAGCTGCTGCGTAAAATATGGGCTAGCCCGCGCTTGATGCGGTAGTCGGTATCTTCACCTTCGAGTTCTTGAAGTTTTTGGTTGAGACTGCCTTGGGTATCGCCTACGGTAGCCTGGAATAGGGCAATCAGATTGGCTGCGATCGCACTCCACTGACCTAGCGGCAGCTGTTTAGCATCGATAGAATCCCCCCGAGGACGATGGATGAGTAGATCAGACGGCAGCATATTCTTAAAATAGACGCTATATAGTTAGATAAGCATCCAGCTCAGCTCTCACAACTATCCCACCTAGAGCATCGCGTTTTTCCATCACCCTTGATCCAGTCTGAAACCCTAGATTTATTAGAATGGCCCCGCCTTTGTCAGCAGCTAGCCACCTTTGCCGCCACTAAGCTGGGTGCCCTTGCGGCCCGCCATGGTGCCATTCCCACCCGCCAGACCCAGAGCGAACAGCTGCTAGCCCAAACCCGCGAAGCCTATCGCCTAGAGGATAGCGCTCCGCTCAATTTTCGGGGTATCCAGGACATCGGTGATGCCCTGGAGCGAGCCCGGCTCCAGGGCATCTTGACCGGTGAGGAGCTGCTTGCGATCGCCACCACCCTGGCCGGTGCTCGCCAGCTGCGCCGCACCATTGATGCCCAAGGGGAAGACGACTTTCCCGTCCTCCAAACCCTGGTGGCCCAGCTGCGCACCTATCCAGAGCTGGAAAAGGAAATCCACCACTGTATTGACGATCGCGGTAAGGTTACCGACCGAGCCAATCCCAAGCTTGCCGGTATCCGCAAAAGTATTAAAAGTACCCATGATGCCCTCCATGCCAAGCTACAGCGCATCATGCAGCGCCAGACCGGTGCCCTCCAGGAGACCCTGATTACCCAGCGGGCCGGGCGTTTTGTCATTCCGGTCAAAGCCCCGCAAAAAGAGGCCATCCCTGGCATTGTCCATGATGTTTCCACTAGCGGGGCCACTCTTTACATTGAGCCCCAGAGTATCGTCGAGTTTGGCAACCGGATGCGCCAGCTAGAGCGCCAAGAAATCCGCGAAGAAGAGCTGGTCCGTCAGCGTTTGAGCATCCAGGTGGCCGAAGTTGGCACCGACCTAGAGCAGCTGATGGCCACGGTCACCACGTTGGACCTTGCCACGGCCCGCGCCCGCTACTCCCTTTGGATGGAAGCCAACCCACCTCGATTTAGTGCGCCTGACGAGCGTACCGTACTCCGGCAGCTGCGCCATCCTTTGCTGGTGTGGCAGCATCGCCATGGTGACGGCGCTGAGGTGGTCCCCATCGACGTCACCATGCGACCTGATATTCGGGTGGTGGCCATTACCGGACCCAATACCGGTGGCAAGACCGTCACCCTTAAGACCCTGGGGCTAGCGGCCCTAATGGCTAAGGTGGGGCTGTTTGTCCCGGCCCGCGAACCGGTAGAGCTGCCCTGGTTTGACCAGATTTTGGCCGATATCGGTGACGAGCAGTCCATTGAGCAAAGTTTGTCCACATTTTCAGGCCATATCCGTCGGATTGGTCGGATTTTGGAGGCTATTGGTGCGGTCGCTGTCGACCATAGCCCTATTGAGAATAGTCCCGTGGCAGACGGTGCCCGTCCGGCAAATTCGTTGGTGCTATTGGATGAGGTGGGGGCAGGAACCGATCCGACGGAGGGCAGTGCCCTTGCGATCGCACTCCTGCAGTACCTCGCTAGTCATACCCGGCTCACCATCGCCACCACCCACTTCGGCGAACTCAAAGCGCTTAAGTATGAGGATGAACGCTTTGAAAACGCGTCGGTGGAGTTTGACGACGTGAGCCTATCCCCCACCTACCGTCTGCTGTGGGGAATTCCAGGCCGTTCCAATGCCCTCACCATTGCCCGACGGCTGGGGTTAAATTCGACCGTTATCGACACCGCCCAAACCTATGTGGGCGTCAGCAAGCAGGACGATGTTAACCAGGTGATTGCCGGACTTGAAGCCCAGCGCAAACGCCAGGAAGAACAGGCCGAACAGGCCGCTGGCATTGTCGCCCAGGCCGAAGCACTAAAAGCTGATATCGAGCGCCGGGCCGCTGCCATCAAAGACTGGGAACGCAATCAAAAGCTAGAGCAAGAAAAAGCTCTCCAGGCCGCAGTGGCCGAAGCCAAAGCCAACATTGCCACGGTTATTCGCCAGTTGCAAAAGGGCAACCCCACCGCCCAAGCGGCTCAAAAAGCCAGTGAGCTAGTGGAAACCATTGCCCAGCAGCAGCTGCCCACGGGCAATCACCCAGCCAAAAAGACAGTCACCGACTACAGACCCAAACTCGGTGAAAAGGTACGCCTGATTGGGCTTGGTGGGCAGACCGCCGATGTGGTCGGTGAACCAGATACCGACGGTAAAGTAGCCGTGCGTTTTGGCCTGATGAAAACTACCGTCGACCTCAGCGACATCGAATCGCTTGCCGGTCAAAAGGCACTCACCCCAAAGGCGGCGGCTGAAAAGGTTCTAGAAAAAAGGCGCACTACCCTCAAAGCCACCCCTAAAGAGCCCGCTGCCCCTGCTGTACGCACCTCCAAAAACACCATCGACCTCAGGGGTATGCGCGTTGCCGAAGCCGAGGCCGAGCTCGAAAACTTTATCGCCACCGCCACTGGCCCCATCTGGATTATCCACGGTCACGGTACTGGCAAACTCAAGCGCGGCGTGCGAGAATTTCTCAAACGTCATCCCCAGGTACGTAGCTTTGATGCGGCTGAGCAAGCGGATGGCGGCACCGGAGTGACCGTGGTCCAGGTTTGAGCCTGGGTGCCGTTTCCTGCAATTTGCTAAGTCCCCCTCTACCCAAGCGTCCCAACGGCTATGCTAGCTGTGGCTTTTGAATAATTGCAGCCCCCCTATGACCACCCCTACAGCTGATCGCACCGATGCGTCAAGGCAAAAATCCTTGCAAAAATCCTTGTGGTTGGCCGCCATCAAACCCCCGATGTACAGCGTCGCTGTCATACCTATCCTGGTGGGTAGCCTACTGGCCCGTGTAGAAACAGGACAGCTAGATAGCCGGATATTAGCTATTTTTCTGCTGTCGGCGGTGCTGCTACTGGTGTGGGAAAACCTCAGCAACGACGTTTACGATGCCGATACTGGCATCGATAAAAACAAGCACCATTCCTTGGTAAACCTGACAGACAACCAATCCCTGATTTTCTGGCTGGGTAATCTCAGTTTGGCCCTCGGTGTGGGCGGAGTGGTTGCCATTGCGCTGATCCAGCAGGATATCACCGTAGTAGGGCTGATCTTGCTTTGCTGCACCCTGGGATATCTCTACCAGGGACCGCCCTTTCGTCTGGGGTACCAGGGGTTAGGAGAGCCGCTGTGTTTTATTAGCTTTGGCCTGGGGGTGGGGGCCGCCTACTATGCCCAGGCCCAGACATTTTCACGCAGCTGCTGGGCCCTGGCGGCCATCGTCGGTATGGCCACGACCCTGGTACTGTTTTGCTCCCACTTTCATCAGGTCAGTGACGATCTAGCCGCCGGCAAACGCTCCCCCATCGTGCGGCTGGGCACCCAGGGCGGGGCGCGGCTGCTACCCTGGCTCTGTAGCAGTATTTTTGTAATTTTACTAGGGGGGTTACTGGGGGGGGTATTGCCGGTAGGTTCAGCCCTGGCCCTGGCAAGTGCACCGTTTGCCATCCAGCTTTGTCGCCACGTGCAGCGCTATCACGATCGTCCACAGCTGGTAGAAGATGCTAAGTTCGTGGCTATTCGCTTCCAGTTTTTGTGTGGAACACTCCTATGTCTGGGGCTGCTGCTGCCCCTGCCCCTGGGAACAGCCTAGATTTCCCCAGCACCGACCGTCCCTATGTCCTATCAGTTTGAGTTTCGGCCCTATCACCGTCGGTTTCGACAACCGGTACACACCCACTATGGGGAATGGCAGGTGCGTGACGGTCTGATCCTAAAGCTGACCGATGAGGATGGTCGTAGCGGCTTTGGGGAAGTTGCGCCGCTGCCGTGGTTTGGCTCTGAAACCTTTGAGCAAGCCCTGGACTTTTGCGAGCAGCTACCCGGGCAGCTCTCTGACCATGCGGTGCCCTCGCTTTTACCAACCTTGCCCGCCTGCCAGTTTGGCCTGGAGTCGGTCTTTGGTAGCTTGGAGCGTAAGCTGCGCCCTATTCATTTACCCAATGCCCAGTGTGGCGTGCTGCTACCCAGGGGTGAGGCGTCGCTGGAGTCCTGGCAGCCCCTATGGCAGCAGGGGCATCGGGTATTTAAGTGCAAGATTGGGGTGGGTCCGATCGCCACGGAAATGGAATGGCTCGATCGGCTGCTTGGACAGCTGCCGCTGGGAGCCAAGCTGCGTTTGGATGCTAATGGGGGATTAAATGAGCTGGCGGCACGGCAGTGGCTAGATTGGTGCGATCGCAACGGTCAGCGTATTGAATTTCTAGAGCAGCCGCTGCCCCCCAACGACTTTGACACCCTGATGCGGCTGAACTATCGCTATCACACCCCCATTGCCTTGGATGAATCCATTGCCAGCTTAGAACAGCTCAAGGCCCATTTTCACCGGGGTTGGGATGGGGTCTATATCATTAAGGCGTCAATCATGGGCTCACCCCAGCGGCTGCAGCATTTTTACCACAAGTATCCGATTGACCTGGTGATTTCATCGGTGTTTGAAACCGCCGTCGGTCGTCAGGCGCTGATTCGACTGGCCATCGACCTGGCCATGGCCTATCCCGACATTCCCCATCGAGCCCTGGGGTTAGGTACCCAGCAGTGGTTTACCAACGATGGCCTCAGTCAAACCAACTGGCAGCAGCTGTGGCAGCGGTTAGCCTGAGCCCCCAGGCGGTCTGGGCCAACCTACGGGAACCCTGGTGCGCTGAGGTGCCGTCCCATCAGATTGCAACCGGCGCTGTGGTCTTGCTTAACACCCCTGAGCCAGCCGAATTTTTAGCCTACCTGTGGGCGGGGCTACTGGCCAATGCCGCCATTGTCCTGGCAAACCCCAGCTGGGGAAAACGGGAGTGGCAGCAGGTCGCCCAGCAGCTCAGCCCCGATCGGGTGCTGGGCGAGGCTCCTCCGGTTTCCTTCGACCCCTGTAAACCCAAGCCCTTCCCCGGACAGATCCTGATTGCCACCGGTGGCACCTCAGGAAACATCAAATTTGTCATCCATACCTGGGCTACCCTTACCGCCGCCGCCCAGGGGTTTTTGACCCATTTTGACCAGCGGCCAGCCAATAGCTACTGTGTCTTGCCGCTGTACCACGTTAGCGGTCTGATGCAGGCGATCAGGGTGTGGCTATCCAACGGTCGGCTGATCACCCAGCCATTTAAACAACTAAACGCAGGTCAGCGGCTGCTCACCCCCGACTTGACCTGGTTTATTTCCCTGGTGCCAACCCAGCTCCAGCGGCTGATCCAAACGCCAGCCGCCGTTGCCTGGCTAGCCCAGTTTCGAGCCATCTTGCTTGGGGGAGCCCCCGCCTGGCCCGATTTGCTGGCCCAGGCGGCCCAGCTACCCATTGCCCTCACCTATGGCATGAGCGAAACGGCGGCCCAGGTGGCCACACTGCTGCCCAAGGATTTTCAACAGGGGGTGCGCAGCAGCGGCGCGGCGCTACCCCATGTCAGGCTGGCGGTGCATCAACCAGGGTCGACCCAGCCGACACCCACGGGCACCGTGGGCCAGATTGCCCTACGCACTCCCGCCCTGGGGCTGGGCTATTGGCCAGATACGACGGTCTTGGCCCACCAGACCTGGTTTTACCCAGATGACCTGGGCTATTTGGACCGGCAGGGGCATCTGTATGTGGTGGGCCGCCGCAGCCAGAAAATCATTACCGGTGGGGAAAATGTCTTTCCTAGGGAGGTGGAGGCGGCACTGCTTGCCACCGGGCTGGTTCGCGATGTGTGCGTTATGGGGGTCCCCGATCGGGTGTGGGGTGAGACCGTGGCCGCGCTCTACGTGGCTGACCAGTCGGTGGCACCGCCGCAGCTGAGGGCAGCTTTAACCGGCAAACTCAGTGCTTACAAGCATCCCAAACGTTGGCGCTCAGTGGAGCACATACCCCGCAACGCCCAGGGTAAGGTCAGTCGTCCCCAGGTGAGGGCGTGGCTGAGTGAATCCACTGAGTTAGCTCGGGGCTCAACGGATGACGCTGGCGGCTAGTGCTGTCAATACAGACGTGACGGGTTAGGGCCGTGGCGACGGTCTGCTGAGCGCTGTTGCTTAAGCGATAGCGGATTTCAAAGGTAGTGTCATCCAGGGTTTGGGGGGTAAGTGCGATCGCAACCCCATCTCCACAGCGCAGCGGTCGCCGCAAATCCACAGACGCATGGACAATCGGTACCGCCAGCGACCCACCCCCAAAAAAGACTTGCAGGTCCATACCGGCTGACGCCAGGGCGGCCTCATAGGCCTCGTGACACAGGGTAAGGATATTGGCAAAGTACACCACCCCAGCCCCGTCGGTTTCATGAAACCGAATGGTCCGACGATAGCTAAACAAGCTGTCCCTATTGAGCATTGGGCTGGGCCGGACGGAAATTGGAGTCAACAACCTGGGTTTCGGTCTGCATTGACTTAGACAGGGTGGCCTGGGCCGCCTGGGCCTTGGGCATAAAGTTTAGCGCCTGCAGCGGGCCGTGACGATTCAAATTTGCCAAGGCATTGCTCAGCACTTCGTTCGGGTTGATGGCTACCCAGCCTTGCCCCGTCAGCTGACGTAGCTCAAAATGCAGGTGTGGCCCAGTGGAGTGACCGGTGGAGCCCACTAGACCGATCACCTCGCCCTGCTCCACCCATTCCCCCGGTTGTACCAGGATATGGGACATGTGGGCGTAGCGGCTTTCCAAGGAGTTATCGTTGTGGCGCATAATTACCGTCAGACCGTAGCCCCCCAAATAGTCTGCTACAGAAACCTGGCCGGCCTGGGTTGCTAGGATCGGTGTACCCTGGGGAGCGCCTAGGTCCGTCCCACTATGAAATCGATAGTCATGGTGGATGGGGTGCCAGCGCCAGCCAAACAGCGAAGTGATCGGCGACGGTGAGGCCAGGGGAAATACAAACGATTCACCCGCCTGCAGCTCCACCAGGGGCTTGGCAATGGTGTTGTAGTATTCACGACCGGCTACGCTGGTGGCCGCACCACTAAAACGCACCCCCGAGCGGCCAATGCTAACAGGGCCAATCTTGATGGACGCTTCAGGGGCACTGGCCACCGCCGCCGGTTTTTTATCGGGCTGCTCATCGGGCTGCTCATCGGGCTGGCTACAGCCGCCGCCGCTGTCGCCAGTAGCGTCAGCCGCCGCCGTTTCACACTCAGTCGACCCTGCTGCGACAACGACCTCAGGGGCGTCCGGGTTGAGGGTGGCCCCCTCGCCATACTCGGTTGGATCCACAAAAACACCGCCATAGTAAGCGGCCAAATCGGCTGACGTTGCCACGGTGTCAGGCACTACCTCACTGGGGGTAACCACTTCGGCGTTGGGAGCAGCCACCTCGACATTGGGGGCAACCACCGTCGCCTCCGGGCTGTCCGTCAGGGCCTCCACCTGGGGCAGTGCCACGGGCTGGACCGCCTTGGAAAAAGTAGGAGCCGCTAGCTCTGGGGCAGCCGTCGCCTCTGGGGCGTCCGGGGCAACCGCCCGCTCGGTCTCAGCCGCTACCACGGGAGCCACCGCGTCATCGGTTGGCGTATCCTCTATTTGAGCTAGCACCGGCTGGCCACCGATCACAGCAAAGGAACCGACCAGGCCGATTTTTTTCCACAGCTGCCGATGTTGGCTAGGGGCAAGGGCAGCCTTGGCAGATATCCTACGGGAGCCCCCATCAGGCTCGACGGGGTTTGACGATGCTGTCGGTAGAGGAGAGAAATCAGCCATAGGAAAAAATATATAGTCGAGTAGTTATTTAATTAATAGTTAGTTAGCGCAGTCGCAAAGATAACAATTTACCCAAGGTAGTTAGAATACGGCTACCCAGGAGCAAAACCCGTTGCATTTGCCCTATGTCCCTGGTTGGGGGTAGCCCAGGGAAAACTCACCAGGTTTGATATAAATCCGTTGCTCCACCTGGCCATGGGGCAGCGGCGAATTTTGGGCCATGGGTTTTAGAACTAAGTCTCCTGTTTCGGTAACGCCGATTACTTTTAATGTTTCCCCTTCCAGAACTACAGGCGTATTCAGGTTGGTCAGCAGACTTTGGTAGGCGTCTGTAAAAGTTTTGCCATCGGTATAATTTCGATAAAAAACGCCCCGCCAGATACCCAATAACACGGCAGCGGCGACCTGATTTAGCACCGTGGCGACAGGTTCGGTTGCAGGTGGGGCGGCCGTTTGCCAGGTGATGCCCGTGGCTGGTACAGGGTTACAAACATTGATACCAACGCCAATAACCGTGCGTGTGATGGTGCCTCGCTCCAGTTTGCTCTCGCTTAAAATACCCCCCAGTTTTTGGCCCCTAACGACGATGTCATTGGGCCATTTGATTTGAGCCGCCACCCCCAAATTTCTAAATTGACTGACGATACCCCAAACGCTGCTAAAGGTGAGATGGGCCGAGCGCTCCGCTGGCCAGTCGGGTTCTAGCATTACAGAGAGATAGACACCGCCCGGCGAAGAAACCCACTGTTTTCCCCGCTGCCCCTTGCCAGCGGTTTGGGTGTGTGCGATCGCAACCGTTCCGGCCTTAGCACCCGCCATGGTCCAAAGGGTCTGGTTGGTTGAGCCTACCTGGTCATACACATGGATATCCCACCGGGGCCGCAGCCGCGTTAGAAATAGCGGTGTCTGGGGCAGAGGCAAGGTAGCCATGGCCCGCTCGATTCCACGTCGATTAAACCCATCAAGTAACAACCGCTCTGGCAAAATCACCCCAGGTCCGTCCAATGGTGCACACTGACTATACCCCTGGATAAACCAACGGCTTGCTATCCTAATGCTCTGTTGAGTTTTTGGCCCCCATGACTGATTTGCCTGACCTGACCGAAGCTACGCTCTGGGCTATCCTCAACGAGGAGCTAGAAGATGATGTCGTTAACCGTCTGGTTTGGCACCACCTGGGCTATCGCTACGATCCGACCACCGAGCAGTGGGACGCCCGCAACGTTCGTGAGCCCCTGCAAGAAAAGTTTCCAGAGCCCCCCAACTTTATTGAAAGTCGTCCGGCGACGGTGCAGCTGACCCGGTCAATTCCCAAACCGAATAAACAGCTGCTCAAAACCTATCTGGGCTTCCAGGGGTACAGCGTTGACCAGCTGATTCCCCGGCTGACGCGGCGAGCTACCATGACCAGCTGGCTACTTAGTCACATGCAGCTCCAGGGTCGATTAAAAGACATACCGGACGCTCACAAAGGCTAGCCCCTGGTTTAGGCGCTTTTGGCAACAGGATTAGGGACCGTAGCACATCGGCTGACTGGCTTACTTAAGCCACAGCAGCTGCGCGATCGCAATAACGACAGCGCTACTCTCCTGGCTCTGCAGCAGTGGCTATCAGCGTGCGAGCCAGGGTTTGCTGCTGAGCCTTTAACAAGTGACGCTCGTGGGTATGCTCCATCAGCCAGCGCAGCGAACCGAGATACATCGGCTCCTGCCACAGACCCAGGGTTGAGCTAGCTTGGGCCTGCTCGATGTGGCGCTGTAGCTGCAGCTGGGAGCGCTGTTGCAGCGCTTGCTCCGTCAGTTGAACCCGGCGACGCAGCTGGGCTAGCCGAGTCGGGTCTGTCTGGCCCAGGGCCCTATGCAGCTCCGCTTCTTGGGTCTGGAGCTGCTGGAGCTTGGCCTGATAATCGGCATCTTCTGTTAGCAGCCGATCGGCAAAACTAGTCCCATAGGACTGGATTGACAGCAGCTGTTGAACGCTTAACAGCTGGGACTCCACCTCATTGGAGCGATGGTTTAATTTTTGACGGTGGTCTTCTAAACGGGCAGCAGCCAGGCTGGGGGCGGAGCTGGGGGCAGGATTGCTGAGCAGCCCGTTAACCCGCGCCCTAAGCTGTGAAAACCTAGGTTGGGCTATGGCTGGCTCGATGGCCGCCGCCCCGGCAGGTGCGACGGCGGCTGACGTATTGACCATGGCCTCGCCGCTGGCCGGAGCCGGCGGTTGACCCTCTATATTAGCTATTGCCCCTGGTACACCAACGGTTAAAAGTGCCATGCCTGAAGCCGTTGGTAGCCACATAAGGGGTTGGTGCGTCAGGCGGCTAGACGCGGCGGCTGAGTGAGTCCTATTCGATACCATCACAAGCTGAGAAAAAGTTTACTGATGCCCAAAACAATTAGCATTGTTGGTTCTAGTCCACTATCCCAACTGTCATTGTTTCGTCCGGATTTTCCAGCTCAATTGTGGAAGTTGATAAGTTAACTACACATACGGATGCTGGGCCTAGTGCTATTTGCTACTTAGGTATTTCAGTGGCGTTTAGGCTTTTTGGCCATAGACCCTTTAAGGGGTATGTCCTCGCTCGCCCATCTGTACACGCCAAAGATTGGCATAGATACCGTCCCGGACTAGAAGGTCTTCATGGGTGCCCCATTCCGCTAGCTGCCCCTGGTCCATGACGTAAATGCAGTGGGCGTTACGCACCGTCGATAGGCGATGGGCAATGGCAATGGTGGTGCGATCGCACGTAATTTTTTCCAACGACCGCTGGATCGCCACCTCGGTTTCGTTATCCACCGCCGAAGTAGCTTCATCCAAGATTAAAATTGGCGGATCCTTGAGCAGGGCACGGGCGATGGCCAGTCGCTGACGCTGCCCGCCTGAAAGCTTCTGCCCTCGCTCGCCCACAATGGTGTCGTACCCCTGGGGCAGCCGTTGGATAAAGCCGTGGGCTTCGGCCAGGTGGGCCGCCCGTTGGATGTCCTCTGGTGTGGCGTTAAAGCTGCCGTAGGCAATGTTTTCAGCTACTGTTCCATGGAATAAAAACACATCCTGACTGACTAGACCAATGGCGCGACGCAGATCCCCCAGGTGCAGACTGCGCAGGGTGTGGCCATCCAGGCGGATCTGACCATCGCTGATTTCGTAAAAGCGCAACAGCAGCTTGACCAGGGTGCTTTTACCGGACCCCGTCGCCCCGACGATGGCGGTGGTTTTACCGGCGGGTATTTTGAGGGTCAGGTGCTGCACCACCGGCTGCCGGTCGCGGTAGGCAAAGGTGACATCCTCAAACACAATATCGCCCCGGACGTTGCTCACCGGCAGGCGAAAGTCCCCGGGGCGGATGGCCACCGGCGTATCTAGCAAATTCATCACCCGGCTGATGGAGGCCATGGCCCGCCGGTACTGATCGAGGGTTTCCCCCAGGCGGGTCAGGGGCCAGAGCAAACGCTGGGTTAAAAATACCAGCACGCTGTAGGTGCCCACAGCCTGGTTGCCAGCTACGGCCTCTAAGCCGCCGTAGAGCAGGGTGGCGGTAAACCCCAGCAAAATAAAAACGCGAATCAGCGGAATAAAGGCAGAACTCAGGGCAATGGCGCGGCGGTTGCTCTGGCGATACTGCTCGCTATCATCGCCCACCCGGTCAATTTCGTAGGCTTCGGCGGTGTAGCTCTTGATGGTGGCAATCCCGGTAAGATTGTTAGACAAACGCCCGTTTAAGAGCCCCACCCGTTCGCGGACATCGGCGTAGCGGGGAGCCAGGTATTTTTGAAATGCGATCGCACCCCAGCCAATAAACGGCATCGGCAGCATGGCCATCCAGGCTACGCCAGGAGCCATCACAAAAAAGGCCCCACCAATGATCAGCACGGTGGTTACCACCTGGAGCACCTCGTTGGCCCCTCGATCTAAAAACCGCTCTAGCTGATTGATATCGTCGTTGAGAATGGCCATCAGCCCGCCGCTGCTGCGCTCCTCAAAAAAGGCCAGCTCCAGCGATTGCAAATGGCCATAGGCATCCAGCCTCAGATCGTGCTGGATCGACTGGGCCAGGTTACGCCACATCCAGGCGTAGGCATATTCAAACGCCGACTCCAGCCCCCACAAAATTACCGTAAGTACCGACAGCCATAAAAACTGCCCCCGAATACTGGATACTCCCCAGCTAGCAATCAGCGAGTCCTGCTGTTGGACCACCACATCCACCGCTAAACCAATCAGCACCGGCGGAGCCAGGTCAAACAGCTTGTTAAATATTGAAGCGAGGCTAGCCAGCCAGATCCGGCGACGATAGCGATGGCCATAGCTCAATAAGCGCTGAAGTGGGTAGGTCATAGTTGCCCCTAGTAGCTGAAAACCGGGGGCAGCTGCCCCCGGTTCCATTGTGACCCACCGTTACTCCCGCAATAGCAAGTAATACAGCTGTCCGCTAGTGTTGATCCGTCCGGCCTGCTGCCCGGCCCTAGCCCCCGTACCCACAAAAATATCCACCCGACCGGGACCCAAAATCGCCCCACCCGTATCTTGATCTAGCACATAGCGATTGACCGCCACTGGCCGCCAGTCGCCAGCGGCCCCAGCCACCGGCAGATCCAGCGCAATCAGCGCCAAGGCCCCTGGCGGCATCAGGGTTTTATCCGTTGCAATGGAGCGACCTGCGGTGACAGGCACGTTGAGATTTCCCATGGGGGGAGCCCCACCCGTCGCCTTAAAAAAGACAAACCGATCGGTGCGCGGCAAATAGCGATCGAGGGCCTCGGGATGCTGTGCAAAATAATCCAGCAGCACCGGTAGCGACAGTTCGTCTGCTGCGATCGCACCATCCTCGATCAGGGCCTGTCCAATGCTGAGGTAGGGATACTCTGTCCGTCCGGCATACCCCACCGACATGACTGAGCCATCGGTGAGCTGCAGCCGAGCCGAGCCCTGCACCTGGACCAAATACGCCTGCAGCCGATCACGCAGCCACACCAGCTCTAGACCAGCCAGCGGCCCCTGTCCCCCCTGCAAGCCGTCAGGTCCCTCTAGCTCGCTCCGGGTGGGATGGGGTAGCGGCCAGCTATCGAGAGCCGCCGGTTGGCCATAGAGGGGATAGCGATATTCCGCCGTGGGTACCGCACTGGCCTCGTAGGTGGGCTCAAAGTATCCGGTAAAGTCCACTCGCCCTGCCCCGTCAGTACCCACCGAGCGATAAAAGTCAAACTCCTGCGCCACAGACCGCTGTAGCTGTTGGGCCGAATGGCTCGTGGCCACCAGCTGCCGAAACCGAACCAGGCTACGCTGCACCCGCTCCTGGGTAACCCCCGGCAGCAAATACGCTCCGTAGGCATCGGTTGCTGCCGCTGTTTCTAGATAAGTCAGACTGTGGTCAGTGGCCTGCAGCAACGCCGCACGATCCTGAGCAAACCGGGTGTCGTAGCCCAGACACACCGTTTCTATAAACTCAATCTGACAGTTTACGGGAGTTAAGGGAAACGCCACCGCCGGTAGCGCCCCAAAAATCGCTGGGGTCAACGCCACTAAAATGTTTTTTAGCAGAGTCGACCTATTCGTAAGCCTGGCAAACACGATCGTCACCAAGTCTGCTAAAACCTTTCTACGCTGGAGCTAAACTGGGGCTCCACCCGCAGGGCCACCAGTCGAGAGGGACGAATGACCATATACTCACCCGGATTAATATCCGGCAGCGGCACCTTGATAAAGTCGTCCGAAGAGGATTTGGGCGTCAGCTCATTGCTGTACCACTTTTGAAAATCTTGGATAGATGAAAACCTCACTTCCTCACGATGACCGCCATCAAACAGCATGTGGACAATAAATTCGCTTGGTTTTCTAGGCATACCGATTCGCC
>JBCCAQ010000184.1:0-11028 GCA_039814735.1 Cyanobacteria bacterium P01_A01_bin.15
CGTTTGGCCCCCGTTGATCCAGTTTCGAGCGCCGTTGCGGTACATTAGGGTACGCTGGTCAAAGATCAGATGGATATGGGCAGTTGTACTTGCGGGAGTACTTTGGCTAGGTCTGGCTGAGCCTGCCTGGGCGCAGTTTCAAGACCGTGATTCAGGGCAGATTCTGACCGAGAGTTCGCCAGGGGATGCGATTCAGCCCTATATCAGCCGAGTCGCTGATGATGTTAGCGAGTTTACCCTCGACAACGGTATGAAGTTTATTGTGCTGGAGCGTCACCAGGCTCCGGTGGTGTCGATGATGCTCTATGCCAAAGTGGGGGCCGTCAATGAAGCCGATGGCCATACCGGTGTAGCTCACTACTTAGAGCATTTGGCCTTTAAAGGGACCACCCAAATTGGGACCACGGACTATGGGGCAGAAGCACCGCTGCTGCAGGAGATGGATGTGGTGTTTGATCAGCTATTGCTGGCGGAAGAGTCAGGGGATGAGCAGAAACTAGAGGAGCTGCGATCGCAATTTGCCACCCTCCAGGCCCAGGCTGCCAGCTATGTCGAGCAAAACAAGTTTGGTCAAATTATTGAGCAATCTGGCGGTCGGGGGCTTAACGCCACCACATCTGCCGATGCCACCCGCTACTTTTATAGCCTGCCTTCCAATAAGCTAGAGCTGTGGATGTCCCTGGAGTCAGAGCGCTTTATCGACCCCGTCTTCCGCGAATTTTATAAAGAAAAGGAAGTCATCCTCGAAGAGCGCCGTATGCGTGTGGATAACTCCCCCATTGGCCAGATGATCGAAAAGTTTCTGGAAGTTTCCTTTGAGCAGCACCCCTACCGTCGTCCGGTAATCGGCTACCAAGAAGACCTACGTACGGCCACCCGTGACGACATTTCCCAATTTTTTGACACCTACTACGGACCCAGCAATCTGATTGCTGCCGTTGTCGGGGATGTCGATCCTGACAACGTCAAAGCATTGGCAGTTGCCTACTTTGACCGCAACCAGTCCCGCAGTCTGCCTCCTGAAGTCAGGGTAGACGAACCAACCCAGACTCAACCCAAGTCCTTTGATCTAACTCTACCTAGCCAACCCTGGTACCTAGAAGGCTTTCACCGTCCTGGTATCAACCACCCGGACCACGTGGTCTACTCCATGATTGAAAGCATTTTGGTGGGTGGTCGCACATCGCGTCTGTACCAAGATCTAGTCGAGCAGTCCCAGGTCGCCCTCAGCGTTGGTAGCGCTAACGGATTCCCCGGCGATCGCTATGACAATATTCTGCTGCTGTATGGTTTAACAGCACCTGGGTTTACCCTTGAGCAGCTAGCCAGTCGTATGGATGCTCAATTAACTCGGCTCAAGCAGGATCCCGTGACCCCAGAAGAACTACAGCGGGTCAAAACCCAGGCCAGAGCATCGCTGCTACGCAGTTTGGATTCCAATTCTGGAATGGCCAGTCTGCTGACGGAATACGAGGCCAAAACAGGTACCTGGCGTAACGTTTTTGAAGAGCTAAAGGGAATTGAGGCTGTCACCGCTGAGGATGTTCAGCGGGTTGCCCAAACAACCTTTGTGCCCACCAATCGCACCGTTGGCAAACTGCTATCGGTGGAGTAACAGCCCATCTAAACTGTCAGCGAGACCCTAGCTGGTCTTAACTGTTTGTTTTCTGTGGTCTAAATTTTTCGTTTCTTTTGCTTACCCATTCGCCATACCCCCAATGATCTGGTTTTCCAAACGCCGTCTGCTTTCAAGTTTCCTATTGGCCATGGCTTCCTTGGGGATAGCACTGACCCTAGGCTGGAGCCAGCCAGCCAACGCGGTGACGGCACGCCACTATACCGATCTGGAGTTTACCCCCCTAGGGGAGATTCAAATTCCCGACTTTGAGCGCTATGAGCTACCCAATGGCATGGTGGTATATCTCATGGAAAAGCATGACCTGCCCTTGATTAGCGGTTCGGCCACCTTTAAGGCTGGGGAGTTTATGGAGCCTGAGGGTAAAGCCGGTTTAGCCAGCATTATGGGAGAGGCTATGCGGGTGGGGGGAACGGCTAACTATACCCCCGAGCAGCTCAATCAGTTTCTCGAACAGCGAGCGGCTTCTGTGGAAACTAGCCTGGGCGCAACTAGCGGTAGCGCCAGCTTTAACGCCCTCAGCGAAGACATGGCTGATGTATTAGCTATTTTTGCCGATGTGATTCGCCAACCTGACTTTGCCCCAGACAAAATTGACTTGATTAAAAGTCAGTATCGTGGCGGTATTGCTCGACGCAATGACGATCCTGACGACATCACCACCCGCGAGTTTCGCAGGCTGATCTACGGTGATGAAAGTCCGTTTGCCCGCATGGTCGAATACAGCGACATTGATAATATCTCGAGGGGTGACATTGTCGACTTTTATCAGACGGCAATCCAGCCCCAGGGAACAATTTTGGGCATCAGCGGTGACTTTGATGCAGCCCAGATGAAAGGATTGATCTCAGAGCTATTTGCCGACTGGTCGCCCTCAGGGATGGCAAAGGCCAACGTGGAGCTACCTGCGGTGCAACAGCGCACCAATGGTCTATATGTGATTGATCAGCCCCAGCTCACCCAGAGCTATATCCATATCGGTCATTTGGGTGGACGCCTAGATAGTCCGGACCACGCCCCCATGGTGGTTCTAAATGAGGTGCTCAATGGCTTTGGCGGTCGTCTGTTTAATGATATTCGTTCACGACAGGGTCTAGCCTATGTGGTCTATGCCTTTTGGAGTCCTCGCTACGACTACCCTGGATTGTTTATCGGCGGTGGCCAGACCAGATCCGAGGCGACGGTGCCGTTTATCAAAACTATGTACCAGGAAATTCAGCAGGTGAGGCAAGAACCTATCACCGCTGAGGAACTCCAATTTGCCAAAGATGCGGTGCTCAATAGTTTTGTGTTTAACTTTGCTACACCCGAGCAAACGCTTGCACGGCTAATACGCTACGAGTATTATGACTACCCGTCAGATTTTGTCTTTCAATTTCAAAAGGCAGTGGAGTCGGCAACGGTTGAGCAGGTGTTAGAAGCGGCTCAGCGCAATCTGAAGCCCAGTGAGCTGGTGACCATAGTAGTTGGCAATATCGATGCGATTGAGCCATCCCTCGGGACCCTTGCAGAAGAAGTTAAAATTACCCCCATAGATATTACGATTCCAGAGCCAGTGGCGTAGAGGAAGTGGGCAATGCCCTACCGTGACTTCACCCTTAGAAAGGTCAAGCAGGCATTTGATTTACAAACCGTCGAGGGTGGTCGTTTTCTACCACCGACTCCACCACTTGAACCCAGCAATATGCTGCAGGAGCTGATCAACTCGTATTTGCCTTGGGCAATTGCAGTCGGTTCAGAAAAAGCCAAATCTGAAATGATTGTGGCTCCAATTCTGTGGGAGCTAAAACGATTGTTAAATCGCGACGTTAGCGTCTTTTCAGGCCGTGACTTTACCGTAGATTCGAGTCTGGGCCTAAACGGCATATGTGATTTTTTGATTAGTCGATCAGCTGAACAGTTGGAAATTGAAGCGCCTGCTGTAGTGCTTGTAGAAGCCAAGCGAGACAGCTTAAACGTAGGCTTAGGTCAATGCATTGCTGAGATGGTGGCGGCTCAGATGTTTAATCAGGGTAATAGCCAAGATATTCCGATTGTTTACGGCGCGACAACTAGTGGTACAGCCTGGCGATTTCTTCAGCTGGAAGACAAGACTGTCACGCTCGATTTGACTGACTATCCGCTACCGCCGCTGGATAACGTCTTGGGCATGTTGGCTTGGATGGTTACAACAGGTTGATGATGGTTTATCCAACCAGGAGGTCCTCTTCGGGGTAGTGGATCGTGCTGGGCCTGGGGTCTCCTAAAAGAGCGGACATTAGCATTAGAATCCCGACTCGGCCAATGTACATGGTGACAATGATGACCAGCTGCCCCAGGGTCGATAGCTCTGAGGTGATACCGGTGGATAGCCCAACTGTGGCAAAGGCAGATACCGTCTCAAATAGCAGAGCGATAAACTCAATGCCCGGATCCGTCAGCGATAGCAAAATGGTCACCATGACCACCGTCATAGCAGAGGCAACGACAACGCCCACTGCTTTTAGGACCCGTTTATCCGGGATTTCCCGCTGGTAGGCGAGGACTTCATCTTCGCCCTTGAGCACGGTGCGCGTGCAGTTGAGCAAAATCCTGATGGTGGTGGTTTTGATGCCGCCGCCGGTGCTGCCGGGGCTAGCCCCAATAAACATGAGTGCGATCGCAATAAACAATGAGCTAGTCTCCATCGCCCCAATATCAATGGAGTTAAACCCAGCGGTGCGCATAATCACCGACTGAAATCCCGCCTCCATTAGCTTTATGTTGACCGGCGAGCCGCCCAGGGTGGCAGGGTTGGCAAACTCCACCGCAAAAAAGGCCAGGGTGCCCAGGGCCAAGAGCACCAGAGACGTACTGGTGACCACCTTAAAGTGCAGCGAAAATACCTGGCAGTGACGCTTGCGGCGGATGCGATCGCGAGCCCAAATAAATAGCTCCATAATCACCTGATAGCCAATGCCGCCAATGACTACTAGCGCTGCAATCACCCCGTTGATCCAGGGGGAGCGAGCATACTGCATCAAGCTATCAGCAAACAGACTAAACCCAGCATTATTAAAGGCGCTGATGCTATGGAAAAGTGACAGCCACAGACTCCGACCCGCACTGTAATCCTCCGCAAAGCGAGGCATTAGCAAAAACGCCCCACTCAGCTCAAAAATCATGGTCATTGCAATAATTGATTTGATCAAAGATGCAGCGGACGACAGTTCAGCCGTATCCAAGGATTGCTGAATAGCCAGCCGATCTTTAAGCCCCAGCCGTTTTCCCAATAGCAGCAACAGTAGGGTAGTGGCTGTCATATACCCCAAACCGCCCAGCTGTATCAGCAGCAAAATAATCCCCTGGCCCACAGGAGAAAAATACGACCCCGTATCCACCACAATCAGACCCGTGACACAGACAGCCGATGTCGCCGTAAACAGAGCCACAATCGGGTTATTCCACTCACCGCTAGCCGTTGCAAAGGGCAGCAGCAGCAGCAGCGTACCGACGGTAATAACCGTTAAAAAACCAACACACACAGTCCTTGAAACGGTCATCGGTGTTTTACTCGCATACGCTCAGTTCAGAATGATTACGGCTATAGAAAAACCATCTTCACATCTTATGATGTGCTTCGGTCCTTGATAAGCCATCAGCCCCTACTGCAAAGGGTGACTTCTTCTGGTTGAATAGGAGCGGATAGTATCCTGACCCATTATGGACATTGCCAAAGCTCGCACCCTTAAAGAAGCCTATCGTGCCTGTGAGCTGCGGCCGCTTACAGCTGAGCAAATGGATGCGTACTATGTGCCTTTTGCAGCACGGCATGATGTCATGGGAGAACTAAATTTTACATTAGACTTAATTGAACCAGGAGAGACCAAAAGCCTTTTGTTTACCGGTCATGTCGGCTGTGGCAAAAGCTCGGAGCTAACCCGGCTAAAAAGTTCATGGCAAACAGACTATCTGGTAATTCCGGTACAGGTCGAAGACGAAGCAGACACCAATGACCTCACCTATACCGATCTGTATCTGCTAGTAATCAAGCAAGTCGAGCTAGCCCTACGACGCCAGGGACTCGCCTTTGATGCAGCGCTACTCCAGAGCTTTGAAGATTGGTTCAAGGATATTACCAAGGAAACTGAAGCCACCGTAGAGCGTTCGGTAAACGTGAATGCAGAAGCTTCGCTGGGGTCAGAAGCACCGTTTTTGGCCAAGTTTCTGGTCAAGGTAATGGCTCAGATCAAAGGTGGTTCAAAAGATAAAGTTACCATTCGGCAAACCCTAGAACGGGAGATCTCTCGCCTACGGACCGATATCAATAACCTATTGCGCGACGGTGCTAGAAAATTACAGCAGGCATATCCAGAAAAAAAGGGATTTTGCTGATTTTAGATGGTCTGGATAAGTGCCCACCCAACATCGCCACCCAGCTATTTATTGATTACTCCGCCCAGCTGCGTGAGTTGGCCTGCAATATTATTTACACTATCCCCATTGCCGTACTCTATGGCACTCGCAAACTGGGCAGTACCTTTGAAAATCCCCACATCATTCCCATGATAGGTATGTATCAGCCCAACCATAAAGCAGTTGGGCTGACCTACGACAAAAACGGTCTAGAGCAAATGGCCCAGCTGATCGAAAAGCGAGTGGAGTCAGAGGCAATTTTTGCTGAGCGCACATTGCTATTAGATTTAGCCAAAGCGAGCGGTGGTCACCTGCGACAAATGATGCGTATGACCCGTAAGGCCATTATCATTGCCAGCAGCCGGGGCAACATCAGCAAAAAAGTTGAACCCAGCGACATCGTCTACGCCATTAATCAGGAACAGCAAGGCTTTGAGCGTATTTTGTCAGCCGACGACTACGGTGAGTTGGCACAGGTAGCTCTAACCAAAGAGCTGACAGATGATTCCTTGGGGCAAGCAATGTTATTTAGTACCGCTATCCTTGAGTACAACGGGGTGGGACGGTGGATGTATCCCAATCCGGTGGTGATGCGTAGTGAAGCCTTTAAACGTGCCCTCAATAAGCTCCAGCTCGATCAGTCAGCCCCATAGCTCAGATGAGTCCGTGGTGTTCATGGGACTCAACCTGGATACTTTCAAACAGTTGGTATCGTTTGCAGAACTGGCAGATGGGTTTACCCTGGCCATTGCCGAGGTGAATTTTGCGGCAGATGGGGACTTGGTGGTGCAGGCGCTACGACAGCATAAGATCGCTCAGGAAGTGGACCTGATCGAGCTAGATTTGAGTGCGAATCATGACTATTCGCTCTTTGAGACATTGCGCTGTGAGCTAGCGGCCCTCAAACCCGACCCTCAAAAAAATCCGGTGCTTTTAATACGGGGACTAGCCACAGCCATTGGTGTAAAAGGTAACTACACTCAGTTTTTGAACGATCTCAACTTTCGACGAGATGTGATGGCAGCTGAAGTGCCTTACCCGATGGTGTGGTTTTTGCCGACCTATGCCATTAATCGGCTGGCCAAAAATGCCAAGGATCTGTGGAGTTGGCATTCGGGGTTGTTTGAGTTTCGCACCACCAGAGAGACAGTGGTCGCAACTCAGACCCAAATGCGGCAGCCAACGCCAGGGCAACTGCCCGATGTAAAAGGCGTCAAACAAGAGCGCATTGAGCAATTAGAACGGCTGCTAAGCGAGCAAAGCCAAGACCGTAAGGCCTGTATTGATATCGCCCTGGAGCTAGGCAGCGGATATAGGGGGCTATCGGACTATCGTCAGGCCAAGAAGTACTACCGTAAAGCGTTGCATTGGGCAGAGGATGAACAAGACAATCTCAGCAAGGCCCATGGGCTAAGGGGGCTAGGGTTTATTTACCATTTTGATGGAGAGAGTCGTAAAGCACTGTTAGCTTACGAACAATCCCTCAGCCTCTATCGCGATGTCGGTGCTCGCCTGGGAGAAGCCAACACGCTCCAAGCGGTGGGCGATGTCCTGCAATTTCTTGACCGTCGCCAAGAGGCCCTCAAACACTACGAAGACGCCCTCAGCCTCTATCGCGATGTCGGTGCTCGCCTGGGAGAAGCCAATGTATTGCAAGAGTTTGGTAAATTACAAGACTCTTCTCTGCGGTCTCTGCAGCTGTTGCAACAGGCCCAAGTTCTTTACGAAGCCATTGGAGATCGCTACAGTCAGTGCCGAAATCTAGTACGGTTTATTGCCAAAGCTCAGCTCGCCCTGGGAAATAAAACAGATGCATTACATGCATTACGGTGTGCTGCCGATCTTGCCAGTAATACAGAGTTCGAGTTTTTTCGAGAAGATGCTCTTAAGCAAATGGCAACCATTCAGCAAAATGCTTCTCCATAGGAGCTTACTCAACGGTAGCTGGTGTAGCTGCAAAAGCCATGGTAGGAAAGAAATTCCTACCATGGCTCGGATCTCTTGATAGGTTAGCCAGAGCAAACAAGGGGGGCGGAATTTCTTGCCCTCTTTACCCCCGGATTCGCCCTAATCTACCAATTCGCCCTAGTTCTCACAATCAACCAGACGCACAACGGCAGTAGCCGCATAGTTGCGCAGGGCGTCGCTGTTGGGCACAAAGGCACTACCCGACTCATTTACGGGGCTAGCAATGCCGCAGTAGGCCGACAGACTAGAAATCACATCGGCTGCCCAGTGCCCTTCAATATCTGAAAAGGTGAAAGCCGCCTGGGTAGGAGTCAAGGCCGTACCCTGACCCAAAACGCGCTTACGGTATTCAGCGGCGCGCCGGATCACAGCCATCATTTCAGCGCGGGTCACCTCGTCTCCGGGACGGAAAGTGCCCTCAGGGTCGCCGCTGACAATGCCGCTCTGGCTGGCAAACTGAATCTTTGCAGCACTCCAGCGATTGCTGGCAACATCCGAGAATGGGGCACTGGTCACCTGGCTAGGTAGAGCAACGGTGATATTGTCCTGGGCATCTAAAGCTTCAATAACCATGGACACCAGCTGCTCACGGGTGAGCGCTGTGCGAGGGCGAAACGTACCATCTTGAAACCCAGCAATAAAGCCGATTTCAACCGCACGGCTAATCTGCTCAGCATAAACATCATTAGCGACATCTCGAAAAGTAGTGGCTGTCGGCGGCTCAGGATCGGGAGTCACCGGATCGGTAACCACGGGGCCACCCTCAAATAGTGTGGCCAACATCGCATCGTTGGTTAAATAGAGATGGCCGAGGGTCCGTCCGTCAAAGGTGCGTCGAGTCAGACGCCAACCCGGATTCAGCAAAATTTTTGTAAAGCCGTTGCTGGCCTGGCCAAAGGTGCGACCCATCTCTTGGGGGGGGGAGTTCCGGTAAGGATTTGTGGGAAATGAACTCGGGGTGCCGAGTAAAACATACTCACCATCTTGCTCTCTGATTTCGAGGTTGAAACGACTGCCAGCATCGCCGTCGCCGGTACGAATTGAGTACCCGTTACTATCGGTACTACGTCCGCAGATACCACTGAAGTCAAAGTTAAGCAGCAGTGGCTCAATTTGGGTGGGTTGTGAGCCTGACTCGCTCCAGCACTGCTGTGCATCAGTCCTTTGCTCGAGAATCATCAGCTGAGGGCGACCCAACAGACCGCCACCGGGCGAGGCCACAAGCACAAAGTCTTCCTGGGGGATTTCGGCACTATCAAAGGACTGGGCGTCTACGCGGGTAGTAGCTCCAAAAATTGTTAGGGTGGCAGCGGTAGCAGCAGTGATGGCGAAGCGTAGTGGTTTCATTGTGTGGTTCTTTTGGATTGAACTGTTGAGCAGGACCTGATTTGAATGGTGCCCTGTGAACATAAAAGCGTGTCGTTACAGTAATTTTTCTTGATGGAAGCGTTAGCCTGGAAAATTCAGACAGCTAAAGCATTATGCATAATGACGCCCTTTAGCTTCTAGCTGGAAGGATGCCATTACGGAAATTAGACCATAGACTTGCCGTAATCAGAATGGATTTGACACGATAGAAGTGTTTTGGAAGGAGCCCCTAAAGGATGCAGCCGATAGTTCAAGAAATAACCCAGTGGTTACGACGGTGCGGTAGTAGTCCGGTCGCTTTGACGGTTGTCACAGTGTTGACTTTTGTGTTGACCCACAGCTCTGTAGCTCACGCGGTGGATGAGGACGACCTCAAGCGCTTGATTGAGACCAACGAATGTCCTGGTTGTGACCTACGAGAGGCGGACTTGCGTCGTCTGAATCTTTCGGGTGCCAATCTAGAAGGTGCCGACTTGGAAGAGGCTAACTTTTTTTATGCCGTTTTAGATGAGGCGAATCTTTCGGGGGCTGACCTCCGCTCAACTAATTTTTCCTACGTCAGTGCGTTTAATGCTCTCTTTGTGGGTGCTGATCTAGAGCAAGCGCTGATGAGCTACGCCGATTTTTCGGGTGCACAGATGATGGAGGCCAATTTTTTTGAGGCCTACATTCACAAAACTCAGTTTATTGGCTCCCAGCTACAGCGTTCAAATTTTGACGCTACGTTTGTGCATGATATTGACCTGACAGGGGCCGATCTCTGTGGCTCTACCTACTGGGGGGGAAATGACTACCGACGGTCCTGTAATCCGCCAGTGACGGATTTGGAGGAGTAGCCAAAGAGGTGTCGGAACCGACGCTTGGCAGGTTTGCAGTCCCTGGCTACCTATGTTTAAGTTCTATCTCACCTGTTTTAGCATCTCGACCAATACATGATGTGCGTCTTTTGCGTCCGTCAGTGAGCGCTCAAAGCTAACACGCACGGGGGTACTGTGACCGGCTACTGTTGCCTCTAGGTCCATGCCAGTAGCATCAATTGCCTTCATGGTGGCAGCTGTTGCAGTTGCTGCATCACCAAATTTTTGGGCGTAGATCAAGACAGCGTCAGCGTGATCGTCATTCATATGTTTGCAGATGCGATCGCTAACCGTCGGCGTTATTGCTTCAGCCATAGAATTTCCCCAAAAAATTTCGTACACTACTGTTCTAAATCATAGGTTAAGGCCCTAACATAATTTTTCAGGGCGTCTGCTCGTACCGGCTCCTTTTCTTATCAGATCATTCAGATAATTTAGTCAGTTGATAGGCTTATCACAGTTTCCATCGAGCGACCATCCCTGGCCAACAGGGCATATTTTTCAAAGCCCTGGTGCCCATTTGACATATCGCGTTATCGGCCCGTGCTGTCAGCTATTCGATCGTGAACAGCTGCCTTGGCCCTGCTGTCGTCTCCAATGGCGGGGAAAAGAACCCAGCTGGCGACGTATAGGCCGACGTTTCATTGTCGATATGGCCACCAGACGCCACCCGTCCTACTGTGTTGAAATTGTTGGTCAGGGATATCATGCGCGTCCCATTATTATCACCCTATACACGAGCCGTTTATCTCGTGAAATGCAGGACTGGTGGCATACCAAGCGTCTCTACGGACATTCCGCATCGGCCTGTTCAGGCTCCCCAAA
>JBCCAQ010000323.1:0-4976 GCA_039814735.1 Cyanobacteria bacterium P01_A01_bin.15
CATGTTCTGGTCTGTTATGTTCTGCCCTATGGCCGCCTGGATGAGATATCGCAGGGACTGAAAGGTATCAACAGCTGATGGAGACCTTACAGATACCGGCTCAGACCCAGGTGATCTATGGCTGGGGTCTGTCCTCCGATTCTATTGATACCTTTCAGTCCCTGCGATATCTCATCCAGGCGGCCATAGGGCAGAACATAACAGACCAGAACATGACAATGACAGTAGTGACCAGTGGCGTACAGGCTGTTACCGGTGGCGAATCCCTCAATCCCAATCAAGCAAAAACCCTCGGTCTCTGCCAAGTAATTTCCCAGGAACACCCCGGTCTACGCTGTCGCCATGTTGATTTAGGCACACCAGCCAGCGATCTTCAGGGAGTCGTTCGAGAATTACGTCTGGAATCCAGCTGCGATCAGCGTCTGATCGCCTATCGTCATGGTCAGCGCTGGGTTCAAACCTATGACCCTCTACCCCTACCAAAACAGAACGCCAATTTACTCAAACCAAACAGTACCTATCTCATTGCTGGGGATCTGGTGGACGGTCTAGGCATGGTCTATGCTCAATCTTTAGTCAAAGATCTCAACGCCCAGCTAATCTTGATCGGTCGTCCCGGTCTACCAGCATCTAACGACTGGGAAAAGTGGCTCGCCACCCATGGCCCTAATCACAGTGTCAGCCGGTTGATCCGTAAACTGCAGGCCTTGGGCACAGAGGGCAACACATTTCTCTGGTTTAGTGGCAACCTAGCGGATGCGACCTGGATGAAGACAGTCATTGACCAAGGCATTGACCAGTTTGGCCCGATTACGGGTGTTTTCCATGCGGATGTGATGGGGGATCAGGCCAGCTGCGCCCTTGCAGAGCTAAACGAAGAGAGTTGCCACAGCATCTGCCGTAGTAAAGTTCAAGGAATGCAGGTACTCCAAGACATCCTGGCCAATCATCCAGCTGATTTTTATCTATTACAGTCATCCTTGTCTACGGTTGTCGGCGGAGCTGGGTTTGGAGCCTATGCCGCCGCCAACTGTTATCTCGATACGCTGGCTCACCAACAGCAACATAACAATTCACCCAGCCAATGGCTGAGTCTCAATTGGGATGCCTGCCAGCTAGATGACGCTGCTGGCGAATCTGCCCTGATGGCAGCGGCCATGTCCGCCGATGACGTGTGGCAAACCACCCAGTGGGCCTTGGCCCAGACCAGTTGTCCACAGTTGATCATTTCCCCACGAAATCTTCAAACCAGACTAAAGACAGCCTTTACGCCAGCTGCGGCAAAGGAGACACCAGCAGCCGATACCATCTCCTCCCATGCTCGGCCCAACTTAGCCACACAGTATGTAGCCCCTCGCAATGGTGTCGAACAAACCGTCGCCCAGGCTATGGGAGATCTATTGGGCATCGAGGCCGTGGGGATTAACGACAACTTTTTTGAACTTGGAGGTCATTCTCTACTGGCCATACAGGCGGTGACACGGTTGCGACAGGAATTTCAAGTTGATCTGCCCATGCGGGCCTTTTTGTTTGAAGCCCCAACCGTCGCCGGGATTGCCAAAATCATCACCGATAACCAAGTCACACTTCCTGAGGAAACCCAATCAACTCTAGAAGACTTGCTAGATCAAATTGAAGAGATGAACCCTGAAGAAGTAGAGCAGAAGCTGTGATTATAATCTAGAAAGTTTTAGATCTAACTATCAGCTTTATCCCTCTCTATTAATTTACGTTAGCTAACCATGAAATTCAGCCTGTTTTACTTTGATGGTGACGGATTAAACCCTCAAGAAAATCCATACAAATTGTTAATTGAGAGTGCTAAATTTGCCGATAAGAATGGCTTTAGTGCCGTGTGGACTCCCGAGCGCCATTTTCATGCCTTTGGCGGACTGTATCCTAATCCAGCCATGACCAGCGCAGCGTTAGCCATGGTGACCGAAAATGTTCAGCTGCGGGCGGGCAGCGTGGTTCTACCGCTCCACCATCCGGTGCGGGTGGTCGAAGACTGGGCGATGGTCGATCAGCTCTCTAACGGTCGGGCATCTATTGCTTTTGCCTCCGGCTGGACCATGGATGAATTTATCCTCTCGCGAGACCCCCACGGCAGTCGTAAAGCCGTTATGTGGCAGGGGATTGAATCCGTCAAAAACCTATGGCAGGGCAATGCGGTTGAGTTCGCCGATGCCACCGGACGCTTAGTAAACGCTAAGACATTGCCCAAACCAAAACAGCCCCATTTGCCCATCTGGGTCACCTGTCAATCCATGGAAACCTTTATCGAAGCCGGACGGCTGGGGGCTAACATATTGACCTCGCTCCTGGGCGAAACGCTGGATCAGGTTACCCCTAAAATTCAGCGTTACCGAGAGTCATTAATAAAGCATGGTCACCATGCTAAATCTGGCACCGTTTCCATGATGATGCATACCTTTTTAGGGTCAGATTTTGATCAAGTAAAAGAAGATATTCGTCAACCCTTTTGTGATTATTTGAAAACCCATTATGGATTGCTAGAAAATTTAGCAAAAGGCATGGGATTAACCGTTAGTTTATCTGATTTTTCTGACGATGATTTAGATAGTTTGCTATTATTTGGAGTGGAGGGTTTTATAAAAGGTCGTTCCTTAATTGGAACACCAGAAAGTTGTCAGCCATTTATCCAAGAGCTACAACAAGCAGGCGTAGATGAGGTGGCTTGCCTGATTGATTTTGTGCAAGATTTTGATGCCGTCATGGGGTCCCTGCCCTATCTCAATCAGCTCAGACAGCTCACTGCCCAGCCACAGCCTATGATCCCAGCCACAGCCTATTAATCCTATTTATCAGCCATTTTAGGGAGATCCCTGGGTCGAAAAATGGTATCAAATAATTCGCGAAATCCGTCACCATGGTCGAACATCACTCATCTGTCTTAGCTCTACGCCAGCGTATTTCATCCCTATCTCCGGCTCAGCAGCAGCTGTTACGACAGCAGTTGGAAGCGAAGGGCATTGACTGGGATGAGGTTACGGGGGCTGGGACAAGCTCCAAAATAGCTCGGCCTGATCGGTTGCCGCTGTCACCGTCTCAACAGCATCTGTGGGTGGTTCATCAGCTTTACCCGGAGACTTCTGCCTATCACATTGCTATCACGCTACAGCTAGTGGGGGATTTAAATGTAGAGGCCCTAACCCAGAGTTTGCAGGCGATTGTCAAACGTCATGAGGCCCTTAGAACTGTCTTTGTTCAACAGGATAATCAGCCCTATCAGAAAATTTTGTCTGACTTCTCCTTAGAGATATCAGTGAGTGATCTCAGACAGGTGTCTGATCCATCCACCGAGGTTCATCGTTGGCAGGAACGTTTGGCCCATAGTCCATTTGAGTTAGAAACAGGGCATCTAGTGCGGGCACATCTGTTGCAGATTCAGGATGATAAGTTTGAGTTTATTTTGATCCTCCATCATCTGATCGCTGATGGCTGGTCACGGGGTGTGCTCTTAAAAGAGTTGGCTACCTACTACCGTGGCTATGTTGCAGGACATCCGATCAGCCTGCCAGCTTTAAACATTCAGTATGCTGATTATGTTTTACGCCAGCAGCAGTTATCTCAAACGTCTAATTATCAGGCTCAGCTGGCCTATTGGCAACAACAACTAGCCGATCTAAGCCCGCTCAGTTTGCCGAACGATAGCGCCGATCTGTCAGTTCGCAACGCCAGCATTGACTTTTCGAGTCGCACCCTCACCCGGACTTTCTCATCTGAACAAACTCGGGCGATCAAAACGCTTGGGCAGCAGTCTAGGGCCACCCTATTCATGGTGTTATTGGCTGTCTTTAAGCTGTTGCTGCATCGCTATAGCGGCCAGCGGGACATCGCAGTAGGTGTGCCCGTGGCAGGACGTAACACAGCGGATGTAGAGCCGCTGATTGGCTTTTTTGTAAATACTTTAGTGCTCCGTACCAAGCTAACCGCTAACTATTCTACGTTTCGAGCTTGGTTAAAAGTGGTGCAGGCCACCGTAGCCGATGCGCTTCAGCATCAAGATGTGTCTTTTCCCGAAGTGGTAGACGCTCTGAATATTGATCGGATTTCCGGTCAGAATCCGCTATTCCAGGTGATGTTTCAGGTGCAGAATGGTTATCAGCTGCAAAATGCGGAACAGCTAGCGTTGGATATGCCAGGGTTGTCTTCTATTCAGGGTTGGATTGAGCTAGATCAAACTAAGTTTGACATGAGCTGGCATGTGATTGAGCGGGATGGTTCACTGCTGGTGGCAGTTGAGTATCGGACTGCTTTGTTTGAGTGCGATCGCATCCAACGCATGCTCAACCATTTCAAAACCTTGACAGCATCGGTATTAGCCAACTCCGACAAGCCCCTTAGCGATCTTAATTTTCTCTCTGAGCAAGAGCATCGCCAGTTAGGAGAGTGGAGTCAGGGCAAAGCAATTGCACTTTCCCAAGACTGTTTCCCTCAGCGTTTTGAACAACAGGTTGAAAAGACGCCGGATGCGATCGCAGTTCGCATCCAATCCAATCAGTCTGAAACCCGCATCCTTACCTATCAACAACTTAACCAACGTGCCAACCAGCTTGCCCACTGGCTCAAAGCCCAGGGCATTGGCCTAGAAAAACTGGTGGGCGTTTGTTTATCCCCTAGTATTGACCTGGTGGTCGCACTGCTAGCCACCTTAAAAGCAGGGGGAGCCTATATACCACTAGATCCTGCTCTCCCTCAAGCACGACTACACTATATGGTGCAAGACTCTCATCCACAGGTACTGATTGCCCAAGATGATGCTCTGGGTGCAGCAATAACAGAAAATTCTTCTACCCCTGTTATTGTTCTAGATGAGGCCAAAGCACAGTTAGCGGCCCAACCGAGTCAGAATCCGCCAGGCACCATTGGTCCTGACAACCTGGCCTATGCCATCTACACATCAGGATCAACCGGTAAACCCAAGGGTACTCTACTATCTCACCGAGGGTTAA
>JBCCAQ010000408.1:0-1875 GCA_039814735.1 Cyanobacteria bacterium P01_A01_bin.15
CCCGGCGCTGTGGGGAGCTGCGCTTTCGGATGCACAAGCCGAGTTTGCGGCCTTGGCACGTGCGATCGCCGACCTCGACGCCAGCGGGGCGGCTCGCGGCACTATTGTGATGCGGCTTAACCGCATGTACACACCATCATAATGGTCTGGTTAGGACAGCGGTGTCTATTCCAGAGAACCGGCTATAACTTGTTCGAATTCTCTGATAGTATGGAGTGCGCAAGCGGATGTGGCGGAATTGGTAGACGCGCTAGGTTTAGGTTCTAGTGTCTTCGTGACGTGAAGGTTCAAGTCCTTTCATCCGCATTTAGGCCCCCGGCTTTTTATAAAAAGCCGGGGGTTTTAGCTGGTTGCAAATTTTGTAACTTGGCTTAGCTATGGTTATTAACCGCTCACACTGGAGCAAAGCATCCAACACGAGCAGTAAACCCATGGCAAAGTCGATCAGATCGGGGCTAGCAGTCCTGGTGGCAGTAGCGGGCCTAGCTAGCTGTGCCGCTGCTAACAAATTCAGCCCTGATGGCAGCTTTCAGACCGAAGCTCCGATGGAATCAACAGCGGTGGCTGAGTCTGCAACTATTTTGGCAGATCAAGATACCGCAGCAGAGGCGGACAGCCGGGCGCAGACCCCCACGGATACAGCTGTCACCCCCGATCAGCCCCAGCTGATCAAACGGGCTCAGCTCAGTTTGATTGTTGACTCAATAGATGACAGCCTCAAGCGTGTCTCCCAGCTTATTCGCGCCCAGCAAGGGGATATTTTAGACCTGCAGGACAATCAGATCGAGGCGATCCAGCGGACGGCCTCAATACGAATCCGAGTCCCCCAGGCAAATTTGGACCCGCTGTTGGCATCACTGAGCGAGCTGGGTAGCGTCCAGCAGCAGGGACTTAGGGCTGAAGATGTTTCTACTCAAATCGTCGATGCCCAGGCCCGGTTACGCAACCTGCGCAAGTCCGAGGAGTCGTTGCTAAAAATTATGGAACGCTCTGGGGAGATTTCCCACGTGCTAGAGGTGTCGAGAGAGCTGAGCAGCGTACGCGAGCGGATCGAGCAAATCGACGCTCGCATGCAGAATTTGCAGACCCAGGTGCGTTATTCCACAGTGGATCTAACCCTGGCTGCCGCCGTCGCCGCCCAGCCTGACGGTCGCCCCCTGGGTGAAACCGTCGGTGCCACCTGGCGCGATGCCACCCGATCAGTGGGTGAGCTGACGGTCAATTTGATGCAGATTGGCCTATGGTTGCTAGCCTATAGCCCCTATTTGCTGGTTCTAGCCATTGCCAGTGCCCTTGGCTATCGGACCCTACGGCGACCTAGCCCATAGCCTTTTAAGAACCCCTTTTTTATGGGACAACCGACACAGCCTATGAGCAACTGCTCAAAAAACGGGGTTCTTCTAGGTAAGGCCGTAATAGTCTTTGTACCACGCAACAAATTTCTCAATGCCTACTTCTAGGGGAGTACTTGGGGCAAAGCCAACATCAGCGGTGAGATCGGCCACATCGGCATAGGTAGCCGTCACATCCCCAGGCTGCATGGGCATCATTTCCTTGACGGCGGTCTTGCCCAGGGCCTGCTCGATAATCTCGATAAAACGCATCAGCTCCACCGGGCTATGGTTGCCAATGTTGTAGAGCTTGTAGGGGGCAGCTGTATTGAAAGCACTATCTGCAATGGGCCGGGGCAGGTGTTGGACGGTGCGCACCACCCCTTCAACCACATCATCTATATAGGTAAAGTCCCGCTGCATTTTGCCATGGTTGTAGACCTGGATAGGTCGGTCGTTTGCGATCGCATCGACAAACTTAAAGTAGGCCATATCCGGTCGGCCCCAGGGACCATAGACCGTAAAAAAGCGTAGTCCCGTCGTC
>JBCCAQ010000215.1:0-9270 GCA_039814735.1 Cyanobacteria bacterium P01_A01_bin.15
CCCGCCCGCCAAAACTACAAAGCCGCCCTCCAGGAGCTGACCCAGGCCCACAGCAAACAGCTACCCACCTACACCGTCAGCGAGATCAGCCATCGCCACGGCGATCCAGAACGGTTTTATGCCCAGGTCCACTATCAGGGCAAACTCTGGGGGGAGGGTAAAGGCCCTTCGATCAAACAGGCGGAACAGCAGGCAGCCCAGCTAGCCTATCAGCAGCTGCAGCCCCTGATTGCGGTGCCGGTATCAGCTGGCCCAACGGCGACAGCCAGGAGCAAATAGGGCAAATATGGGACAAATTCAACTGGCACTGATGGGGGTGGGGCGGTGGGGCACCCACCTGCTACGGAATTTTTTGGCCCATCCCCAGATCCAGGTGCGGGCTGTTGTGGAGCCGCTGATGGAGCGATTGACCGCCACCGCCGCCACCTTTGGTCTAGATCAGCTCGATCCACCAGTGGCGCTGCTGGATAGCTGGGAAGCGGCCCTGGCGCTGGACGGGTTAGACGCGGTGGCGATCGCTACACCGGCTGCCACCCACCAGGCCATCGTCACCGCCGCCCTCCAGCGCCATCTGCACGTCCTGTGTGAAAAACCCCTGACCCTCAGCGCCACCAGCGCCGCTGGCCTCTGTCAGCTGGCCCAACAGCAGCACCGGCAGCTGTTTGTGGACCATACCTATCTGTTTCATCCCGCCGTCATCCAGGGCAAGGCCCATCTGGGGCGGCTAGGCCCACCGCGCTATGGCTACGCCGCCCGTACTAACCTCGGGCCGGTCCGTCAGGACGTCGATGCCCTGTGGGATCTTGCCATCCACGACCTTGCCATTTTTAACTACTGGCTGGGGGATAGCCCTACTCGGGTCCAGGCCCAGGGGCTTAGCTGGCTAGGGGCCGGGCAAGGGGACCGGCCCCTAGCCGATGTGGTTTGGTGCCGTCTCCACTATGGCAGCGGGTTTGAGGCTAGCCTGCATCTCTGCTGGGCCAATCCCCACAAACAGCGACAGCTATCTGTAGTGTGCGATCGCGGCAGTCTCATCTTTGATGAAATGCAGTCCGCTACCCCCCTCGTTTTGCAAACGGGCCAGCTAACCCCGAATGGGTTTCGACCCCAGGGTCTCGATACAGTGGCCCTGCAGGTCCCCGCTCAAGAACCCCTGGCCACCATGTGCAATCAATTTGTCCACAGCGTCCTTACCAACCCACCGACCTGCACCTCAGGGATGATTGGCACCAATCTAGTGGCAGTTTTAGAGGCCCTCTCCCAATCCCTAAACCAGACAGGGGCATGGGTAAGTCCCCAGTATCGGTAGAAGTAAGCCCAAGCCCAGCTATCCCACACAGACGGACCTAGCCGCCAAACCAGCCTACCCCTCAGACTGCTGACCCACCAGCACCTGCTCAGCGGCTCCGGTCTTGCCATCCTCGGCGGGCTCCGCCTGGTTAGCCAATAGCGGCAGGCTCAGGGTGACCGCCGTGCCCTGATTGACACCTTCGCTGTAGAGACTGATGCTGCCCCCCATCAGTTTCATAAAGTTCTTGGAAATCGCTAGCCCCAGTCCGGTTCCCTCGTAGCTGCGCGTATGGCTGCCGTCCACCATGACAAACGGATGAAACAGCTTTTGCTGATCCTTGGGATCAATACCAATACCGGTGTCGCAAATGGTCACACTCACCCGAGGTGCCGGGATGGCCGCCGTCGCATCGCTGCTATCCGCCTCGTGTGTCACTTCGATTTTGGTCGTGATACCGCCAGTTTCAGTAAACTTGACCGCGTTGTAAACAATATTGAGCAATACCTGCTTCAATTTATCAGCATCGCCCTTTACCCAAATGGGGGCTGCCACCTCAGGACGATGTAGGGTCAGCCCCTTTTGCTGAATCTGTAGCGTCTGCAAATCTAAGACATCTTGAACAATGTTGCCCAGATCGAGAGTGTCCAAATCCAGGGTGACAGTGCCCGACTCAATTTTGGCAATATCTAAAATATCGTTGATGATCTTAAGCAGATGAATCGCCGCATTGTCGGCCCTTTCCAAAAACTCTAGCTCCTCATCCCGGTCGTCACAGCAGCCGTCACGGACCAAACGCACACAGCCAATAATGGCATTGAGGGGAGTGCGCAGCTCATGGGACGTATTCGCCAAAAACTCATTTTTTAGCTGATTGGCCATCTGGGCATTTTCCCAGGCCTGACGTAGCTCCTGGGCTCCCCCCTCAAGCCGACGCAGCATCCGCTCTAGCACTTTACCAAGGTAGTCTAGCTCCCAAATACTGCGGTTGGTGGGGGCCGCCTTGACCTCCGAGGAAAGATCCTGCACCTGCTGGGTGTATTGAATCAGCCGCTCCACAGGCAAGGACAGACTGCGGGCCACATAGAGTGCCAGCAGCGCATTGGTCCCCAAGAGCCCCAGGGTCAGCAGTAATAGGATCAGACGGATTTCGCCCAGCGCATGGAGCGCCTGGTTAATCGGCGTTACCGCCAGCACATTCCAGGTTTGGGTTTGCCCAGTGGAAATCGGTAGATCCGCACCTTTATAGCCGGCCAGCCACTCATCGCCGCTCTCCAGCAAACTAAACAGGTGTAGGGTATCCTCATTGCCCACCCGAATGCTGCTGATAATGCTCTCAAACCGATCCGCACCGTGGAGATCGTCCACCGATAGACCGATCAGCTCGGCGTTGGGATGGGTGACCACAATGCCATTGGGGTCAATGATGACGGTTTTGCCCACCAGGGAACGGGGGTTGGTATCCTCAAGCTGGGTAAACCCGAGCTGGGCAGACAGGGTGTAGCGCAGCTTGCCCTCAGCATCGTAAATGGGTGTGGCCACAATCAGATCGATCAGCGAAGGCTGCATCCCCTGCTCATCGTCCTCCGCAGCTGGGTCGGTGGTCTCGCGCTGTTTGGTGCTGTCTAGATCCACCAAGAAAAAGTCCGCCTGCCCGGTGGGCTCCTGCTGCCAGGGCAGCTGTAAGGGAGTGGGCAGCAGCGATGTATTACAGGTCGACAGTACGGCTTCCCCCGTTGCGGCCGCAATCAGCTCTAAACAGCCAACCCGATGGGAGGCGACCTCAGCGTAGCGGTCTAACGTGTCATCTACAGCCTCCATGTCTCCAGATTTTAAGGACTGGCTGTCCGCCAGCAGCATCAGCTCAGATTCGACGGCGCGCACGCTGTTTTCTAGACCGATCGCCTTGTTGACCGCGCTGCTAGTCAAGTTTTGACGGGCGGTTTCTAGCAGACTTGAACGCGCCTTGCGCAGCGTAATCGCCTGACCCAACAGCAGCACAGGCGTACTCAGCAGCAGGATACGCAGTATTAACAACCGGCGAAATGAAAGGGGACGCTTAGCCATAAACCGCTAACAACCTAAAGAATCGTCGCTAATTTCAAGCAGGAAACGCAAACGAGACATGGAAACAGAGTCGATGATAATAGACAAAAACGAGAATACTGGCCTGATCGACTAGGGTGGTTTTGCAAGGTTAACTCACGGACAACCGCACACCCACCGAAATCAGTCTTGACTATGATCGTACCCACAACCATCGTGTTATTACTGATACCGGTGTTAACACCCACCTAGTTTATCGACTGCTCTTACCTGACTACCGGCTACATGGCCAAAAGTTGAAGTAGCACTCACATAGATGAAGTCTTATCAAAGGTAGCTTAATTGCTTCGGTTCGCCTATTTGTCAGCATTATGGAGATTAGAACAGTCCGCTCCACCGTTGCTCCACCGTTGCTCCACAGTCGCCATACAGCTAAGCTCCCCGGTCGTTGCCGTGCCCCGTCCCCACATCACCACTATTTTAGCCATGAGTGCCGATGGTAAAATCACCGACGCTCGCCATGGGGCGGCCAGATTTCCCTCTGCGGCCGATGGACGTCACCTAGAGCAGTGCCTGTCAACGGCAGACGCGACGCTATTTGGGGCTAATACCCTACGGGCCTATGGCACCACCGCATTGATTACCAACCCCGCCCTGCTAGAGCAGCGGCGTCAGCAAAACCGTTCTCCCCAGCCCACCCACATTGTTTGCTCCCGGTCAGGCCAGCTGGAGCCGACGAGCCGTTTTTTTAGCCAGCCGGTCCCCCGCTGGCTGTTGACCACACCTGCTGGGGCCGCGCCTTGGGCCGCTTCTAGAAGCTTTGAGCGCGTCTGGACGGCACCGGCTCGGGACGGCAACTTTGACTGGGCCGCTATTGTGACCGAGCTTAAAACGTTAGGTTTTCAACACCTCGTGGTCATGGGGGGCGGGCAGCTGGTGGCGGCCCTGGTGGCAGCCGATCTGATCGACGAACTCTGGCTGACTGTGTGTCCCCTGATTATTGGCGGGCACCGCACCCCCACACCCTGCGACGGTGAGGGGTTTGCCTTGGCACAGGCACCGGCCCTAACGCTGATATCCTGCCAAACAATTGACAATGAGGTATTTCTGAAGTACGGACGGCAGAGGTTTTCTGCCTAGTCCAGCGCCCCGTCATTTAGACCAAACGCGTTACATTACCTATTGGACCAATACGCTATGCCAAACTATGGGTATAACCATTACTCCGCCCGACAAGTCTGACTACACGCTGCGTTGGGTCAATCGGATGGCAGACCTGTCTACGGCGGATTGGGACAGGATGGCAAAGCCGCTCAATACCCCCTTTTTTGAGTGGTTCTGGCTTAACTCCATGGAAACTTCCGGCAGCACCGTAGCGGAGGCTGGCTGGCTGCCCAATCATCTGACGGTGTGGTATCAAGAGCGGCTGGTGGCGGCGGCACCGCTGTATCTGAAGGGTCACAGTCGGGGTGAGTTTGTGTTTGACCACCAGTGGGCCGATTTGGCGGAGCAGCTAGGGATTGACTACTATCCAAAGCTGCTGGGAATGTCTCCATTTACCCCGGCTGAGGGCTATCGATTTTTGATCGCAGCCGGGGAGGATGACGCCCTGCTGACTCGGATCATGGTGGCGGCGATCGATCAGTTTTGCGATCGCAACCAGATTTCAGGCTGTCATTTTCTCTACACCGACCCCACCTGGCGCAGCTCCATGGAAAGCCTGGGCTTCCAAACCTGGCTGCACCACAGCTACATCTGGAAAAATGAGGGCTACAGCACCTTTGATGACTACCTGGCCCGCTTTAACGCCAACCAGCGTCGCAACATCAAACGGGAGCGCAAATCCGTCACCAAGGCGGGGCTACACTTTGAAGTCCACAGCGGGGAGGGTCTGTCGGCGACCCTGTGTAATCAGGTGTACGACTTTTATAGCGACACCTGCGACAAGTTTGGCTGGTGGGGCAGCAAGTACCTAACCCGCCGGTTTTTTCAGCAGCTGCATCCAGATTTTTGCGATCGCACCGTTGTCTTTGCCGCCTACGGCGACGATAGCAGCGACCCCGTGGGCATGTCCTTTTGTCTGACCAAAGGCGACCGGCTCTATGGCCGCTACTGGGGGGCCACCGAAGACTATAATCACCTCCATTTTAATGCCTGCTACTACGAACCCATTGACTGGGCCATCGCCAACGGCGTCGCGCTCTTTGACCCCGGCGCTGGCGGCCGCCACAAAAAACGACGCGGCTTTCCCGCTGCCCCCAACCATAGCCTGCACCGGTTTTACCACCCCACCCTGACCCAGGTGCTCGACAGCTACATAGGCCGCATCAACGCCGCCGAACAGCAAGAGATCGACGCTATCAATGCGGATTTACCCCTGAAGCCGCTGACAACAGATCCAGAGCATAGGACGGATGAACCCAGGTGAATTTGCAGAAGTCCCACGGTAGAATATGAAACTCCGTAACCGCTTCGCTACTATGACTACCGGTCCCAATACCTGCCCAGCCGCAACCACCCTACAGACATTAGACGACAAACTATCCAAACGCTTTATTGAGCTAGATCCAGCGGGTTACTTTTTAATTTACCTAGACACCGCCCAGGCACTAATCTGCGCCAAGCACTTTACCAACGTGATCAACGATAAGGGTCTTGCCTGCGACCCAGAAACCGGCAAACCCCTGATTGCCAGAAAAAATGTATCCCCCCGCCAGGAGACTCGTATCTACCAGGGACGCACCGCCAAAGAACTCTGCATAAAAATCTTTGAAGACAAGGAAAATCCCTGTCCCATAAGCTATGTAGACCACGCCGCCTATCTCGGTCGAGAATTTGTCCGAGCCGAGATCGCCTTGATCAACGGAGAGCCCTACATCCAAGATTAGCGGCAGGAGCAAATATTTGTCGCTTAAACAGCTTGCATTTGCACCACCTTGTGTGTAATATCTATCAACCCTTAGATACACAGTTTGCGTAGGCTGCCAAATCAAGGCCAGGTATACAGCAAAGGTGCGAGAGGAAACATAGGATAGATATCTTCTCGCCGGTCTCGACCGGTTGAGAAGATAATGTCAGACAGGTCGCTACGGATGCCTTGCCTCTATCGGTGTGTCAATTCCTCTCACAGCTTTCCCCAATCACTTCTCGCACTCGATAGATCGGTCGTTGTTGAGACTCGTGGTAGGTGCGCATCATCAGCTCAGCCAGCAGCCCCACGCTCAACAGCTGAATCCCAGAAATAAACAAAACCACCGCCAGCATCAACAAAGGGCGACTGCCAATGTCGGCCTGCAGTACAAGCTTTATAAACGCCAAATACAGGCTTACCCCCACCCCCGCCAGCACGGAAATGGCTCCAAATGGGCCAAACACATGCATGGGCCGGGTCAAAAAAGTCTTCATAAAGTAGATGGTCAACAGGTCTAGCGCCACCCGAAAAGTGCGTCCCAACCCATATTTACTTTCACCAAACTGGCGGGCATGGTGACGCACCGGCACTTCACTAATACGCGCCCCCTCAATAAATGCCAGGGCGGGCAAAAAGCGGTGCAGCTCGCCATAGAGATTCATATCCTTTACAACTTCGGCGCTGTAGGCTTTGAGGGAACAGCCATAGTCGTGCAGCCGTACCCCCGTCACCCGAGCGATCAGCCAGTTGGCAATCTTAGACGGCAGCAGCCGGGTCACCGCATCGTCCTGGCGGTCTTTGCGCCAGCCGCTTACCAGGTCGTAACCCTCCTGCAGCTTATGGTAGACCGTGGCAATATCCTGGGGCTCATTTTGCAGGTCGCCATCCAGGGTGACGATCACCCGTCCCCTGGCATAGTTAAACCCCGCCGCCATGGCCGGGGTTTGTCCGTAGTTTCGCCGCAGTAAAATTACCCGCAGGTCGTGGCGCACCAGGGCCAGGGATCTAAGCACTTCGGCTGAGCCATCAATCGAGCCGTCGTCGACGCAGATCAGCTCATAGGAAACCGCCATGGACTGAGCGATCTCAGTAATTTTTTCAACCAGCAGAGGAATACTTTCGCATTCGTTGTAGATGGGTACAACTACGGATAGCTCACAGTGTTGGCTGCCCTGGATAATTTGGCTGGGGGAGATCACCATGGTGTATTTTCTATAGCTAAGCCTTGATCAATAAACATAACATTCCGGATTATCCCTTGACCGCCGTCCTGACTTACTTAGATACCCAATAGGACCTAAAACACCTGATTCCACTCGTAAATTTCATACTCGGTCCAAATCCCGTTGAGCCAGTAGGGGTCCTGTTCCACAAGCTGTCGCACCGTGGCTTCATCCTCGGCTTCGTAGGTGCCAAACACCTTGCGGTTGTCGGTGGTTGGCCCCAGGGCCGTGAGCAGGCCCTGCTCTTTTTGCTCCGTGAGCCCCGCCAGATGGGCCGCGCGGTAGGGGGTACGTTTCTCCAGGGCGTTTTCGCAGTAGCTGCCCCACATTACAAATTTGGCCATGGTTTTTTGCCCCTGTTGCGTTTTCCATAGCCAGAATACAGGAACCGTACCTCAGGGGGCGATCTGGGATGGTGCGATCGCGTCCAGACTGGCCCCCAGCTTATCGGCAATCCCTTCTACCCAGGTTTCGTCCTGTTTTGTGTAGCTACGAGGCGCGTTTGCCCCCAAGATTAGCACCCCCCTATCCCCCATGGGCTGGCAGATGATGCCCTGGGTATTGGGGGGTAAATAGTTAAATTCAACCTTGCCAGGATAGAGCTTTAAGCTAACCAGATAAACCGGCTTTTTTTGGGTCAGCACCCGCTTGAGAATGGGACCGACCTCCACCTCCCGATGGGTGCTCAAAACGCCGCGCCGCATCAGTACCTGCCCATCGTAGTAGGCCACTAGAGACCGGGTAACCGTGTTGGTTAGCAACAGGTGCGACGCCCAAGCCAGCTCGGTAGCGACCCCCTCTGTCAACTCGTCGGCTAGCTCAAAGCCTTCCTCCCCCTCTAGCATGACGGCCTCTGGCAAAATCGGCTGAATCTGACGCCACAGCAGACTGGTCAAAATCAAAATGGCACTGAGCATAACCCCCAGGGCATCGGCCCGTGCCTGGGAGTCGGTGACCACCGGTGTAAGCAACCGATTTACCATGAGCAACGTGCCGCCAATACCGCCAACCACTAGCGGCAGCCGTCGCAGCCACTGGTTCTCATCCGCCTTAGCCATATGCTATGTCTCCTCCGCCCATGCCCCGATCCCCAAATCAACTGCACCCTTTGACCGAGTACTAGTGTATCTTTAGCCAGTAAAACCGCTGATAACGTCCCTGCTGTGAACTGGCTCTTACCCCTAGCCTTCATCTCTGCTTTGATCGGGCCTCGCCCCTGGCAGCCTATTGCCAGCACCAATTTTGCAACGGTGGATATTCGTCCCACCTGGGAGTCGCCGTGGCTGCAGCAGCGTCTCGCCGCCGATCCCGCCGCTGAAATGATTCTCAATGGCTACATGGCCGGGCTAGGCGAGCTGGGCTTTGCGGCTGAGCAGCAAAGCGTGGCCGTTGACATCGGCCGCTACCCGGTTGCTCGCCACCAGGAATCCAGACGGCTACCGGCCGCCTCCTTGACCAAGGTGGCCACCACCCTGGCGGCGCTCGAAACCTACGGTACTGCCCACCAGTTTGAAACCTTAGTGGGCTGGCAGGGAACCATCACCGACGGCACGCTCCAGGGCAACCTGATTGTGCGAGGTGGCTATGACCCGCTGTTTGTTTGGGAAGAGGGCATCGCCCTGGGGAATACGCTGCAACAGCTAGGAATTCAACGGGTCACCGGTAGCCTGATTATCGCCGATCGGTTTGTGATGAATTTCAACACAGACCCGCTAGCATCGGGGGAACTGCTTAAACAGTCCATGAACTCTGCCACCTGGGGTTGGGAGGTGAAACAACAATATGCCAGCCTGCCCCCCGGC
>JBCCAQ010000346.1:0-4268 GCA_039814735.1 Cyanobacteria bacterium P01_A01_bin.15
GTAACCCTCATTTAAGGTGGACAGTTCCGTAAGGGCAATCCCCCACGTGCACCCTGGGGCATCGGAGTCTAGCGGCGATTAAATCTACCTCTCGCCGAGCGATTCGAGCGCCAGCGATTGTCATCATATCGCCGGTCTTCTATCTCATCTCGAATGTCGTCAAAGTCATCATCATCCCGCCGGTCTTCTATCTCATCTCGAATGTCATCCCAGTCATCATCGTCATCTCGTCGGTCTTCTATCTCATCTCGAATGTCATCCCAGTCATCATCGTCATCTCGTCGGTCTTCTATCTCATCTCGAATGTCGTCAAAGTCATCGTCATCCCGCCGGTCTTCGATCTCATCTCGAATGTCGTCAAAGTCATCGTTATCCAGGTCAGGGCGACTCGGAAAATTGCGGAACTGTGCTATGTGCTCGGAGTCCCTACCAGAGAGGGATACAGATGTTTGAGAATAGGCGTTGGCTGCACCGCCAAGCCCTGTAACCAGTCCCAGCGTAGCCATTAACAAAACCAAAGACTTCGAAATAGTATGTCCCATGATTGATGTTCTCCCTATGGATAGTTTTAAGGGTTGGATCTTTAGTAAGTGACCACTTACTTATTAATAACGCGTCGATTTTTTTAGTCTTGAATACCCTGGCCACAATTTGAAGTGTCACAGGATGAGTCGAGCAGCTTTTTAAAAACAACGTCGTGTAAAAAAAATTGTTTAGGTGATTTGGATAAGTCTCCTAGGGGGTGAACTTATATAAAAACACTGTCGATTGAGACTAACGCTATGAGCGGTATCCTAATAATTGAGGGTAAAAGCCCCGGTATGGGCAGTGAATTGCCCACCTAACACTTTGCCGTTAGCATTGAGAAAACTGTGTTGCACAACGCGCAAATTAACTATGACCTCTTGCCCCTTTTGCGACATTGTTAACGGTACTGGCCCCGTCAGCCTTGTTTACGAAGACGACCTGACCATAGCCTTTATCCCACTACAGCCGATTTACCCAGGGGCCTGTATTGTCATTCCTAAAAAACACATTGACCACTTTACCGATCTGCCCGATGACCTGGCGGCTCGAGTCATGGTTGTCAGCCAGCGCATTGGCCGTAAAATCATGAAAATCTATCAGCCCTTAAAAGTTGGCATGGTGGTCCATGGCTTTGGTGTTCGCCATGCCCATCTAAACCTGATTCCCCAGTATCATCCCCTCGATATTACCTACAAGCATCTGGCCTACATTGAAGATGGCACGGTAAAGTTTAGCGAGAAATATTTACCACATCCGACTCGAGCTGAGCTAGATATGCTGGCGGAGAAATTGCGTCTAGGGTAGTTGAGCGAGAGTACCAGCCATGGCCCGCTGGGATAGTTTAGCTGCAAAGGTAGCATCTAGGGGCAAATACGGATCGTTTAAAAATTAGATATAGGAAACGAAGCGTTTTGATTTTCCGGTTAGGCTTATCTGTGGCGTTTTTAATTTGTATGCCTTCGATGTCTCTTTCGGCAGCGCCAAGATTTAATAGGGTCCCATCAGGAAAAATGCGATGAAAGCTATTTGGTATGAACAACCGGGCACCGCTGCGGACGTGCTGCAATATGGCGATATAGACCAGCCGGAACCGGGTCCTGGGGAAGTCCGTATCAGGGTCCACGTGTCCGGGGTTAATCCGTCTGATACCAAGTTTCGCAGTGGTTGGATGGGTCTCAAACAACCCTATCCAAAGACTATCCCCCACAACGACGGGGCCGGTGTGATTGACGCCGTGGGTGCAGGCATTCCCTCTCAACGTATCGGAGAGCGCGTGTGGATCTACGAAGCCCAGCGGGGTTCGGCCTTTGGCACCGCCGCCGCCTATGTGGTGGTACCGGCCCATAGGGCCGTGGCCATGCCAGATAACCTGGAGTTTGCAGCCGGAGCCAGTCTGGGGGTGCCAGCGATGACGGCACATTTTTCGGTGTTTAGCGACGGTCCGATTACTGGCAAAACCGTGCTGGTGCATGGGGGAGCGGGGGCCGTGGGGGCCTATGCCATTCAGCTGGCTAGGTGGGGCGGTGCCACAACTATTTTGGCAACGGTAAGCAGCGACGAGAAGGCCGCCGTCGCCCAGCAAATGGGCGCTGACCATGTGATTAACTATCGCCAAAACGATGTGGTAACCCAGGTGAAAGAACTCATCGGCAAAAGAGGGTGCGATGGTCGTACCCGACCGGACTGTGTCCATCGCATTGTCGATGTTGCCCTAGCCGCTAACATCAGCATCAACGCCAAGCTTGTTGCCCGCAACGGTGTGATTGCCACCTACGCATCAGGAAATGCCCCTACCGTAGAGATTCCCTTCTACGAACTGCTCTACAAAAATGCGGCCCTACGCACGGTGCTGGTCTACGCCATGGACGACAAAGCCCACGCCGCTGCTGCCCGCGATATTAATCAGGCCATTACCGACGGCGCTCTTCAGTCTCTCATTGCTGCGCGCTACCCCTTAAAAGAAACTGCCGCTGCCCACGATGCGGTCGATGGTGGCAGGCTGATTGGCAAAGTTATCATTGAGGTTGTTTAAGCAGACTATTCAATCCCTGGAATCAGGGGAACCTCTGCCTTTAGAGTATCGAGGAGCGCCCTCAGGCGGCGGGGACGGTAGCGTCCGGGCAGCGAAGCTACATAAATAGTTAGCCTTGGGGCTTCCCACTGATCTAGAAGCTGACGGGCATCGGCTAGCAGCTCGGCTCCAGCAGCGCTCAGGGAAAGATCGTGGGTGGTGCGTCGCATGAGCTGGGTTTTAAAACGAGACTCCAACTCTGCTAACTGACGGCTAGCAGAGGGCTGAGAGAGTCCAAGATCACGGGCGGCGGCGCTAATGCTGCCCGCATCGGCGATTCGCACAAAGGTGTCTAACAGGGTTAAGCGGTCTAAAGACTTGCTCATGTGCAATACAAATAACAGCTATTTTTATTACTCGTCTACACAATAGCAGAGCCGTTTGGCATAGTGAACCTATGAGAATTCACTTTTTACCCAACAGCCTTAAACCCATGACACAATCATCCGTCTCATCTACGTTTAACCTGGGTGGCGATCTTCCCATCAACCGCCTCGGCTATGGAGCCATGCGCCTAACCGGACAACCTGGCAATTTTGGTCCCTATGCCGACTGGGAAGGCGGCAAACAGCTGTTACGCCGTGCCGTTGAGCTGGGGGTTAACTTTATTGACACCGCTGAAGCCTATGGTCCTGGCACTGATGAAGAGATTATTGCCGATGCTCTATATCCCTATAAAGCAGATTTAGTTATTGCTACCAAAGGCGGCATTCACAAACCCGCCCCTGATAATATTCGAGCCGATGGTCGTCCCGAGAGTTTACGGCAGAGCGTGGAAGGCAGCCTGCAGCGACTTAAGCGAGACACTATCGATCTCTATCAGCTCCACCGAATCGATCCTAAAGTCCCTTTTACCGAGTCAATCCAGGCCCTAGCAACGCTTAGGCAAGTAGGCAAAATCCGCCATATTGGTTTGTCCAATGTCACTTTGGCGCAGGTCAAAACTGCCCAAGCTATTGTCCCCATTGCCTCGGTGCAAAACCGCTTTAGTCTGACAGATCGCAGCCATACAGACATTTTGGATTACACCACTGCCCAAAACATTGCCTTTATTCCCTACGGTTCACTGGGAGCGCACCCCCTAAAGCGCGGTGCGCCCCTGGCCCAGGCCAAAGGTGTACTAGCCCAGATCGCTCAGACCCATCATGCAAACCCCACCCAAATTGCCCTGGCCTGGCTGCTGCACCGTGCGCCCAATATTCTCCTCATTCCAGGTACGACAACAGTTGCCCATTTAGAAGATAATATTCAAGCCGCTTCGATTGCGCTATCAGATGCTGAAATAGCTCAGCTGTCAGCTGTCTACAACCTCGGTGAAAGTGCCGGTGGTTAGTAGGGATAGCTCTAGAATGGCTTGTCTCAACGCTCCTCTGCAAGCCAAATTCTCAATCAGCCCTAAGCACTCACCGGTTCTACAACAGGGTTAGGCTTTAGCTGTCCGTCTTCCATATAGAGAATGCGATCGGCAATGTCGAGAATGCGGTTGTCATGGGTGACGAGCAAAATAGTGCAGCCCTGTTCTTTGGCTAGACGCTGCATAATGTTCACCACGTCTCGGCCTGATTGTTTATCTAGGGCGGCTGTGGGTTCATCGGCCAGGACAATTTTGGGATGACTGACCAGGGCTCGTGCGATCGCAACCCGCTGTCGCTGTCCCCCTGATAGTTCA
>JBCCAQ010000365.1:0-3592 GCA_039814735.1 Cyanobacteria bacterium P01_A01_bin.15
ACCCCATGCAGTACCAAGGCTCGGCCATCTCCTCAGAGCATAATTTTAAGGAATCCTACGTCAGCCAATCGATTTCATCTACTGATAAAATCGCCAAGGTCAATATTTTAGATGTTGAGATCGACAACCTTTCTCGGGATGAACTTTTGCAGCGTCTAGCGCTCAAAGGTGGCGTTGTGGTAACCCCCAATGTGGACCACCTAATGAAGTTGCGCCATGACACTGAGTTCCAGAAAGTATATGAGATTGCAGACTATCGAGTGTGCGATAGCAAGCTACTTATGTTTGCCGCCAGCTTTTTAGGCACCCCCCTCTGTGACAAAATCTCAGGCTCCGATCTGTTGCCCTGGTTCTGTGACTATCACCGCGATCACCCTGAGGTCAAAATTTATATGCTAGGCGCGGCTCCTGGGGTTGCCAAGCTGGCGCAGCAGCGTATCAATGCCCGGATCGGTCGCGATATTATTGTCGAAGCCCATTCCCCTTCGTTTGGTTTTGAGAAAAACCCTGAAGAATGTGAGGCAATCATAGAGAGGATTCAAGCGTCATCGGCCAATGTGCTAGTGGTGGGTGTGGGCGCTCCCAAGCAGGAAAAGTGGATTGTTAAGCACAAGGATGCGATGCCCAATATCACTACATTCCTGGCAGTTGGAGCGGCCATTGACTTTGAAGCCGGTCACAAGCCTCGCTCTCCTCAGTTTGTGACCGAACTAGGTCTTGAGTGGCTCCATCGGACAATGTCGGAGCCAAAGCGGCTGTGGAGACGTTATTTAATCGAGGATATGCCATTCTTTGGCTTAGTCTTTCAGCAATGGCTGGCTGCTAGACGAAATCGCAAGCCGGTTTAAGCTGACGTTGAGAAAGAGGCGAGCGTTATCAAAGCCCCCTAAACTCCTAGGTTTGGGGGGCTTTGGATTTTAACCTCGGTACAGGGAAACCCAAGTATGCCTGATGACAATAGAGTGGCTGTGGCGCCAGAGAGAGTTTTTAGTCAACCCGGCCTTTTCAGGGATTTTTGCGGTTAAAAAAACCTGAATTGTTTGAGACAATTCGGGTTTTTGGCTATGGTGCTGTTTGCTGGTTTTCTCCCATCTGTTATAGGTCTTCGATGTAGGCGTCTTGTCCCTGCAGGTTGCGGAGTGATGGTGAGTCACGGCCGCTGATATAGGGAAACTGACCGGTGACTAGGGGCACCACTAGCCGACCGGGCTGGGATGTTTTGAGGGTCGATAGGGTGGCTTGAGCCGTTGCGATCGCATCGCTTCCCTGCCAGCGAGTCAGCCAAACCTGCACCTGAGGGGTATCCACAGCAGGGGCTGTCTGCTGGATAGGCCCAGCGCTGGTTGCAACCACGAGCCGCTGGGCAATGCCCGTTTTTAGGACCGCAAAGGACTGGCCCATGACAGCTGTGGTCACCGTGGCGTCATTGAGACTACCAAAGCTCTGGGCGTCTCCCCAAATCAGCAGTTTATCCCCCACTTGGGATGCGACATGGCCCTGGGTGGCCGTCACAATGGCCAATACGACGGGGGAGCGAGAAAGCTGGTCTAACAGACCAGAAAACAGGTCTATTGAAGTCGAGCTGGCCGTAGTCTGCATAATATAAGGGCTAGGCGTACCGTCGGAACGCTACTATTGGGTGGACTATGGGAGCGGCTGGGGAGCAAGTCCAGCGGGAGTTACATTATGGCAATCAGGTCCTAAAAAGGCAGCTGACATGGACTCTTTATAAAGGTGGCCTTACCGCTCCTTTGTATTCTTCATAGGAGACATGGGACAGACAGTAAAAAATATCGGTATTATTGGCGGCGGTCAGCTGGCCTGGATGATGGCCGCCGGTGCCAAAAATCTGGGGCTGAACCTGATGATACAGACCCCCAGACCATCAGACCCGGCTGTTGCCATTGCCGAGCGGGTAGTCCTGGGTGCGGTGGCCGATGCCGCCGTCACCGCTACCCTGGCCCAGCAGTGCGACGCAATTAGCTTTGAAAATGAGTTTATCGATCTGCTTGAGCTAATGAAGCTGGAGCGCCAGGGCACCCGGTTTTATCCCCAGCTGCGCTGTTTGAAACCGCTGCTAGATAAGTACGATCAGCGTCTGTATTGTCAAAAGCTGGACCTGCCCTTGCCCCGGTTTGCCACCTTGGATTCAGCTGTCGAGGTGTCCCAGCTGGCCGCCGCTGTTGCTGAGGTGGGGCTGCCCCTGGCCCTCAAAACCCGTCGCCACGGGTATGACGGTCAGGGCACGTTTATCTTGGACGATCTCGACGCGGTCAAAGCAGCCTGGGCCAGACTGGGGTATCAGCCTGTGTTGCTAGAGGCGTTTGTTCCCTTTGAGCGGGAGCTTGCGGTCATGGCGGCCCGCTCCCAGACAGGGGAAATTGCCCTGTACCCCACCGTTGAATCCCAGCAAATTGACCAGGTCTGTCGCCGCGTTATCGCCCCGGCTACCGTGAGCGCTAATGTACAGCAGCAGGTAGTCCATATCGCCACCACCCTGCTGACGCGGCTGGAGGCGGTTGGCATTTTTGGCATTGAGCTTTTTTTAACCGCTGATGACCAGGTGCTTATCAATGAAATTGCGCCCCGCACCCACAATTCGGGGCATTACACCTTAGATGGCTGTGTGACCTCTCAATTTGAGCAGCAGCTGCGGGCGGTGGGGGGATTTCCCCTGGGTGCTGTGGACATGACCTGTCCCCAGGCGCTAATGGTCAATCTGCTGGGGTTTGAAACCGCCACATCCGACTATGGCGCTCGGCGTGCCGCCCTATCGGCGCTGCCCAACAGCCACCTTTATTGGTATGGCAAGGGTGAATCTAGACCGGGGCGCAAACTCGGTCATGTGACGCTGACATGCGATCGCACCCATACCCGTGACGAGTTAAACCAGCTAATTCATCAAATAGAGGCCCTTTGGTATCCCTAGGCTTCTAAAAAATGCAGGGACGTTCCATGGAACGTCCCTGCATTTTTTAGATCTATTTGAAATTTCGATTGAGGTGGGGAAAACCGCTCAATCATCCCTATCGATCCCCCCTTGTCGAGTGCCTGGGACAGTTGGTTATGATGACGTTAGTTTCACTACGGCGTTGGTGACTGCCAACAATGTTTCTTGATCTATGCTTTTCTCTTACGGGCATCGAACAGGATTGCGGTGGCAGTATACCGGGCTTGTACCCGGAAACTATAAATCGCGACCACGGGCCCACCTGGATTTTCCAGGTCAAAAACTGAGGTAAGACGGCGCTGCGGTGAAACTTTAAACTTTGAAAAGCCCCCGATCTTACGATCGGGGGCTTTTTGCTGTGGGTACCACGATCCGCTAGTATGATTGATATTGTTGATGGGTACAAATATACTATCCCATGGTACAGTACACAATTCCCCAGAGCCCCGAAGATGTATTGATTACCGTTTCTGGGCGCGACTCGGCCAAGGCCCGTGAAAAGGCGATGGATCAGCTTACGGAAATGATGGGTGATGGTAGGCTAACGGCTGACTTGGATGATGGCTTTACCCCAAAGGATTTTATTGAAGTGAAAGAACATAAGACGGAACCGACAGCTGAGGAAAATGCCATTGTTGAGGC
>JBCCAQ010000241.1:0-8235 GCA_039814735.1 Cyanobacteria bacterium P01_A01_bin.15
CCGGCCAACCCATGGGGACATTTGCTATACCCTTGAGATAGCTAGAACGTGAAATGCCCATGAACTTGGCGATTTTTTGGATTCTGCTTGGGGTGGCACTCTGTGTGATGGAGCTGATGATTCCAACGGCATTTTTGGAGTCAGCTCTAGGAGTCAGCGCCTTTTTAGTCGGCATCTTAGTCCTGGTGCTACCCGTCGCGTTTAGCTGGCAGGTGGCCATGTGGATGGTCCTGTCGCTGCTGATGTTTTGGGCACTGCGACGGTTTGCCCCCCGACGCCAGCCGCCAGCACTGATGGATGCAACCGAAGCGCGAACCATTACGGCGATTCCTCCCGGCAGCAGCGGTCGAGTGATCTATGAAGGGAATTCTTGGCCTGCGTGCTGTAGCGATCAGGAGGTTGCGATCGCAACCAATCAAACCGTCATCGTCGTCGGACGTCAGGGCAATACTCTCATCGTGATGCCCGAGAGCGCGCTCCTGTAGGGGTCGTTCCATGGAACACCCCCTACAAGAGCCATTAAATTCCAAATTCTTTTTGCACAAACACACCATGAACCCATTTGCACTGTTGCTCATGCTGGCCTTCGGCGGTTCTATCGCGGCTGGTTCGGTACGCATTATCAACCAAGGGAACGAGGCCCTCGTAGAAAGCCTTGGTCGCTATACCGGCAAAAAGCTGCAGCCAGGCTTAAACTTTACCCTGCCCTTTATCGACAAGGTAGTTTACAAACAAACCATTCGCGAAAAAGTCCTCGATGTGGCTCCCCAGCAGTGCATTACCCGAGACAATGTTTCCATTAGCGTCGATGCCGTCGTCTACTGGCGCATCGTCGATTTAGAAAAGGCCTACTACAAAGTCGAAAACCTCCAGGCCGCCATGGTAAACCTGGTGCTCACCCAGATCCGGTCCGAGATGGGGCAGCTAGAGCTAGATGAAACCTTCACCGCCCGGGCCGAAATTAACGAATCCCTGCTGCGCGAGCTGGATATTGCCACCGATCCCTGGGGCGTAAAAGTCACCCGCGTGGAGCTGCGCGACATTGTACCCTCCAAAGCTGTGCAAGACTCCATGGAGCTACAGATGGCTGCAGAACGGCGCAAGCGGGCCGCCGTACTCACCTCAGAGGGCGAACGAGAGTCGTCTATCAATGAAGCTCAGGGTAATGCCGAGGCTGAGCTATTGGCCGCTGAAGCGCGTAAAAAATCCGCCATTCTAGCCGCTGAAGCCGAGCAAAAATCCATTGTGCTCAAGGCCCAGGCCGATCGCCAAGAACAGGTGCTGCGCGCCCAGGCCACCGCCGAAGCTGTTCAAGTATTGGCCCAGCGGCTCAAAAGCGACCCTGCCGCCCGTGAAGCCCTCCAGTTTTTACTCGCCCAGGGCTATCTGGATGTAGGCACCAAAATCGGCGCTAGCGACAGCAGCAAAGTGATGTTTATGGACCCCCGCGCGATTCCCGCCACCCTAGAAGGGATGAAGTCCATCGTCAGTGACCTGGGCCAGTCTTAGGGAAGGTCCTCAGGATCAATTCCTAGCTCCCTTAAACGGGCGGCCAATTTATCAGCCCGCTGCTTTTCCTGCTCAGCTCGCTGGCTTTCCTGCTCGGCTCGCTGGCTTTCCTGCTCAGCTCGCTGGCTTTCCTGCTCGGCCAGTTCCGCTAGGGTAGAAACCCAATCACCGTTGGCGTTGTACCACCTGAGCCAGATACCGGTAGCCCCTTGAAAGCGGCCTTGCCACAGCCCCAACCCCAGACCCAGGTCCTCAAACCAGTAGCGACTATCGCTAATAGATTCTTCCTCGTAGCGAACACCGGTCAGTTTGAATAGGCGAAACCCATTTTGGTAGCGGTCAAAAACGACATAGTAGGGTACCCGCAGAAGACGTTCATACACGTCCCACTTACCAGGGGGCTGATCGATACGACGGGGAGCCCGTCCTAAATCTTCATCTTCGGTCCCCGGGCTCAGCAGCTCTACTACCAAAAACGGACTCACGCCCTCTTGCCAAATCACATAGCTCCAACGGAGATCTTCCTGCTGCTGAGCCTGGGGCACACCCAGCACCAAAAACCAGTCGGGGCGCTTGTGCCACTGGGTATGACGGCTGTCGTAATAAATATTGAGATCGGTACCGATAAAAATATTGCTGGGGTCGTAGGTGGTCAGCCGACAGGTCTCTCGCAGCAGCTGCGGCTGGAAGTCGTGGAACTCATCTGGCAAACCCAGTTCCTCCGGATATTCGCTGGGGAGGTCATACATGGTGGGCAGCGGCTTTTGCACTGACTTGGGTGAGTTGTCCGGATACATCTCTAACTGCCCAAAAGTACATACGCACTTATTCTAGCTTGAGACCACCTGACAGTTGGCGCACAGACCAAAGAATTCGAGGGTGTGATAAAAAATGCGGAAATGATGGGAATCTGTCAAATGCGTTTCCAGGTCGTGAACAGGACATTGCTCAATGGGCAGAGACTCACCACAGCGCAGACAGGTAAGGTGGTGGCGATCTTCCTGGGTAAGGCTATAGAGGGATTCACCATTAGAGAGCGTGCGTACTTGCACAGTACCGTCTAGCTTAAGGGCTTCTAGGGCTCGGTAAACGGTGGCGAGACCAATGCGGCTGCCGTCTTGTCTGAGGGTTCCGTGGAGATCTTGGGCAGAAATTGCCTGCTGCAGACCTTGTAATGCTGCTAAAACACGCTCCTGGTTACGGGTGCGACTGATGGCCATGGCATTCGAGGGACATAGGGTTCTATTAGCTTAGATCGTGGCGTCAAGGTCTGAGTAGGTAGGGTGCCGTAGCCGGAGGTGCGATAAAATATCACGGTAACCCAGCCCTGTAGGATTTATCCTGCACGATCTATATTGTGGCGCAGACTTATCAGGCTCAGGTGTATGTAACCCTTCGGCCCTCTGTCCTTGACCCGGCAGGAACGGCGGTGCGTTCTGGGTTAGAGCATATGGGGTATGACAATGTGGACAGGGTACGCATTGGTAAATATATTGAAGTGTCGCTGACGGCGGAAAGTGAAGCGGCGGCGAAGCAGCAGCTCGATCGAATGTGTGACCAGCTGCTGGCCAATCCGGTGATTGAGAACTATCGGATTGAGCTGCAGACGATGGCGACGGCGTAGCCCACCCCGTTGCCCCTTCCAGGAGGGGAGAGGTTTTTGATTATGGCAGAGGTTGTATGAAATTTGGTGTCATTACGTTTCCGGGTTCAAATTGCGATCGCGACATTGTCTATGTCACCCGGGATATTCTTAAGCGCCCCACCCATCGCATTTGGCATGAGGACAGCGACCTGGGCGATGTAGATGTGGTAGTCATCCCCGGGGGCTTTAGCTATGGCGACTATCTGCGCTGTGGTGCGGTGGCCCAGTTTTCTCCGGCGATGCGCTCGGCGGTGGACCATGCGAAAAAGGGCGGACTGCTGCTGGGCGTCTGCAATGGGTTTCAAATTTTGACCGAGGTGGGGCTGCTGCCGGGGGCGCTAATGCGCAATCGGGATATGCGGTTTATTTGCGATCGCACCCCCCTCAAAGTAGAACGCACCGACCTCACCTGGACCCAAAACTATACCCAGGGTCAAACAATTACGATTCCTATCGCCCATGGTGAAGGCTGCTACTACGCCGCCCCCGACACCCTAAAGTCTCTTGAAGAGAATAATCAGGTTGTCTTTCGCTATAGCAGCCCAGACGGCACAACAAATGACAGCAGCAATCCCAACGGGTCGCTCAACAACATTGCGGGCATCTGTAACACGGCAGGCAATGTGCTTGGGATGATGCCCCACCCAGAAAGAGCCGCCGATCCGAGATTGGGGGGTACTGATGGGTTAACTCTGTTTAAGTCGGTATTAGAAACCGCCCTGAGTGTTGCATAAATGCCCAGACTTATCCGCCTTCAAGGTCAAGATTTTGGTCTCGAGACTGTCTGTCTCAATCTGCCGGGCAACAACCTCAGCCTACCGGGACAATCTCAGTCCTGTTTCAGTTGATTAAAGCATCGCCCAGTCCTAGGTAAAGAAACTTTCACCTTTTTGATGCGGGTGACTCAAACACTACCCGCAAGCATCCATTTTTGAACCCACGACCCCTACTACCCCAAAATCGACTCTCTTTGCTGGAAAGCCTTGCCGTACAAGGCATTTGACGAAAGATGGGTTTGTCGTCGCTCCGATATCGATTATTTGGTCAGTAGATATACCACTAGACCTAACCCCAGGGCCGCCACTAGCCCAATCACAAATAGGACCGGGTACCTACTGGCAATCAGACCAATTGGCTGTGCGATCGCATCTTGCCAGGACCCAGGCTGCTGCTCCTCCCGCTCCGGTGGGTATAGGTAGCCAAATATCCAGTCGCGGCCATCAATGGCAACGCAGTTGAGGATTAGCTTAATCCTGCTTGAGCCTGTGTAGAAACCGGTCGCCGGTGAGCGCTGCTGCATAGCTATTTTGGCATGGGTCTCTAGGTCATCTCGCTCATTGATAAGCGTCCCTAAAACGATCCTGCCAGATAGTTCTATTAGCTCACCTGGTTGCCCGCCCAGCAGCTCCTCAGCTACATAGTCCATTTTTTCTATGACCAGCTGAGAGGTTTGCCCAATCCAACGTAGCAGCAGTACGCCGATGTCCTTATGAACGATGACTTCAGCGCGCCACTTGTCCACGGCTCCAAAGGACGTCGTAGCAGCACCACCGAGTGTCCCGCCAATAGTCTGCGACGTCGCATACTTGATAGCAAAACCGGTCAACTCGGCATTCTTGCCTTTTCCTATTCTCAGTACATCGTTGACTCTAAGCAGGGTCCACCTATCGGATGCCAGCAGCTCTGAATTAAAGGTGGTTCCGTTGGTGCTGGGTTTCCAAAAGTTCCCCCTTTTCCCACCGTCCCTAACCCACAGCTCTTTATTATCACCTTCACCCCTAATCTCAAGGGTGAACTGAAAAGCGGACACCATGCCCGTTGCTTTGCTAAGGCGAATATGATGAGGGTATTTTTCGCCCAGCGGACGGCCAATCGTTACCCGCCGGTGCTGGTCGACCCGGTTTTCTAGGTTAATAATGGCCGAGTCCAACCCAGGTTCAATAATTTCAATTTTTAGTGCCACGATTCCTCTAGCCTTCGTGATGAGTCAGGAAAAAAGAAAAGTCAACCCGATGGTGCGGTGGGTGCAAGGGTACGTAGCAACAAAACTACGTGCTCACAAAAACGATCTGGCCAAGCAGGTTGAGCATTCGCTGAATGAGATGAACTATGAAATATCTGAGCTGAAGCGGATTATCAACCAGCAGCAGAGCGAAATTGAACGGCTTAAAACTCAAGCCGCTGCGGTCCACCGGTACGACGAACGTCTTGGCCGTGCTGAGGATAAAATTGCCGAACTGAGCCGATGGAAAAAAGATGCGATCGCAGCCATCAACCGACTTACCAGCATCCAGTTCAACCGGCTGGAGGTCATCACCGAAGACTGGAAACGCAGCAGCGCTGAAACGCAGCGCCTTGCCCGTCAGATGGGGCACATCCGGCATTTGTGCCGCCGTCAAGAATCGCGGGTAGATGGGGCTGACATTGGCCCACTGCTGGATACTCATGCGTCAGAAATACCAGATAGCGGGACTGCAAACCCAAACAGCCAGCCTTGACCCATGCTGAATCCCAGGTTTTCGACTGCTTGCGCCTGTAGCTCAGTTTCTACACCCTCAGCGATGGTCTCTAGCTTTAAAGCCTTTGCGAGGCTCACGATGCTGGCGCAGACGGTGCGGGCGCGATCGCTGTGGCCAAGCTCTTTGATTAAGGAGCGGTCAACTTTAAGCAGATCCAGCGGTACATCCTGCCTGGTCAGCAGAGCTTGATTACCATAGCCCGCGCCGTAGTCGTCCACGGCAATTTTTACCCCCTGCTCGCGCAACTGGCGTAGTAGCTGGTCTACATCGCTGCCGACAATTGAGCGCTCCAGTAGTTCCACATGGACTCCCCGCAGTAGGTTTTCTGATGCTTTGGGCCAGTCTTTTTGCAGCAGCGTCTCGGCGCTAAGGTTGATACTCAGCCAGCCTTTTACCAGTGGTTGCGCTTCCTTTACCAGGCGCAAAACGTAGTAACAGAGCAGGTGCTCGTTGTGGCTCACCTCGAGCGCAGGAATAAAATCACCGGGGTAGAGCAAGCCTCTCTGGGGGTGCTGCCACCGCGCCAAGGCCTCATAGCCAACGACGCTGCGATCGCTCATGGAAACGATGGGCTGATAATGCAGCACGAACTCATTCCGAGTTAGCGCCTGTTTGACTTCTTGGATTTCTGCCCACTGCTCAGCCGTCAGCTCACGCTTGGATATTTCCTCAATCTGGGAAATGAAGTACTTAACGGTGCCGTCTGGGTTGCGATCGCAATCAACAAACAGCTTTGCCCACTGCCAAGCGTTTTTAATTCCATGCTTATACCGTTTAACCATGGAATATTTGTCTATTTCCCCACTAAGCACCTTGGCAACTTGAGCTAAATCCGATGCTAGATCATCGTGATGAGTAATGCTTTGAAAGTCCAGTTTTAATAGCTCTACCTCTGAATAACCAAGCATTTCACATAGTCGCTTATTTACTTTGATAAACCGCCCATTTGAAGATACAAAACAAACTCCATTAGACGATGTCTCAAATAGAATTTCAGCGACTTTATCCATAAAAAAATCTTAGATGACATTGCCATTAATTAACGCTTGCACTTGAGCTAGACGACTACTATAAGTGGCCAAAGATTGATAAAAATCAGGGCCAATACCGCCCCAATTATTAACATCAACGATACTGCCGTCTGATGCAGTGTAATCACGCGCAGATGGGTCGAGAAGTCCAATGTTTGCATCGCGTTGAGAGCTAGCCTCTAATTGAGGTTGAGCAATATTTAGCGCCGTTATCGTACTGTAAGTGCTCCCTAGTAACTGAGTTGGACTGTTGTCCGCTTCTATTGCATTGTTATCAGAAACGACAGCAGAAATGTTTGTAATATCACTGTCCAAAAACAAGTACCCGAAGTTGTCCCAGCCAACAAAAGCATTTCTACTGCTATTTAAAGAAGGCACTTTGCTGTCGTTATTGGCTTCGATTAAAAATGCCCAGCCTCGATCGCTCGCCTCCAATGTGCTTAAAACAATAGAAGAATCTTCTATTGTTAAATTAAAATCACCTGCTGAAGCAAAGGATTTCACAAAGTCACTATTTTTCTGAAAAGACTTGAGTCTTTTTATCACAGAACCTGCGTTGGGCCCTGGACTAAAGGTAGGTGATGAAGTTCCAATTTTGGAAACAGTGCGATAATACTCATCATCCTCAGACAAATAAGGAAATCCACCTTCATTTCCTCCTGCTCCACCAAAAACATTGCATTCATACGCTAAGCAGCGTCGACTAATTATCTGTCCGGTATTATCGGCAGCACCGGCATGGAGCGCACCACTATAATAAGCTTCACAATCTTGGTAAAGCACAGAACCGATATTTCCTAAAGCTTGGCCGTGCACATAAAATCCTGTTCCTTGACGAGTGTTGACAGAATTTTTGTTAATAACTATACAGTTCAAGAATTCGTAGTTTGGTCCATTAGTTTCTGCTGTTGTATAGCCGATGAATGCCGATGCACCTCCGACTTCATTGCTAGTATTCCAACCGTATGACCAGCAATTTCTAACTGTGCCATATCCAAACAAAGCATTGTGAACGTGCCCATCCTCAAATACACAGTTCTGAGTTGTGCTCCCATCGCCAATTTCGGCACAACCGTTATTAGCCAGCGCCCTACGTGCGTGTAAATTTTTGACCGTAGCGTTGTCGCCTACTGCAAAACCGTAGATCCTGCGAGACACCCCATAGACTGAACCATTACTGTTTGGATTATTGCTGTTAGTAGTGTGGATGCCTACAGTGCATGGGGCTCCATCATTGAAAGTCGTAAAATAATACGAACCCGGAGTGCCATCGCAAGCGGCTTCATCAACTACTAATGTAAGCAATCTGCCATCTTCGAAAACCTGATATTTTGCTTTACTTGAATCAATATCTGTCTCAGCTGTGAAACTTTGCTCATAGACGTTGGCTGGGGCGTATCTAGGTGTTGTGGGACCCTTTGTAGATAAGAAAAAAGGGATGGGATAATAGTCCCGTCCCAATACAAAAACATACCGATGATTGTATCGTCTATCGAAGAGCTTTGTCAGCATCATCCAGAGTGGTCAGAGC
>JBCCAQ010000321.1:0-5003 GCA_039814735.1 Cyanobacteria bacterium P01_A01_bin.15
CTTCGTTGAGGAGAATGGTGTTGCCAAGGTTGTCGGTGTGGGAAACCCAGTAGTGGTCACCATCGGTGACAATGGCACGCCAGCCGTAGATGGCAATTTCAGTACAGGCATCACCAGGTAGGCCGTAGCAGCCGTCCCACAGTTCAGGTTGGGCATCGGTAACGGAGAATTCTTCACCCAAGCCTGCGGTTTCGGCCATTTGGAAAATATGGGCTTCGACGGAAGGGGGTAGGTTGTGGTCTAGGGTGGAGCGACGAACTTGGTCGCCGCTGAGGTCGGTGCGGTAAAAGTAGCTTTCGCCCGTGGGGGCGACGGCTTCGACCTGCCAGCCTTCGGTCAGGGCCATCAGACACGCCTCGGCTGGGCCACCGAGGCCAAGACAGCCGTCAAACCAGGTTTCGTGGCTGTGGCGCAGGATGCTGATTTGGTTGGGGGGGAGGCTGAGATGGTTGGAGAGGTCTGTTTGGATGCGGCTACGAACACTATCGGGTAGGGGTTGCACCTCGATGGGCTGTTCGATCTCGGGGCTGGGGACAGGGTCGGAATTTTCGGGGATTGGGGCCTCGGTGAGGAGACAGCTGGTGAGGAGTGGGGCGGCCAGAATGAGGGGGCAAAGCATAGATAAACCTCCTGGGGGATGGGTTTACTCTAGCTTTGGTAATTTGGGGATGAGCGAGCGTTACAGTTTTTGAGACGGGGGTTGGATCAGGGCTTGGAAGTGTGGGTCGTTGCGGAGGTTATCGAAGTCGGTGTCGGTTTTGGCCAGTTCTTGATTTTGCTCTGGGGCGAGATTGATAGCTTGTTGGAGACTGTCTAGGGCTTGGTCTGATTTGTTCCAGAGAGCATAGGCACAGGCTTTGTTATAGAGAGCGTTTTCATAGTCAGGCTTAATCTCAAGTACTTTGTCATAGGCGATAATTGCATCTCCGTAGCGACCTAAGTTAGAGAGAGAAAGCCCCTTGCTCCCCCAGGTGTCATAGTCATCTGATTTGATGGCTAGGGCTTGGTCATAGCTAGCGATCGCGTCCTCGTAGCGTTCTAACTTTCGCAGTGCAAAACCCCGGTTGACCCAGGCTTGGTGTAAGTCGGGTTTGTGTAGGAGGGCTTGGTCATAGCTAGCGATCGCATCGTCATAGCGCTCTAATTTGTGCAGTGCAAGGCCCCGGTTGTACCAGGCTTGGTGGTCGTCGGGTTTGTGTTTGAGGGCCTGGTCATAGCTAGCGATCGCGTCGTCATAGCGCTCTAATGCATACAGTGCATTGCCTAGCTGGAATGTCAGAAGATCGCTGCTAAACCTAGGTACTTCCGACGAAACAATCTCCTTTGCTTGGGTTTGAGATTTGCTTAACCAAGTCAGTCTCTCATACTCAGGTCCGTATTTCCCTTGATACAAATACGCGACAAATTTAGCCAGTCCAGTCAGTTTCTCTGCGCGTTTCCAGCAGAGAGCGAGGGATTGGCTTATGTCAGGTCCCGTATGGCTGAGTAGCTCCTCTAAATCGTCAGAATATTGAAGCCGAAAGCCTTGATTGGCAATCTTTTTAATATGATTCAAAGTCTTCTGCAGACCCGATTTTATCAACGGATGGACATCTTCCTGATACTCCGCTGCAATGGCTTGCAAAGGGCTTTGAGCGATCTCTTCAGCTGATAGATAAACACCTTCTAACACCCGAGTAATCAGCTGTAGCTCCGCTTGTTTTGGGTTGGCGAACAGCTGATGATATAGCGCCTCAGCCTGATAGCTGCGCCAGTCATCACTGTCATACTGTTCAGAAATATGGGCGTCCTCCCACACTTCTTCATCTGCTAAGGCAGCGTAGTGATCGGCTAGTGCCTGATGAACTGCTCGAAACTGTTGCTGACCCTCTTCGTAAAACGCCTGTCGCAGCACATCCCGCGCTACGTCATCAAAGCGATGCTCGGCTTCGGTCCGTTGGGTAAAGGGCAAATCCAACAGCCAGTGAAATCGTCCTTTTGCTGTTTCTTTTTCCTGTAGCGGTATCTCTAAAGCTTCACAGTGGGTTAGGTGTTTGATCAGGTCGCCATCAAACCGTCGACAGCAGGCCACAATCTGCACCAGCTGAGTTTCATGGCTCGTAAACTGCCGCAGCAGTAATTTCTTGATTTCCTGTGCCCCTTCGGTAAAGTCCGGCTCTTGTCCTTTGTTATATTCCTCTCGTACCCAGTTGAGATAGTAGGGCAGTCCCCGCGTCGCGGTGATAATGCGCTTTACCCGCTCATCATCGGTGATGCCTATTTTCTGAAGATATTCCCTCGCCTGCTCATCTTCAAAACTCTTCAGCTCTTGCTCATAGACGGCGCTGTCGTTTTGGTGGCGTTCACTCCAGTGATCCTTGTTGAGCAACCGCTTGCGCCCCGCCGAAACGATCCGCACCGGATATGCTTGCAAAGATGTATTTCCGAGCAGAGTGCCACAGAGCCAGCGGTCCACCTCTACGGGAACTTTTTCATAAAAGTCGAGCACCAGCAGCAGCGGCTGCACCTTCGCTTTAGCCTCTAGGCTCTTGACAAAGGCTTTCGTCAGCTCCAGCAGCGGATTCAGCATCAGCGCCTTGAGCTTTTCATCACTGCGGGTGGCCTGGTGCCGGTTTAATAAGCCCCTGGCATCATCCAGGATGGAAGCGCCCAGCTCACCCAGCTCACCAATATGGGGAGCGGCTACGGCGATAGCCGTCCCTACCGGATTACCCGCTGCAAACATCAGCGATGCGCCCTGTAGGGCCAGCTGGCTATATTTTTTGACTATTTCTATTTGTTTATCGCTAGCCTGGTCTGAACCGTCCTCTGCTCTGGTTTTTAGGGTTTCTAAAGTATTGGTATAGCTCCGTTCTAGTAGAGAAAACGGATCTTTTTGCGGATCGCCTACCGTCGATGAAAGCTGGCTGTGCAGAACTTTTATTACGCCCAGAGGTGTTCCTGCATTGGCTGTGTCATCAAATTTCACCTCAGCTATGGTGATCTGTTCAGGTATGGTGCAGCGTTGTTGATGGGCTAGCTGCGCGCGCTCCAGTAGCGTCGTTTTTCCTACACCGCCCAGACCCCAGGCATGGAAAACGATTGGTTGCTGGGCGGGTGCCCGAAAGGCTGTGTCCAGATTTTCTAAAAAGCTATTGGCGGCAGGTCGGGCAATGTACAGACTATCGGGTAGGGCCATGGACGCAGGAGGTTATTCCGGCTTAATTTTAGTCAATTCTCCTGCTATGGGCAGTGATATCACCCAGGCTTTAGGGTATGTCCCAGCTCTTTGCCCGAATCTCAGGCCCAGGATTCGTAACATCAGCCTATTGACTGAGTACAGATGTCCCCGTATTCTTTTTTATCAAGCCGTGTTTGTGCGGTGATCATACAGAACTCAATCTTTAGCACCGTTGGCGGGTGTAACGAGCACCCAGCCAACGGCTAACCCCCGCTGAACCAGCAGTCGGAGGCTTAGGGTATGGTACCCTAGCTGTCCCGATATGCCTATTTCGGGGCCGCTAGGGTGCGAGTTCTGGCTTCCTTGTCGTTTTTTTATTAGGAAACCAGACCATGCCAGAAATCAATAGCCAGACCGTAGCGCCAGCGGCCCTACGGCACGTTCCTGCACCCGTGGTGCTCCCGGCGACGCCCGTTACCATCTCGCCATTTCAACCCGATAAGGTTCGCCATTTGGTGTTTGGCACCGTTCCTGCTATTCGGTTTACCATCAAGGACCTGCACCATCGCGGCTACGCCGAACCCAACGAATGGAGCCAGCTCTTGCCAACGGGCCGTGATGGCGAAGTCATGGCAATTTTAACCAAACGCATCGACCCATAGCCACGGTGGTTGGTGTTGAGTCCCGCGAAACCCAATTCCTGCATATTTTGCTTTTACCCGCGTTTCGAATCCTTTCTCAAAAGAGGTTTTGGTGGGCTTGGGCGATCGGTAATGTTGGGTTTCGTACCTCAACGCCAACCTACGGGAGGCTGAGGGCTTGCAATATGGCGACAACGTTGTGCAACTCATTACCAGGATTAAAGATCGAAAATGTTTTAGATACACCGTACTGGCCGGTGTCCCTTCGGAGTTTCACAAAAACCAAATCGGTACCGTTGGTGACTAGACCAAAGCGTATAGCGCTGGGCTGGTTACTGCTAACCATATAAGTAAGTGCCTGGGGAAGTCCTACATGCCAGCTAAACTGGGGACCTTTGGCTTCTATGGTGGCGACCCAAATTTGCTCATTCAATACCAAGATATCTATCCGCCCGCGCACCAATTCATCGTTGGTTTTAACAGCAATTTCGATAATTTCTTCGGCGACGGGGCGAAAGGGACGCTGGTAAAAACCTGCCACTGATAGCAATGGCGAGATAATTACCATTTTGACCAGCTCTTCATGGACTGGATAAGCTAGCAAATACCTAAAATGAGCCTGGGCTTGGTCCAGGACCCGAGAACGATATTCATCTAATCGAATGGGCGCTACTTGCCATTCAGAAAAAAAATCAGAAGCCGTCTCAAGTTGCAAACCAAACTTGGTTTCTACATCGTGCAGGGTGAGCTGGCTGGCCTGGGCAACTTGAGCCATAAGAAATAGCGAATGACGAGTGCCTTTAGTATAGTCGCCTGGTTGGGCTGTGGTTTGCTGTGTAGTTTTCAACAGATCAGCGTTTTAATCCCGACGTCAATCCACTTGTCCAAAATTCTCTCTTGGAAGGGTAAAACTATGATGTGGATCACACAAATGTATGACCGGGTTCTCTCCTTTTGTTGATATTCCCCCAGAGTAAAGTGCCTCGAATCGGGTCATATTGTTCCTGGCAAGTGATCAGTTTGCAAACTGTCCCCTATTCCAAGGGTAAACCTGGCCTCTGATCAACGACAGTTTGGGCTTTTGACCTGTGCCGCTCAGAAGAATGGTCCTGGTTGTTTATGTCTTCAAAAACGGATAGCTAGGGTCTAAGTGTTGCCGCTGGGTGCTTTCTACCGCTCTCTTTAGAGGGTTAATCGGAATC
>JBCCAQ010000159.1:0-12918 GCA_039814735.1 Cyanobacteria bacterium P01_A01_bin.15
AACGGGAGGAGCGGCGATGAAGGCGATGACGAAGCAGGCAGTGGCAGCCAGCAGGGTGGGGATCATGAGCACGCCGAACCAGCCTACGTACAGGCGGTTCTCGGTGCTGGTGACCCACTCACAAAACTGGTTCCACAGGTTAGCGCTAGAGCGCTGCTGTTGTAAAAGGGTAGTCATGAGTTAAATAATTGCGGATTGCGAACGAAGAACGAACGCGGTTTACGTTATGTATGTGTTTAATATAACAGCTATTGTTTAAGTTTTGTAACTATCTTTAGGTATAGATTAAAAACAAATCCCTCCGATAAGCGTCACTTACCGGAGGGATTATTGAGCTAAGACTACCGTAACTGGCGTATGGCTTAGACGGATGCACTCAGCCACACACTAAGTAGAGTGGCTAGGCCACAGCATAAAAACCCGAGTCCATCTTGCCAGTCAAACTGCTTGGGAGCAGCCATTTGAGCAGCATAGACGGCAACCTTAGCATCGGTTTTGGGGATGTTCATTATTGTGAATGTCCTAATACGTCAATGGCAGGGGTAGCAGTTTAGCTAACCGCCATTGGGAACAATTTGTCATCAGTCATCTTAATAATACATGAATAAATGTAAATTAAATAAATGATGCTTGATATTGATTCAGATTTATGCATTTAAGAATAGATGTGCGGTGGTTGAGCTATGCCTGATGGCAGAGATCGGTGGCATCGGCTTGTGGAGACTATATAAGAAAGCCTCCACCGTATCGGCAGAGGCTTGGAGTGTGGGTAGGGAGAGTTTGAGTAGAAAAGGGTGCCCCGTGCAAAGGTAATGAAGTTTTGCAGACGGAGACGCACCAGGCACCCAAACTTGGTTAACCTGAATGCTCCCTGCTTAGCGGACGACGGACTTCGTACGGGCATCTAGAGCGTCGAGGCGAGCTGCTTGGATGTTATCTACGGCTTTAGTCCGAGCATCCAAAGCATTCAACCGCTCAACCTGAATATTCTCAACGGACTTGGTCTGGGTATTTAGGTGCTCAATGCGTAACTTGTGAACGCTGTTTTTAGTAAGAGCGCCTGGGGCGTCCAGGCGAGCTGCCTGGATGTCTTCGATAGCTTTGGACTGATTATTTAGATATTCAACCTGGATTGGTTGCTCAATCACTGTTTTGGTGCGCGCGTCCAGAGCTTCTAATCGTGCTGATTGAATGTTATCGACAGCCTTGGTGCGCGCATCCAAAGCGTCGAGGCGAGTGGCTTGGATATCTTCGATGGCTTTGGTCTGATTATTTAGGTGCTCGATGCGAAGCTTGTGGACGGAATTCTTGGTGCGGGCATCGAGTTCTTCTAGGCGGGCTGAGTGAATATTGAAGCTAGCGGGCTCAGCGGCGGTGGCGATGGGGGCCAGGGCAGCGGAGGCAACGAGAACAGTTAAGGCAGAAAGAAGTGTGCGTTTCATGGTTAAAGCTCCTTGGCGAATCAGTGAAGTGTGTTTGCTCCATTGATTACTAGAATGCGGGAGCTACCTGAACGTCATCTGACCGGCAACTGAGGGTTGCTTAAGGGGTTTCTGAGGTTGGCTGAGGAAGTCTGGTGATGGTGATCACAGGGATAGTTGAAAGTTACGAACCAGTGTCTCTCCAATCTATTGCTGGCAGCCACATCACTCAAACGGGGGATTGCAAAATGTTTCAAATCCATTGCTCTCACACCTTGCACTAAGGACGGTTGTGAGGCACTCACCCACGCCGGGTTGAGAACCCACCGCTGATTGGGCCTATCCACTAAAGGGACAACGCTGGCTGTGAGTTTCTGGATACAGAGCGTTCAGCGATCTCCTAACCCTCTACCCTGTGGGAACGCTGGCGCTCATAGCGGGTTTTGACTGAATTAGCCCTGACACTTTGAGTGCAGGGTGGGCTCATGCGATCTCGCCAGGTGCAAGATATGAGTTGATCAGATGTTGGCTTGTGAATTCGCTGCGTGTTTGTGGCCAATGCCCCAAGATGCCTAAAAATAGTTGTGTTCAAATTAGCGTTCCTTGATCGCCATCACTTTCTCTTCGGGGTGCCACAGACGCCCATGTTTGCTCTAGAAGTGATGCGAAGTTATTCCGATCGCCTGCGATACTTAAAAAACCGATAGGTGACGATTCCATATAAGAAGCCTCCATGGACGCTGAGGTTCATGGAGGCTTCGGTTTAGATATAGAGTGTTATTCAATAAATCGTTCTTCTATGGGTCCACTCTAGGCTAGTGGGTTTCCTATGGCAGCCTGTGCAGGATAACTCCATCGCCTCATTACATGACCATCAAGTTTGCTTGGTTTGTGTCCGTGATCACTGTATCGTTTGCGGATTGAGGATTGGCTGTAGGATTAACGCTCTACTGTTTGTCGTGCTTCGGCGGACTGTAGTGCCAGAAATGCTTTAAAACACAACAACACCCAGAACACTCAGCTGAGGAACTCTTCTAAATCAAACAAGACTTTTTAGAGATGTCTAATAGAAAGCTAACCTACTACAGACAGGGCTCTCTAGTGCTAGCAAGAAGAAAAATCAGTGATGTGTTTGGGTGTTGTTTGTGAACTATCGGATGATTCTATCGAACTATCTATCGTTAGACCTCCTTTGTGTAGCGGCTATGAGCTTTTCAACTCATGTGACAAGCATAATCCTGCAGTGATTTAAGATCTCTTCTGTGTTACAAACGTTAACTTGTTATTTGTCACTGCTGTTGATGCTGTGTAGTGAGATAAGTCTATGGGGCGTCAGGGTGGCAATGGGGGTGCGATCGCGCCCTCATTTGTATGACGTCAGTCCAAGGAGTATTCAGCTATCGAGGTAGTGTAAACCATACGGCTGTGCCGTTTCCATGAGTTCTCTCAATGCCGATTTGCCCGCCGTGGGCCTCTACGATCTGCTTGCAGATATAAAGGCCCAATCCCAAGCCGGGTTGATACTTCGCTTTGATTCCTCTGACGTAGGGCTCAAAGCCAGAATGGTGCTGGGCAACAGAAAAGCCATCACCACTATCCGCAATGACAACCTTGAGCATGGCACACTGATTGATGGTGACAGGCTCAGTAACGATTGTGATACAGATACCCGGAGGATTGTGTCGGACAGCGTTATCGATCAGGTTGCTAAAAATTCGTCCTGTCTGACAGATATCAACATAAACATTTGGAGTATCTGCGGGAATCTTGTTCTCCAGTCGAATGCTTTGCTTAGTGAATCCTTCACGAAGGTCTTGAAGGACAGGATCAAGAATATCTCTCACATCAGCGGTTTGATACCGTAATGCCTTGTCTGAGAGAGAATTCTGATGAGGCACCTTCAGAGTGTCCATCAGGTTGAGCAGGCGTTCACTGCCATGGATCAGTGCCGAAATATTAGCAGGGGAGACATTAACAGGCTGCTGAGCAGGGGTATTTCGTTGGAGCGATCGCAACAGCAGGAGCGACCCCATGACTGGCGTGCGCAGATCGTGAGTAATGCTGTGGATGCAGCACTGTAGCCGCAGGTTCGCCTCAATTTCTGACTGTTTGATGGTCTCGAACAGGTGTACGCCTAGCTCGCAGATGATGCAGATCAAAATCAGCTCAACGGTATAGCCAAAACTGTAAATTGACTGTTCGCCAAAACTAGTCAGCCCCAGCAGTGGATACACCAAAAAGTAAAAGGCAATAGGCAGCAGCTGAGCTAATAGATGCAGCCGCCAATACACTGGAATAATAAGGGCCTGAGCTAGAAACATGATGATACCTGGAGAGTTTGGTATTTCTAAATAGGCTCCCAAAACCACCTCAGGAATAAACGCAATACCCCAGGGCAACAGCAGCAGCATAATAGCTGGACGTCTGCGAATGGCAGGACTTCGCCACAGTAGTATCAGGCTAAAAATGGCGATAGCAACGAGCACTTTGTGGATGACAAATCCCCGCCGTAGCGTAGCAAATGCCTCGGGGACCCCTATCGCCTCCAGCGCCCACAGAACACGGTCTGGATTAACAAAATATTCGTAGTACGAGGCGATGCCTGCAATACTGACATACAGGATCGCTAGGCCAATGCCGATCCAAAATCGCTGTCGCACTAGCCCGTCGCGCCATTCCTGATGTTCGGGTAGGGAAGGCTTGGGCTTGAACAACCAGCGGATAAGGTTTTGTATCAGCTTTTGCAGTAGCTGTTGCACCGTGGATCGTGCGGTAAGCGTCATAGGATCGTGTCAGGCTATCTCTGTTCACTGTATGAGATGGCTAGTCGTTAGCGAAATGACCAACTAGTCAATTTTATTAACCCTGCTGGCCAATGTAGTAGGCGCGTCTGCCATGGCAATCTCAAAGCGTTGTTTCAACAGTGAAAATAGTTCTATGCAGCGCAATCTATTAACAGCTCGTCCGGTTTGGTCCGGGGGCATGACCGCCATTGCCTTGACAACGCTACTTCTGCAGCCCAGTGCTTTAGCGTCTCCGGAGGCGCTAACCGAGCAGGAGGTAATCGATCAGGTGTTTTTGACGGACACCCCTCTACCCGGTGCCGACCGTGATGCCCATGAGGAATTGCTAGCGATTCGAGACGATGCGGTTGCTTGGTTAGGCAACTATCAGGGTGTCCGCACTGAAGCGGACTATCTGGTGATTGAATTTGAAAATGGTGAAGTGCCGGTGACGGTTGCCTTTAAGGATGATGGCGAACTTGATGTCATTGGTACACAGTGTCCAATTACAGCGGTCCCCCTGAGTCAGGCCCCGGCGGAGTTTCAAGCGGCATTGGCAGTATGTCCTGATTTAGAGCCTTAACTGACCAGGCCTGAACGCAGGGCGACAACGGCCACCTGCACTCGGTCATTGACTTCAAACTTGGTCATAATGCTACGCAAGTGGGCTTTGATGGTGCTCTCGCTCAGGAAAAGAGCCTGTGCGATCGCGCCATTGCTTTTTCCTTGCACCAGCAGTTCTAGCACCTCCATTTCTCGCTTACTTAGCGTAAACGTAGGCTTGTTGGGAGTCGCCTGGAGCTGCTGGACAACATGGCGCACTTTTTCGTCTAAATATAGGGCACCGGATTGGACGGTTGCGATCGCATTTAGCACCTGCTTAATGTCAGCCCCCTTAATACAGTAGGCATCCGCTCCATTAGCCAAGGCCAAGGCCGTTTCATGCTCCGTAGAGTGGGATGTGAGCATAACAATCCGCGTCTCCGGGCAGGCTGCCTTAATCTGTCGAGTTGCCTCTATCCCGTTTAGATAAGGCAGCCCAATATCCATAATGATCAGCTCTGGCTTCATCTCTAGCGCCAGTCTTACCCCTGCAGCCCCATCACTTTCTGACCCCACAATTTCAAAGTTAGAAGTGCTGCTTATTGCATGTTTCAACCCTAACTGCATCAACGGATCGTCTTCTATGATTAGAACTTTCAAAGGCAAGACATCACTCCTGAAATTTCTGGCTATGGGCTTTTCTATTCAAACATTTCGACTCGGGGGAATTAGAGTGAAGATACGGTTAATGAAACATTTTGCAATGGTTGAATTCAGCTTGTTATCAAGACTGAATGGCTTATGCAGCCATAGAAGGAGCAGTCATAGCAACAGCAGCAGCTTCACCAGCGGCCAAATCTCGGGGGTATTTATCATTGGTAATGTCCTTGATAAGTCAATCGTGCGGCGGCTGGGGCTAAGGGGTAACCCGGTGGACTAGATTGAGATCGCACCGCCAACTGGCACCAATGCCGTAGCTTGGTGCCTATTTTACGATCGGACTCTCTAAGGGACTGGCAGTTAGATAAAGTACCCTCTAAACCTTTGCCCCTTTTATCCTTCCCCAACTAAGACTGGTATTTTATTTTTGCGCACATCCCTAAGTACTCTCAGCTATTGAAACGATAGCTATGCCACACAGGATCACAAACCCACCCTGACCAAATAAAAGCAGCCCCCTTAGAAGTAGGCCGTAGGTAACGTCTGCTCCAGTAAAGAGAGTAAGCAAAATACACCCTATTAAGAAGCTATAAAAGGCGATGCAAAAAAACTGAATGGATATCCCCAACAGTTTATATAGGACAGTATGTCCGTTGTTTCTTTTCATAGATGCTTCTTCCCATTTTAAATTGACCATAACCTCATGGGGGAGTAGAGCTATACATCCCCATCGTGGTTTAGGATGCACGCTGTCGACATCCCAAAAATTTGTTGTTTTGTATCGCCAAGTGAGACCTTTGACAGATGCTAGATCGGTCAAAACAGGCTTCAAAATGACCCCAGTCCGTTAAAGATGAGAGCCTGATCCTCTTTTCTACGCCCCTTCAGGAGAGACATATAGGGTTAGTCCTTGTCGATGAGAGATGCTAACCGTTTGGCCAATGGAAATTGTCTGGCTCGATAAACTGTTTATTGCTTTTGCCTTCCAGTAGACACCGTGCATTACAACCTTACCAACAGAGTGTGGCTGAATGTCATTGACCACGACGGCTGTGTCTAGTACGCAGGTTAGACTCTGAGACGATGGCCGCTGTTCGAAGGTGCTCAAAGCTGCAATATTCTTGATGACAGAAGCGAGTAGCATGCTGTTGTCCCCCTCAATGGGTATGGTGAATCGGGTATAAGCGCTAGAACTTTGCTGTTATACAAATACTTATAGCTTGAGTATATCAATTTATGCAAGTACTAGCTTAATTAAAAATAGTTGCATTTTAACTATTTCATCTGAAAAAGGTATTTCAAGTTGAAATAGTACGTGCTACTTTAGGAGATGCGTTGTTCGTCAGAACCCAATCTATAGCTGCTCGCAAACCCGTAAGTCCATGGCAAAGAACACTGGTGACGGCTCAATTGTTCTCTCTGCGCTGGAGGAAGATCTACTAACGCTGATACAGCATCATACAGATGGCATGTATGGGTTAGAGGTCTTGAATAGGCTGAATGAAGCAAATCAGCAGGTCAAGAGGAGGAAAATTGGTATAGGCAGTCTTTATCCAGCCCTTAAGCGCATGGAGCAACAGGGGCTTTTGCTTGGCAAGTGGGGAGAAGAGGGGAGCACTTCTGGCGGTGCGCGCCGACGCTACTACTGCGTTACAGGGTTGGGTCATCAGGCTCTAACTGATACATGGCGCTATCGTCAGGCGATAGGAGCCCCGTTAGTGTTTACTTGATGAATGGTACTCAAATTCTGTTGCAGTAAGCTATGTAGCTCCGGCAGTGGAGTTTAAATCTGATAGTCAGCCTTAAAGGTGGGTCTAACGAGAAACAGGCATAGTGTTGTTGTCTAAAGAGATGCTATTACCCTTTGAGCCTGGAAAAATATGACTTTAAAAATTATAGGGCTTTGCAAAAAAGAAAACTTTAAGTCACTATGCACGGTATGACAGACAGGGCTTTACCGCGTTATCTTTTATTTTTCCTTGAAAGTTTGTTTATTTATAGGTGAGCTTATTTTTTCTTACAAAAGTGCGAAGTTAGTATTAGTAATAAAATGGAACATATGTCTTACTAAATACTCTCGTTTGAGGATGGCCGCTGTATAATTCCAGTTAACTCACGGGGGGGTCTCAGATGAGCAGGCCACGCAGACGAACTGGAAGAATAGCAAGTAAGCTAGCCGGTAAGGCATACAGGAATTACGTCAGAACTAGTAAGCCAAGCAGAGAGGATCGTTTTTCTGACAACGCTGTTGCCTTACTGTCTGGGTTTTGTGTTGCCCTACTCATTATTCCAACAACGGTCTTGCTAGCCACTATTCTACGGGTGGTTCTAGTAATCTGTTTTTTATTGTACAAGGGGCTCCAAGCATTTAGTTTCAAGGAGTTATTCCGGAAAGTTGCCTTTTTATGGTTAGGGCAATCAAGGGGTGCTAGCGCCTGTAGTGCTTTTGAAATCCATTGCGAGGAGCTGCGCGGCTATTTGGACGATCAGGTGAAAATCTGGGAGGCGCAGGGCTGTCCCACATGGCAGATTCGCTTGCACAAGGCTTATTTTTCCGCCGAGGCAGCCGGTGGGATTTTGATTGTATTATTACGTTCTCTGCTGAGTTCCAAACGGATCCTTTGAGAGTTGTTTACTGCTAATGTTTGGCGCTGTTTTGTAGGTAGGTCTAATTTTGGCAAAGCGATCCCACCGTTGGGAGACGTTGGTGACGGTGGCCCATGGGGGCTCAAGGGCAATAGCTCCAGGGCAATAGCTGAGAGGTTCTAGCTACATTGGCTACGAGCTGCGGCCTTTATGGCCATACTGCTGTAGTTGCTGATTAAATCCTTCAGCGGCGATCTCAGCCGTTGTTCTCAATGCTTGAGCTGTCATACCACCGCGAGCGCTGCCGGAGAGACCGACTAAAATCATTACAACATAGTCCGTTAAGGCATCTACTTCAGCCTCCGTGAGATTAGGAGTGGATGTTGTAATGCGATCGCAAATCAGCTGGCGGGTAGCTCGGTAAAATCCTGCCGTTAGCGCCTTGGCTTTATCATCGGTGCAGTTGCGCGTACCCTCAATGACCAAACAGCCGGGGCGCTTAGGATTCGCCGTATAAACTTCAGTGGCTCGCACCAACAGGTTAGCAATAGACGCCTCTAGGCTATCCCCTACGGCCAAAGCCGCCGGGAGCCAGCCGCCCTCCGATTGGGCGTAATGCACAAGCGCTCGCTCAAACAGCTGACGCTTGCTACCAAAAGCTGCGTAGAGACTGGGAGCCGTAATGCCAATCGTCTTACTCAGTTCTGCCACACCCACACCGTCATAGCCATAGCGATGAAACTTTTTCATCGCCACAGAAACAGCTACCTCCAGGTCAAACCCCCGGGGTCGACCGCGCCCATTTATTTTTTTAGTGATCACTAGCTTATTCTCGTTTTCCTTGTTATGTTGTTTTTATAGTAGTCGATACAAAAATCAGAAAACCTTAATTATGGCAACACTCACGGATAAAAACGCGCTAGTCCTCGGTGGCAGTCGTGGCATCGGGGCTGCCATTGTGAAACGGCTAGCGGCAGAGGGGGCGACAACGACCTTTACCTATGGCAGTTCAGCCGACGCTGCCCAGGCTCTAGCCGATCAAACCGGTACGACGGCCGTTCAAGCAGACAGTGCAGACCGCGTCGCTGTTGGCCAGGTAATCGCCGACCAGGGAGCGTTGGATATTTTGGTGATCAATGCAGGTATTGCCGTACTGGGTGACCCTTTAGACCTAGATCCAGCAGACGTAGATCGCATGATCGACATCAACGTGCGTGGACCCTACCATGCGGCTGTTGATGCAGCACGGCAGATGCATACCGGTGGACGCATCATCATCATCGGCTCAGTCAATGGCGATCGCATGCCCTTTGCCGGGGGTGCCGCCTATGGATTAACCAAGGCCGCGGTACAGGGAATGGTGCGTGGCCTAGCCAGGGACTTCGGTGGGCGCGGCATCACTGTTAATAATGTTCAGCCCGGTCCAGTGGATACCGATCTCAATCCAGGGGACGGCCCCATGAAAGACATGATGCACTCGTTTATGGCCATTAAACGGCACGCTCAGCCAGAAGAGATTGCCGGAATGGTGGCCTACCTTGTCGGACCAGAGGCATCCATTATTACCGGCGCACAGCACACAATAGATGGAGGCTTTGGCGCTTAAACCCTGAGCCCTACGGATGAATCTGATTAAGAATCATCCGTAGGCGATCATAGTCATCCTTTAAGAGGGTCCCCACCGTTCGCCCGGCCTGCACCAGCCACTCACGCTCAAACTGCCGCAGCCGATACACTTCCCGAATTGCAGCTGCCACCAAACTCTCACTTGGCACGTTGCTCACCTGCAGCAGCGTTCGCAAAAAATCCAGCTCCTCCGTAAACCCGATCACCTCATCCGAGTCGCAGCGATATACCGCCTGGTGCACCTGCGGCGGGCGTGGCGGTAAATGCTGATAGCAGCGTCCGTCTAGTTCCCTGCGGGTATCAGACTCCACCGTTTGAAATCCGACAATCGCTACTCGAAACTCTGTCTTCAACATCGCAAAAATCTGGGGTTGCTGCTGTCGCAGCTCCTCCAGCGACATCCCCAGCGCCCTTGCCCGATGCACCGAGTCAATCGGGCTAGTGGTGGCATGGTACACCACGCCATAGATCTGGTTACTGGCTTCTTCGTCAAAGGACTTTACCCAGCTGCCAAAGGGCGGCATCACTGGAAAACTCAGGTCCTCAGGTTCAAGGCATTGAGCCAAAAATTCGACCGTGGCTGTTTCAATGACCTCCGCAATATGGGTCGAGTGACGTTTGCTAGGGGTCGGCTGTGGTAAAGGGAGGCGCATGATCCATGGCAGGGTACCAATCAGTACATTAGCACCATGCCTAGAAAATAGCACCGCCTACACGGGTCATGGCGCTACTTCTTGCCACGCTTGGACTGTACCAGCTCAATCTCAGACATTTGAAAGGTCACTAGCTTGTCCCAGTTACCACCTTCAAACAAAACAGCCACTTTCCCATCGGTTATCCGCTGTACTAACCCTTGAAACCCATAGTACGTATCGTTTGTGTTGATTACCTTTACGGGGGAGCCAGGCAAGATCATCATTGGCTGTCACTTAGTTAGAGTTTCAAGTACTAGTTTAATACTCAGTCAGGAGTAAATTTTGACGATCGCTGTCCTTAAAACTTGAGGCGGTGCTGATAGTTGGCCACCGACTCCACAATGCCAATGGCAATAAAGTTTGTGAGCAGCGATGAGCGGCCATAGCTCATCCAGGGCAGTGGAATACCCGTGATCGGGGCAAGGCCAATGGTCATACCAATATTGACCACTACCTGGAATACAATCATCGACAGAACACCAATGGCCAGCAGCGAGCCAAAATTATCCTTGGCGTTTTGGGCAATGATAATTAGCCGCAGGCAGATAAACCAAAAGGCTATGACCATGGCCAGGGCCCCCATAAACCCTAGCTCCTCGCCCAGGGCTGAAAAGATAAAGTCCGTGTGCTGTTCTGGGATAAAACTCAGCTGGGTTTGGGTGCCGTGGAATAGTCCCCGTCCCCAGAGCTGACCTGAGCCAATGGCAATACGCGATTGGATCACATGGTAGCCGCCGCCCAGGGGATCTTTCTCAGGATGCAAAAACAAGGTAAGACGATCCCGCTGATACTCCTGTAATAATCCCCACAGCAGCTCACCGATCTTGCCCGCAATGGAGTTAATGACGACCAGGAGTAGCGTGCTGTACCAGCGTAGCGGCATCGTCATCCAGGCAATCACCCCAACCACAGCTACCCAACCAATCCAGACGGGAATAGATAGGCTAAAGATAATCGCCGCGACTATGGGTGAGACCAATAGCACCAGCCAGCCTGGGTTCATATTGCTCCAGTAGAGCATTCCTAACACGATGGCTCCAAACACCAGCGAGGTTCCCAAATCGGGCTGTAAAAAGACCAATGCCCACGGCACGCCGGTAATAGCCAGGGCCTTGATCAAACCGATAAGGGTGGTTGATTCACGATCCTTGAGCGCAGCCGCCAGGGTGATAATCAGACCAATCTTGGCAAACTCCGATGGCTGAATATTAAACCCACCAATGCTGATCCAGCTTTGGGCACCGTTGCCGACAGTGCCGATCAGCATGACGGCGATCAGGGACAAGTTGGTCACTAAATAAATAACCCAGCGCCACTCCAGCAAAAACTCATAGCGGCTGCGGGCCAGCCACAGACACAGGGCAACCCCCACCGCACCCATAACAATGTGATTCCAGGCCAGGTTGGTTTCGCCGGTATATAAACGTGTGCTGGCAATCAGCAGACTAGAAAAAAGCGTGATCCCAATCGGGAAGATCAGCAGCAGCCAGTCAATGCCGCGCCAGGGATGTAACGAGCGATTAAACCACTTGCCTACAAATGTGGTTTGAGCCATATCAGCAAACCCAGTTGAAACCTATATATTTTGCAGAGGTGCCGTCATCTCTACAAAATGGCTAAACATCTATTAAATACCTATGTGAGCGCCGCGACTGAAACCCTAGCTGCAACTTGCTGGGAAATTTTGGTAAGGGCATCGGCTGCAGCCGATGTGGGCTGAGCTATCACGATCGGTTTACCCAGATCGCCACCTGCTCGCACCGGCATTTCTAACGGTACACAGCCCAGTAGAGGCACGCCTAATGTTTCGGCGGCCTTAGCCCCACCTCCGGAGCCAAAGATGTCGTAGCTCTTTTCAGGCATGTCCGGGGGGATAAAATAGCTCATGTTTTCCACAATGCCGAGTATGCGCACATTGAGCTGCTCAAACATTTTTAGTCCCCGTCGGGCGTCGGAGAGGGCCACATCTTGGGGGGTGGTAACAATCACCACACCTGCCATGGGGACTGCCTGGGCCATGGTCAGCTGGGCATCACCTGTACCGGGAGGCATATCTACAATCAAATAGTCCAGCTGGCCCCATTGCACCTGGTACAAAAACTGGCGAATAATGCCATTGAGCATGGGTCCCCGCCAGACCACCGGCTGATCGGGATCAATCAAAAAACCCATGGACACTAGCTTGACCCCGTGGTTAAACGCGGGCTCTAGCTCCTGTTGGCCATTGGCTCCATCTCTGACGACGACGTTGCCCTCTTTTACTCCCATCATGATGGGGGCATTGGGGCCATAGATATCCGCGTCGAGCAAGCCAACTTTAGCGCCTGCTTTGGCCAGGGATACCGCCAGATTGACGGCGACGGTGCTCTTGCCGACGCCGCCTTTACCGCTAGAAACTGCCAGAATATTTTTGACCTGGTCAATGCCCTGCTGGTCGGGTAGCGACTTTTGCTGAGGGGTTTCAGCGGTTACATCTACGGCTACTGACCCCACACCTGGTAGGGCCTTGACGGCCTTTTCGCAGTCTTCGACAATAAATTCTTTGAGGGGACAGGCTGGAGTGGTTAACACCAGGGTAAAGCTCACATGGCCGCTGTCTACGGT
>JBCCAQ010000395.1:0-2580 GCA_039814735.1 Cyanobacteria bacterium P01_A01_bin.15
GCTGTGATAAAGCCGCGCCAGATAAAACCAGGCAGAGGGGTAGCTGTTTCGACCGCTGGCGTCTTCTTCCGGATTTAGGCTTTGGAGGAGTCTTCTACACCGTCTTCTACAAATTCATAGTCGTTAGCGATGGGACGACTGGCGGTAATGCGATTGGGGCTGCCCGATTTGCCTAACCATATGGGGGTTTGTTGGACGGCTGGAGTCGCTGCCCGTCGTAGCAGCAGGGTTTGATAGCCCAGCCACAGCAGCAGCCCCACTGAGGCTGTCTGCCCTAGCAGTACGGCACCGCCCATTTGTCCCGAGCAGTACCACAGCACCACGGCGTAAAACATGCCGACACCGCTCCAAAAAAAGTCTGACCGGCGATGCACCTCTGGCAAAATAAAAGCGGCCAGATAAAAGGCCAGACTGCCTATTCCGATGATTATGGCTAGCAGGTTCGCCAGCATCCGCTCCGACTCCAGCGTGATGAACAGCCTTAATTATTAACGATAGGGGCCTCTACGCGGGAGTTTTGAATGCTGAATTTGGATTTGGTATACCCTTCGCAGTTGATAAGATAACTCTCCATAACCCAACCCAAAACTATTATGAGCAATCAGTCTCCAATTCCGGTCGTGGTAAATGGTGCCATGGGTCGGATGGGCCGTGAAATTGTCAAAGCGATCGCAGCTGTTGACGACATCCAGCTGGTGGGTGCCGTCGATCGTAACCCTGAGGCCATCGGTCAAGATATTGGTGACATTGCCGGCTGCGGCCCCCTAGAAATTCCGGTGACCAATGATCTAGAAGCGACCCTGGTGATGGCCCAGAGCAATGGTAATGCGGTGATGGTGGATGTCACCCACCCGGCCAAAATCTATGAGCAGGTGCGGGCGGCCATTGCCTATGGTGTACGGCCTGTGGTGGGGACAACGGGGCTAACACCTGAGCAAATTATTAATCTGGCGGAATTTTCTGAAAAGGCTAGCATTGGCTGTTTGATTATCCCCAACTTTGCCATTGGGGTGATTTTGATGCAGCAGGCGGCGCTGCAGGCCGCCCAGTATTTTGACCATGTAGAAATCATTGAAATGCACCACAATCGCAAAGCCGATGCCCCCAGCGGCACGGCGGTACAGACAGCTCAAATGCTACGGGAGGTAAAGCCGTCGTTCAATCCTCCCCAGGTGAAGGAAACAGAGTCCATGGCCGGGGCGCGGGGTGGCACTACCGACGATGGTATTAATATTCACAGTGTGCGACTGCCGGGACTCGTCGCCCATCAGGAGGTCATGTTTGGCGCAGCGGGGCAGGTCTATACCCTGCGACATGATGCCCTAGACCGGGTTTGCTTTATGCCCGGTGTGCTGCTGAGTATTCGCAAGGTACTGCCCCTGAAGTCCTTATTGTACGGTTTGGACAAGATTTTATAGGCGGCGGTTATCTAACCCAACGGCGTCTTGAATGCTCTCTAGACCATGCTGATCGAGCCTATCCAGCAGGCCCTGCAGGATATTTTTTACCATCCAGGGACCTTCGTAGATCCAGCCGGTGTACACCTGCAGCAGCGAGGCTCCAGCGGTAATTTTTTCCCAGGCGTCATCGGCGGTAAAAATGCCGCCGACGCCAATGATGGGTAGCTGTCCGTTGGTTTTGCTATGGATGTAGCGAATCACCTCGGTGGAGCGCTGACGGACGGGCGCACCGCTGATGCCCCCCGATTCTGCGGTGACCAGGTTGCCAGTAATGTCCAAATGCTTAGTGGCCAGCTGCTCTTTGACAATTGTGGTGTTGGTGGCAATAATCCCCGCTAAATTGTGCTGCTGGGCCAGGTCTAAAATGTCGTCTATGTCTTCCCAAGCAAGGTCTGGAGCTATTTTGACCAGAAGCGGTTTTTGCGCCGTATTGGCCGCCTGCAGGGTGGCTAAAATGGGGTCGAGCTGGGATTTGGACTGTAGCGATCGCAACCCCGGCGTATTGGGTGACGACACGTTTACCACAAAGTAATGCCCCAAAGCCTGCAGCTGTTTAAAGCTAGCTAGATAGTCAGCCGCCGCATTTTCCAAGGGGGTAATTTTTGACTTACCCAGGTTAATTCCTAAGGTGAATGAAAACTCCAGCGGCAGCGTCTTTAAACGCTCCGCTAGGGCAGCGGCTCCGTGGTTATTAAACCCCATCCGGTTGAGGGCCGCCCGGTCATCGGGCAGACGAAATAAGCGGGGTTTTGGATTTCCCCCCTGGGGGTGGCACGTGACCGTACCCAATTCGGCAAAGCCAAAACCCATCAGGGGCCAACAGGCCGCTGCCATACCGTCCTTGTCAAACCCAGCGGCTAACCCCAGCGGATTTATCAAGGGCTGCTGCCACAGGGTTTGCTGCAGACGAGGTGACACCACCTGGCAATGCTGTTCGCACCAAGCCTGGGCAAAACGCCGTAACGGCTGGGACCAGTAGGGGGCACTGACGGGGGACTGGCCAAGCCAGGTTAACGTCCGTAGCGTCTGCTGGTGTACCGATTCTGGATCGGCCTTGAGCTGTTTAAACAACAGTGGCAGCCAGCTAAATTTATAACTATCCTGTAACACGCTTGCTTCC
>JBCCAQ010000021.1:0-33701 GCA_039814735.1 Cyanobacteria bacterium P01_A01_bin.15
CCAGTACGAAGCCGTTATTGGCTTAGAGATCCACTGCCAGCTCAGCACCAATACCAAAATTTTTACCCCCAGTTCAGCCGAGTTTGGGGCCGACCCTAACACCCACATCGACCCCATCACCGTGGGCATGCCCGGAGTCCTACCGGTGCTTAACGAAAAAGTATTGGAATACGCGGTCAAGGCCGGACTGGCGCTCAACTGCCAGATTGCCCCCTACAGCAAGTTTGACCGGAAACAGTATTTTTACCCTGACCTACCCAAAAACTACCAAATCTCCCAGTTTGATCTGCCCATCGCCGAGCACGGCTGGATCGAGATCGAGCTAGTCGATAAAAAGAGCGGCACCGTAGAGCGCAAGAAAATCGGCATCACCCGTCTACACATGGAAGAAGACGCCGGTAAGCTTGTCCATGCCGGTAGCGACAGTCTGGCCGGCTCCACCTATTCCCTAGTGGACTACAACCGGGCCGGGGTGCCCCTAATTGAGATTGTTTCCGAGCCAGACCTGCGCACCGGCAAAGAAGCCGCCGAATATGCCCAGGAAGTACGCCGCGTCGTTCGCTACCTCGGTGTCGGTGACGGCAATATGCAAGAGGGCTCGCTGCGCTGCGACGTCAATATTTCCATCCGTCCCCAGGGGCGAGAGGCCTTTGGCACCAAGGTGGAAATCAAAAATATGAACTCCTTTAGCGCCATCCAAAAGGCCATCGACTACGAAATTGAGCGGCAGACCGAAGCCTTGGAAAGCGGTGACGAAGAGATCGTTCAAGAAACCCGACTGTGGGATGAAAACACCCAGGTCACCAAGAGCATGCGCTCCAAAGAAGGCTCCAGCGACTATCGCTATTTCCCAGAGCCTGACCTACCCCCCATTGAGGTCTCCAAAAAACAGCTCGAAACCTGGCGCTCAGAGCTGCCTGAGCTACCGGCCGACAAACGTAGCCGCTATGAAACAGAGCTGGGGCTATCGGCCTACGATACCCGCGTACTCACCGACGATCGCACCATTGCTGACTACTTTGAGCAGACCATTGCCACCGGAGCTGAGGCCAAAACGACCGCCAACTGGGTAATGGGCGACATCGCTGGCTATCTAAATGCGGAGAAGCTGGCCATTGGCGACATTGGCCTCACCCCAGAGGGCCTAGGGGAAATGGTCAACCTGATTACCGCGGGTACCATCAGCAATAAAATCGGTAAGGATCTGCTCCCCACCCTGCTCAAAGAAGGCGGCTCTCCCAAAGCCATCGTTGAGGAAAGAGGTCTGGTTCAAATTTCTGATCCGGCGGCCATTGAAGCCATCATTGATGACGTCATGGCCGCCAACCCCGACGAACTAGCCAAATATCGAGCTGGCAAAAAGAAACTACAGGGCTTCTTTGTCGGCAAAGTTATGAAGCAGTCCGGCGGACGGGCGGATCCCAAACTGACTAATCAGTTACTCGGAAAGAAGCTAAACGGGTAAGCTGATGCTGTGAGCCAGGGTTGACCATGGTAACCGCCCCAACCCCTGTCCTTTACCCTAGCTTTACCTTCATAAACTTGCGGTAAGATTCAGAAAAAAGAGAAGAAGGGGGTTACACCCCGCATCCCATCCGTGGCATACTATGTTAAGTAGATGCACCCTGATGGTTGGAGAGCTTGTATGCTCTCCTTTTTTTTGGCCATTTTTAGGCAACCGGCCTCTGACCAGGTATGGCCGACGCCCCCAGACGTTGGCATGGGTTTGGCCTTAGCATCGCAAAACTGGCTAGGGCAACCCTTAGAAGCGATCGCAATCAGGTGCCCCCCAAGCTTGAGCAATTTTGTTTCTTCAGGGGCCAACATCCAATAAAGCCAGGGTTTCAACCTGTGTGGGATAGCTTTAGGGCGATCCTCAAATACGCCGGTGGAAGGTTAGTAGGGAACACTTTCGGATATATTCCTCAGTTAGGATTTAGCTGTGTCTTAAGGTTTTACCAAGCGAGAGCCCCAGTCGTGAGGTGAGCAACGGTAATGCCCGATCCTAAGGATGGAGTTATGCCGCACTTTTCTAGCCCCATGGGCATACGCTGGGCACAGGAGGTTTCCTGTGCCTTTTTAGTAGCCATGGCTAGGAGCCGCTCTTTTGATATCTCTCAACTACAGCCATGAGTTATAACTTTGACATTATCGGAGTCTCGCCCGTTTGGAACTTTTTTAAGCACCAGCAGTATGTGGAGCAGTCGCCCCATCGCAGCTGTGCTTATCTTGGCAGCTATGAATGCACCCTGGATGGATTTATCGAGTCGACATCGCTGATCTATAAAAAGCCAGATTGGGACTGGGATACGGTCGTTAGTGAGATAGTAAACTTTTGGCTAAATGCGGGCGATCGCATGGGCCAGTGGAAACAGGAATTGGCCCAGGCCCAGGAGACCAGTTTGATTGTGGGACGGGTGGCAAATTTTAAGAGTTTGCGATCGGAGTTTGAGGGGTTGATCGAGAATTAATCCACGGCTGCAGTGCCCTACGGCTGTCTTGGAGGACTAACTGCCATAGGTTCGAACAGTCTCGCCCTCTAGCTAACAGAGCCGACCGGGAGGTGCTCTACATTTTGTTGAAAGATCGCCTTCATATCTAGGCGTAAAAGAGTGCGCTTGCCCGCCTGCCCGCTAATAATGCCCACATGGCTAATCCATGGGCTTTGCAGCTTAAAGTGCTCGTCGAGTGATACCGGTTTCAACGCGGCAAGGGGCAAGTCAATTAGATCTGGAGGGGCATCTAATGTGATTCCCCAAAGTTTGTTTTCCTGGCTTTGTAATACGACTAAAAAGGGGGCTTCCTCCGGCAGTTGGGTATTGGCATCCGGCTCAAATATCCGGTGTAAGTCTAATAGCTGAATCGTATGGGGGCCGATCTGTACAACACCAAAACCAACAAGACCGCCCTCATGTTTAGGAGGACAGTTCACAATTTTTAGCACCGCCGCCATGGGTATCACATACCAATAGCTGGAAATCTGAAAAGTGATAAATTTTCTAGTTTCGGAGGTATGGCCACTATTCATGGTGATTGCTCTGTGTATCTAGCATGGGAGACTCAGGGGATTGATCGAGTAGATCAGCTAATTTCTGCAAAAGCTGTGGGGCTAAATAGGGCTTTGTCAGGTAGTTTTCGGCCCCTAGCTCCTCAGCTAACTGTCGATGTTTTGGACCGGTACGAGAGGTCAAGATAATAGTTGGGATCGAGGCTATTTCGGGTAGTTTTTGACGCGCCTTTAGAAAATCAAACCCATTCATGCCAGGCATTTCAAGATCGCACAGGATGGCATCTACCTGAATTTGCTGCAATCTTTGCAAGGCTTCTGCGCCTTCTTTTGCCTGTATTACGGAATATCCGGCCTTCTGTAAGGTTGTTGCCAGGGTATTACGTACCGTGATCGAGTCATCTACAATCAAAACCGATAGCTGTGGAGGAACCAACGGTGGAGAATCCGGTTCGTTGAAATCTATTAACTCGTCATCGCTATCATTTTGGATACCGACTGCCCCCTCAAAAAAGTCGCCCAGGCTGTTTTTTACCAGTGCTGTGCCATCGAGCACCAGGCTAAGACTGCCATCGGGAAGGCTGCTGCAGCCATAGACATAGGCAGGCGTAGTCGCTACCTTCCCTAAGGGACGAATAACTAATTCCTGTTCTCCCTGTAGCTGATCGACCTCCAGCCCAACTACCTGATTTTCATGGCGAGTCAGTATGATTGGGTTGAGGGGAGTGGTTAATGCCTTTTTCAAGGAAGTGTAGGTGTTTTCCCACGGTTTTTTGGGAAGTATCCCTTGATAGCTGAGGGTTTCCGAGAGTGAAATCACCGGTACCAGTCGTTCTTTACCTTTAAATTGCCAGCTTAGAAGCTTAACGTGATCCTGCGTGCTGAGCTGGTCAGGTGTCGGAATGACAATTTGTCGAACCGTATCTGTCATAATGGCGTACTGTTTATTAGCCGCCCGACAGATCAACAATTTGGCAATTGTCAGATTGGTGGGAATTTGTAGGGTGAAATAGGTGCCTCGGCCCAGCTGGTGGGTTACCGTGACGTTCCCCTGTAGGGCATGTATTTGCGATCGCACAGCGTCTAGCCCAATACCTCGACCTGAGAGATCGCTGGTCTGGGCCGTTGTTGAAAAACCTGGCTCAAAAATCAAATCGCTGACTTTTTCTGGGGTCAGTGTTTTTGCCTCCCCTGGCGTAATTAACCGACTCTCGACTGCTTTTTGACAAATCGCAGCCAGATCTAAACCTCGACCATTGTCCCGTACCTTTATCGTCAAATAGCGACCGCTCTGACTGGCATATAGCCGGATAATGCCATCTCCCTGTTTGCCTTGTGTCTGTCGCTCTTCCGGTGTTTCAATACCATGGTCAAATGCATTCCGGATCAGGTGCAATAGGGGATCGTACAGCTTGTCAGCAATCACCTTATCGACCAGTACGTTATCTCCACGAATTTTAAGTATGACTGGTTTATTGTGCTGAGTCGCTAGCCGGGCCAAGAGCTGATGAAATCGGTGCAATATGCTACCCAAGGGCTGCATCCTCACCTCAAATAGCGTATTCCTGAGATTATCAACGAGCCGCTGTTGTTTTTTGAGGGTTTGATAGCTGCGATCGGCAAATAATTCAATGGCTTCAGCGCTTTCCATCTGCTGGACCATATTGTCTAAAGGGGCCTGGGCCAACAGCTGTAGCTCACTGTATTGATCGAGCTCTAGGGAATCAAACTGACGCTGTGACGGGACCCGTCGATGGGCAGATAACGTGGCGGCCTCTGACTCTCGGGTGGCTTGTTTTTGGATCTCATATAGCTGCTGCTGTTGTTGCACAAAGCGACCGGAGAGACTTTTTAGAGCACCCGTCAGCCGCTCGTGATAGAGTGACTGCTGGTTTTGCTGAGTTAAGAGTTCACCAATTACATAGTTGAGCTGTTCTAGATGGCTGACGGGCACCCTCAAGGTGACCTCACGGTCGGGAGCTGGGGATGGTTCGACTAACGGCCCAGGTGCAGCCTTGGCTAGAAAGGTGTTTTCTAGCTGACTCACCGTGGCGGCCTTGGGGGTGGGGGCGGCCGCAGGTATAGCCGCTGGAACCGGCTCCAGCAGGGTCGATCGCGGCTGGATACTAACGGCCGTCTCCGCCGCTGCTAAATGCTTAGGATGATGTTTTGACTGCTGAGGAGAACCGATCAGCGGCGGAGTGCTGGGAATAGGGCGGGTCAGCAGCCGCCAAATCTGTTGCCACCAGCCACCTGTAGCCGCTGATGGAGACGTTTTGACACCTTTTTTAGCCACAGATTTGGCGCTCAGCTGTTTGAGTTGGAGACTGGGCTCCCCCCCCTGGGTGCGATCGCCTTGAAGCACCTGTGCCTGGCCGGAGCGATAGTCCTCTAAGGCAATTTGAGCAATTTGAACAACCTGGTCAGGATGATATTTTAGGGCCATCAAAGTCGCTTGGGCAATCTCGCCAAACCCCGGTAGGTTTAGGGACTCAGCCAGGCCAAAAAAGACATCTGCATGGGACTGCAGCAGCGATACCAAGGTATCTTGCTCAGGATTTTGAAGCGCACTTTCTAAATCGGCTAGCCGTTGGGTCACCCCCATCTCAAAGATGGACTGGGTCATATCAAACCCGAGTTCGGTGGAGGTTGGTAAATAGCCATCCTGGCCAAACTGGTCGCCTAAATTTTCCTGTAGTTGGGCAACAATACCAGCCATACGGTCTAGGATGCCTGACTCGTCTACCTGGGTGTCTGCCAATCGGGCAGATAGCAGCAGCTGTAGGCAGGCATAGGCTTCAAAGATCAGCCCCTCTACTGCAGGGGTCAGGGACGCATCGGGCACACACAGCGCCCTAAAAACATCTTCCAGGGAATGGGTGGTGGTTTTGATGGCATCTAACCCGACGCTGGCCGCTGCCCCTTTGAGGGTGTGGGCTATGCGCATCAGGGTGTGAACCTTTTGAACACTAAAGTCCTGACGTAGGGTTTGCAGCTCATTGTCTATTTGCTGAAGCAGTTCAGAGGCTTCTTGCAAAAAGTATGATGGAACTTGCTGGGGGCTCGCTGGATCAAAAGTCATGATCAAATTACAAGGAGATGGACTTTTGTTGCATGGGTATGATGTCGTACTTTTTTGAGTCTTGTTGATAGGGGCGCTAAAGAACGGACAAAAACATCCCCTAGCGCCCAATCCCTAGGCAACCTTAAATTTGTCCGTGCTTGATTGGAGTGCCTCAGCCGTCGCTAGGAGCTGATGAATAGACTGGGTCAACTGCTCTGATTGGGTGGATGTTTGATTGGCAATTTCGGTGGCTTCAGTCACGGTCACAGCCACATCTTTAAATTCAGAGGCCTGTTTGTGGGTGGTTTGGGTAATACCTGCCATCAGATTGCTGATTTGACTGGTGACTTTTACAATCGCCGTCAGGTTTTGGCGGGTATCTGTTACCAGGCTAGTCCCCTCCGCCACCTGTTGGATCCCTGTTTCCATCGCTGTGGAAACCTCAGCCGTACCAATCTGAATCTCTTGCACCAGCTGTTCAATCTCGGTTGCGGCTTCCGCAGACTGGCGAGCAAGGGAGCGGACTTCGTCGGCCACCACCGCAAAGCCCCGACCGTATTCGCCAGCTCGAGTCGCTTCAATAGATGCATTTAATGAAAGCAGCTGGGTTTGGGTGGTAAAGTGACCGATCAAATTAACAACCTTGGAGATCTTCTGGGAGGACTCACTCAGGCGCTTAATCCGCTGGTTGGTATCAGCTACCGTCGAGCGGATTGCCATAATGCCGTCGACGGTACGGTTCATGGCCGTGTCACCGATTTGTACGGTTTGATTGGCCTGCTGTACAGCGGTTTCAACCTGTTGGGCATCGTTAACGACAATCTCGGTTAGGCTCATCATGGCCTGTACTCGATTAAGCGCTTGGTCTAAGGCCACTGCCTGTTGCTGGGCCTGCTGATTGAGTGAACTAACGGATGTTTCACTGAGCTGGGATGTTTGCCCCACCTGGGCGGCGGCTTGTTTCACCTCAAGGACAATTTTTTGTAGGCTTTGTAGGGTGTTGTTATAGGCGCTCGCAATCGTACCCACTTCGGTATCGGTCACGGGGGCCCGTACGGTCAGGTCCCCGTCTAAGGCCGGATATACGTCTGATAGGAGTTTTATTACCTGCTGCTGTAGCCGTTCCTTGGATTCTTTCTCCCGTACGGCAGTGGCAGCTAGGGTTACATTTTTTTCCTGTAGTTGCTCTAGGTAGTCAGCCTGCTGCAGGGCCAGATTGAGCTGGGTGCCAATCCGATGGGCAAACTCTACTTCGGGGTCTTGCCATTCGCGAGGACCGTGGCACTGATGGATGGCAAATAGGCCCCAGAGGATGTCTCCTTTGAGCAAGGGTACGACTAGGCTGGCCTTGACCTGTAGCTCAGCTAGCAGCTCCACTAAACAATCGGGTATATCCAGTTCTTTGACATCATTGACGACCCAATAGCGACCTTTTTGATAGTTCTCCGCCTGGCCTTCTGCAAAGCAGTGATCTTGTATCCTAGTAGCCATGGCGGATCGTACGCCCGCCGCGACATCTTCTACAACAAACTCACCGACGCTGTAGTTGGTTTCTGGATCAAATTGGTACATGCCCACCCGATCGGCTTGGAACATTTCACGAATGTCGTGGACCACTACTTTTAGAGCGTGGGGCAGATCGGTTGCTTTGCGTAGACGATCGATCATCTTGCTGATCAGCTGTTCTTGCCGGGTGGTGAGGGCCAGGCGTTTGAGGTAGTCGGCCTGTTGCATTGCGGTTCCGACTTGCAAGCCAATTTGTTGCAGTGCGTTAACCTCGGCTTCAGCCCATGAGCGGGGCTGCCCATGGTGATAGGCACTCAGTACACCCCAGAGTTGGCTATTATTAAAGATGGGTACTGACATGTAGGCGTTGATGCCAAATTCCTCCAGCATTTCAATCTCTAACGGCGCATGGTCGGCGGCATAGATATTGTTGACAACCAGGCTTTCTTTTTTTTGATAGGGACCTCCCTGGGTCTCCTGCAAATTGTGTTTGGGCCAAATTGCTGACAGGCTTACTTCTAAACCTGATTTTGTTTGACTTTTGGTGCTCGAATCGTAAAACAGTTCAGAGCTCCAGTCGGGGTTAAAGCGCTGAAATACGACGCGATCGCATTTCAGCAGTTGCCAAACCGCCCGCTGGGTAACGCTCAAGATCTGCTCAGTGTCGTGTGCTTGCAAAATCTGCGGAGCAATTTCAGAGACTGAACGACCTATTTGCGCCGCCTTGGTCATCTGGGTAGACTGCGCCTGCAGCTGGGCCACATAATCAGCCCCCTTGAGGCTCGCTTCCATCTGGCGGCTAATGTCTTGTAAAACTTTGACATCACTCTCTAGCCAGTGGCGAGGGCCGCTATGTTGAAAGGCACTTAACAAACCCCAAAGCTTGCCTTCCTGTCTGATGGCCACGATTAAAAAGGACCTAACCCCAAAGTGCTCCAGGGTCTGAATATGACATTCACTCAAGCCGACCGTGTAAATATCGTCAGCCAGAAAAGGTTGTTCAGTGTTGCGGAATCGGCCTCCCTGGTGCTTTTGAACATAGGTATCTTCCCAGGCACTGCCAACCAGTGACGGCCAATCACCAGAACCAGATTCATAGATAAAGTCACCAAAATAGTCCGGACGAAATTTGTAAATGCAGACGCGCTCTACATCGAGAAGATTTCGGACCTCTTGGACCGCCGTTTGATAAATCTTTTCAGCATAGGCGGTGCTGCTAATTTTATTGATAATTTCAGGGAGGGCTTCCTGGTTTTTTGAGGCCCTGGCCATTTCCTCTGTGAGTTCTTCTTGATGCAGGCTAACCCCGACAAGATCGCCCAGCTGGCCCAGTAGTTTGACTTCACTTCGATCCCAGTATCGAGCGCCGCTATGCTGATAGGCTCCCAACAGACCCCAAAGTTTCTGTCCCTGATAAATGGCGACAATGACACAGGCTTTGATGCCAAAATCCGTTAGGTTTTCGACATGGCAAGGAGTCAGCCCTGAATTGGCCTCAACATCGTTGACGATAAATGGCTCAGACTGCCGAAAGGCTCCCCCTTCCTGTTTTTGCAGATGGCTATCCGCAAGCACAACATCGAGCATGGGTGCCACCTGGGCAACTTTTGATTCAAAAACAAACCGCAGACTGTAGTCTGGGCGAAACTGACAAATGGCGATGCGATCCACATTCAGGAGCTTTCTAGCATCGCGGGTAACGCTGCGAAAGATAGTTTCGTTATCAGATGACTGACGCAGCTTGTCGCTCACGCTAGCAAGCAGCTGTCGCTCGGCTTGAAACCGCAATGGCTGCAGCTTGAGGGTGAGTTCGGTTACAACCTGGTAGAGCAGGGCGATCTCGGTGTCGTCCCACCGCCGGGGAGCAGTACAATTTTGAACCACCAGCAAACCCCACAGGTGATCGTCTAGAAAGATGGGTAGGCTGAGGTTTGCCTTGACCTGAAAGTTCTGGCAAAGCTGCATCTGATAAGGGGTTGATGCATCTTCAGAGATGTTGCTGATGCTGATGATGCCCCGCTGCCGATACTGCTGGGCGGTACTAGCGCCAAAGGCCAGGGCCGCTACGGTTTGACCCAAAGAGGGGGCATAGCCAGCGGTGAGTGATTCGGCAATGACCGTGCCCTGGGTTTCTGACTGAAATTGGTAAATGAGCACTCGCTCTGCATCGAAGCGTTTGCGCAGCTGGGTGACGGTAATCTGATAGAGATTGGCTAGGTCAGTTGCTTGGGCCATGGTGTTTGCGATCGCAAACGCCCGTTTTCCCGAGCTCTGGGGAAAGGGAACCGAACTAACACCCAGGGAAAGGGGTTCAACCTGCATTTTTTCGGATACCGTATCTGCCCCATCCTGGGCAGACCCATGGAGATTCAAATCTGCCGCCGCTAGGGACAGATCTAAGGTGGCAGCCTCACCGGCAGACATCGTTGAGGTATTAGACGTCACAGCACTATCGGCATCGAGACTCTCTGAGCTGGTATTAGCAAAATTTGACATAGGTAACCTTAATAAGTGCGACAGGGTTTGCAAAAATAGATATAAATTCATTTGTAGGTGACTCAAGACACCCTTTTCAAACGCCACAAAGACGTCAAGAAGGTGTTTGAAGAGAATGCTCGATCATGGCTGTAGCATCCAAAACAGCGCCACCGTGCCCTGGTAGATGGCCCACAACAAAAGGTACTAATGGGGGAGAACAAAACTCTTTTGATGGATGGATACTTTCTGGTGCTACCAGTTCTACATCGTGCACCAGATCTACAACCAGCCCCACAGAGCGATTACCCGCCTGGATAACAATAGCCATAGGCTCTACTACAGTCGGGGTCTGATGCCATAGGGGAATACCACCGACCAATACATTGACATCCACCAGCCACAGCATTTCACCGCGCCAATTGCAGACACCCAACAGCCAGCCAGGCATGTCGGGCACCGGCAAGACCCCCAAAGCATCTAGCTGCATCACCTCGGCTATGTCCTGCAGCGGTAGCAACGCTCCATCCGTACCCGATAGCTTAAACCGCAAAAACCGACGACGGGTATCCTCAGAGATAGGCTCTAAACCCAGAGGATCCTGAGATAGCGGCGTCCCATCAGCGGCTGACCAGGCTATATCCGTTGATAATGTGCTCATATTCTCTGGCCAATCACTTGTTTTAGGGTTTGAGAAAGCTGCTCTGGATTGAGAGGTTTACTAAGATGGGCATCTGCCCCCAGCATTGACCCCCACAGCCGATCGGCCTCCGTACTCTTGGTAGAGTAAATCACCACCGGAATGTTTTGGATAGTCTCACTGGTCTTTAAATCACGACAAAATTCAAATCCGCTTTGCCCCGGTAGGACAATATCCAAGAAAATTACATCAGGCTGGGAGGTCTCTAACAACAGCAGCGCTTCTTCACTGCTGCCGACGCTGACAACGGTTATTTCCAACTGTTGGAGGCAGCGGGTAAGTTGCTCCCTATCCGTTAAGCTATCTTCTACCACTAAAGCAGTTACCATAGGATCGCTAGATTATGTGAGCAAGTTGTGAGGCTTGTTATTAAACTACTGGCCAAAACTAAAAGTTCAGTAAAAAACCATGACGACGGTTATCGTTAGGTCTGTAGCGTCTACTGGGTCGCAAATACCGTTTGAGCACCTTGAGAACGCGCTGTTCTTTAATGGGTTTACCAAAAAAGCCCGATGCCCCCACCACCTTAGCTCGCACCCGATCGGCAATCCCGTCGTTGTTGGTTACGATAATAATAGGAGTCTCCCTAAACGCAGAAATACGTCGAATCTGGGCACAGAGCTCATAGCCATTGGCCATGGGCATCACTAAATCAAGAAAGATAATTTGGGGTTTAAGTTCCAATAGCTTTGGTAAAGCTTGTAAAGAATCGGAAATATTGGCATAGCTATAGCCCGCCTTCTGGACAATCTTAGCCATGGCCTGACTATCGGCTGGGCTATCGTCAACATATACAACCATGGCCTGGGTGACCTGGGCGACCGGCTCTGGCGGCGGTCCGGGCGGCGGGGCAACGGTTCTAGAGGGTGAGAGGGGTTCGGCAACGTTTACCGGCCCATCGGAAGCAGCCCCCACTAGCGCTTCAACCTTTAGTAAAAGGTGTCTCAGGGAAACAGGTTTTCGATAATACGCATCAAACCCGGTTTGTAGCAACAACCGACTGTCTACGCTACGCTCCGCCATGGCAATCACCGGCGTTAGCCAGGTCGCTTTAGACGACTTGAGGATTTTAATCACCTGCCAGCCGTTGACCACCGGAGTATCTATATCTATTAATATCAAATCTGGAGATTCAGTAACCGCCAAGATTAATCCTTCATCTCCTCGGTTAGCAGCAAACACTTGATAGCCATATAGCTCAAGCCCTTGCTGCACTATTCTGCAGCTTGAATCATCATCCTGTATCAACAAAATTTTTTTAGTCATCAAAAAACAAAACCCTAAAAAAGCAGCTAACAATTCCCCAAACGCTCAGGCCAGGTACATCGGCAGCTAAATTCACATCACATCCACGCCAGAAGGAAATTTCCCTCGACCCCAGGCAAAAAAACTATTACTGTTTTAGATATATTAATTAGCTGGGCTATAACAACACAGAAATAGCCCGTTAAAACTAGGCTATAAATACGTACAGGCCGCCTAGAAAGAAATCAATAAAAGCCCTACCGAGCTTGGGGGCGTAGCGACCCCTAATACCCCATAGTCTCTCTACGTAACAATGTTACAACTGGGAGTTTATTTCAATGCAATTTCCTTGCCCCCATAACCTGAAAAAGCAAGTCTCCTTTATGCTCTCCACCCTGAGTAAACCTATGAATACTATTAAGAACATCCCTGATTTTTCAGTGAATATACTGCTCACTCTTGTTGAGTATGCACCAGATAGCCCTTACTTTCTAGGAAATACTGAGCAACACAATCAAAAAGTTCATATATGTGAAGATACCGTTTCTATTTCCTAATCTCTCCTGAACGCTCCGATGGACTAGAGCTATCGGTTAACACCCATATAGTCGCTAATCATTGTAAGCATACTCCTCTTGGTTTAGCAGTATTATCCGCAACTTACCTTAAAAAAAGAACTCCCTACCTCCAAACCTGAATATTTCAATCCCAGACAGTAGAGAGTTCCAAACTACATTCGAATCGACGGTGGTTCAGGACTGGTTTAAGTAAGCAGATAGACAAGTAGGCGTAGTCTTTGTACGCAGCTCAACAATATCCTGGGTCTCAGACGACTGGGAATACAGCTTTTCCAAGCTTTGGCGTTCGGGCGTTTGGGGCTGCTGGGTCGACAGGTATAGCAGCCCCTTACAAATTAAATCAACCAGCTGAGTCTGGTTAGCCGGTGTGGCAAATCGATGCCATTGGGGTGTTGATCTCTGAATGATTTGCAAAGTCTCATACAGGTCTTCACTGATCTGATAGGTCGTAAAATAGGGATCTTTAGGCACAAAGAGCTCAATTTTACGACAAATGGCTGATGCCCCTGACTCGATACGAAATTGTAGTTTTGGGAGTGATAGGATAAAACATCCATCTCTTGAAGAAGAGGCCAACAGATCCCGTTGCTGAAAGTAGCCTTGTACCAGTTTATGAATAGGCCGAGTTGGATTGTGAACAGTTCTACAAAAGTAGGATCCGGTCTGTTTACTGGTCTGTTGCTTAATTAAAATATAGCCAAAGTTTACAGCCTCAAGACCAGCCCCATGAAAGTTGTTTAACCACTTTTCTAACTCCGCGTGGTAAGACTCTAGCGTTTGGCCAAAGGGAGCATGGCTGTGGGGCACCGAGAACAAAATATCGTCCCGGTCCGCCGTACACAGCACCAGCTGATCGGAGGTGCTGCCACACCACCATTGAGAAAGTTTGTCCCGATAGGCTTTGATATCCACCAAGTCGGTCACAATAAAGAGATGTCCCTGGGGTTTGAGATATCGAGCGCTGCTGCTAATAATGGCGGCAAGAATCTCTTCACCGGTGGCACCGCCGTCTCGAAACCCCAGGTCCCGTTTGGGGCTTGGCACAAAGGGGGGATTGGCCAGAATGGTGTCGAACTGTTGGTCGGCAACCGGTTCGTACAGGCTGCCCTGGTGAAACCGAATATTGCGGATGTCATTGAGCTGAGCATTAAACCGGGCAAATCGAATGGCGCGGGGATTCAGATCGACGGCTGTTACCTGTTGGGCGTAGCGACTGGCCACCAGCCCCTGCACACCGCTGCCGCTACACAGATCCAGCACATTTTCCACTAAATATCGAGGTGCGGTGTAGACCAACCCTTGACTATCTGCCCCGATGTACATGACCGGACTTTCGGTGATGCTGTCTTCCGGCAGCAGCATATAGCGATGGTCGGTGGCGATAAACAGCCCTTCTACACAAAACAGATCGATCCGGGCAGACCACCGATCGCCTCGACCAATCAGCACCCCTAGCCGGATCAGCAGCTGCGTCAGCTGGTTACCCAAAATGGCATTGAGCCGATCCTGGGGCAGGGCTACCCGCAGCAGCCACAGGCGAATCAAATCGTCTAATGCGTCATGCCCCAGACGATAGCGATCGTAGTAGTACAAGCGGGTTGGCTCAATGGCCTGTAGTGACTCCACCCCTAGGCGCTGGCAAATTGTCTCTAAGGTATAGCCGGTGCGTTGCAGACAGGCTCGCAACTCCGTCAGCTGTCCGCGTACTGTAAATCCATCGTCGCCAAAACACATCAACGTTTGCGGACTCTCTGGGGGCAGCGGAGAGTCCGTTATTTTCTCTTGGGCGATGGAGTCTGGTAGTTCAATGCCGTAGCGGGCTAGCTGTTCTTGGGCCCACCGGATCTTTTGGGAGAGTTCTGCATGGGTCAGACAAAGCTCCAGGCGAATTTTTTCTTGCCAGCCAGCGGTCTCCGAGAGCAGGGCCATTAAAAGTTTGACTTCATTAAAGGTATAGGTGGCAGCCTGCCCCTGGCTCAGTCCCTGACGCGGTACTTTACCACTGGCCTGGGTAGCTAGCCTGACGGCACTGCTAAAACCATTGCCGTTTAATGGAGCCGATGGCCGGGTTGGAAGCGAACTGGGGTGCGATCGCATATCCCGAGCTCCTGCTTCCACCGACAAATCCACCAGTCTTGACGCGTTTAAAGGATCAACTATCCAAACAATGTTGTCCGATACCTGGGTTTTAAGCGATTCTGCAAACGGCGTCTCTGGGAACAGCACGCTTGTTTCCTTATAGCGAGCGCCAAAGGCCGATAGCTGTCGCAGTTCCGCGTCAGTCCACGGACAGTTGTGACGGTCTCCAAAAAACAGCGCCCGGTCCAACGTGGCCATTAGGGAGGTTAAAGCCGGCTGACGGGGCGGTAGGCCATGGGGAACAGTCGTGTTACCAACCTTAGACAGGTGTTCTTCATAGGTTTGAACCCGCACATGCCGTTTGGAAATCCAAACATTTTCCACCGCCAGATAATCGATGTCGGTATCCAGGAATGTTTGAATAGCCTCGGTAGGGGTTTCAACAATGGGCTGTCCAGCAATATTGAAACTCGTATTGAGCAACACAGGGGGTCCCTGACGCAGCTCCACCAAACAGCGACACAGCTGATAAAAATAGGGATTTTCTGACTCGGTAACCGTTTGGATGCGGCCTGTACCATCCACATGGGTCACCGCCGGAATCAGCGCTTGCACCTCTGGTTTAATGGGAGCAACCATCAGCATAAACGGCGAGCTGCCATCCAATTCAAACACCTCGTCCACATTTTCCAAGGGGACTACCGGAGCAAAGGGGCGAAAGGCCTCGCGAAATTTGACCCGAGCATTTACAATGTCTCGCATCCGTTTAAAGGTGGGATCAACCAAAATAGAACGGTGCCCCAACGCGCGCGGGCCATATTCACAGCCGCCTTCAAACCGAGCCACAATATGACCACCGGCAAGGGCCTGGGCCGTCCGCTCCACCATCTTTGCCGGCGTCAGCTCTTCAACCTCAATCAGCTCACCAAACTGCTGTACCGCTCGATCTATATGTGATGAGTCATAGGCACGACCCAGGGTAGCCTGGGTGAGGGTGGGCCTGTGCCGACCCCCCTGGTGAGCATAGGCCCACAGCGCCGCCCCAGCCGCAATGCCGCTATCGCCCGCCGCTGGAAAAACAAAAATATCGTCTAACCCCAAATCGTTAAAGAGCTTATAGTTGGCAACAGAATTTAGCCCCACCCCCCCGGCAATACAAAGCTTTTTTAAGCCTGTTTTCTCCATGGCAACCTGCACAATATGCTTTAGGGCCTTTTCCAACTCATCTTGAATCTTGTAGGCCAGATCCACCAAATAGGGCCTCAGATAGGCTTTACCTTCGCCTGTGTCATAGGTTTTCTCAAGGGCGGCGACTTCTAAAAAAATATCATAGGGAGAAATTGACAGGCTGTAGCTGTTCTCCACAGGGTTGAGCCAGGAATGAAAGTTGACCTGCTCTCCACCAAAGGGAGCCAGCCCCATCAGCTTACCGGCCTCTGCGTGGCTAATATTCGTATTCCCCAGCTTGGTGACAAACCCCGCTTTCCGGGTGACATATTCATAGACAAAGCCCAGGGTGGAGAGTCCGGCCAAATGGGCAGCAACGGTTTCACTATGGAGTGTGGTTAGGGTGTGGCCGCTCCCCTCGTATAGCGTGTAGGACTCTGTACGATATTTTGAACTTGTTGTGCCAGTGGCATCCACCACCAATACCAACGCTTGGTCAAAGCCAGATGGCCAATAGGCTGAATAAGCATGGGCCAGATGATGACTAGGGATAGAGAGAACCTTATCTGCCGCCTCCGTGGGCAAGACATTGCGCATGATGTCTGGGGCAAAGTCATACCCCGGCATATTAGCCGTGACCGATGCCAGGTCATCCAGCGTAATACCACAGCTATCTAAACAGTATCGAATCGCCTCATTAGGAGGCTGCATCTGGGAGGCAACCCCAGGTGCTTGCAGCATAAAACCAATACTGTACTTTTGCCGGTCCAACCGTTCCTGCTCAATGGCTACTACAATTTCACCATCCTTAATAATGGCAGCTGAGCGTTCATGGCTAAGATTGAGCCCAAGATGATACTGAGACATCTACGTAGATCCCCTTATTAAAAGCTATTTGGGAGCTGAATTACCCCAACAAAATCCATAATTCCCACCTTGTCAGTACGGATCTCGGTCATAAAGGCACAAATATACGTATATTTCTGGACGTGAATTTACTTACAATCGTTTAAGGTTTTAAGATAGGTTGCTAAAAGTAGGGTCAAACTAGATAGTTTTCTTAAAAATCAGATGTCTGACGGTATTTTCGACAAAAATTGAACGGTCCGACCGGTCAGACTAGACCGCTCCCCTCGGGAGCAATGCTGATTGACTTTTATAGCTATCTTTTACAGTTCAAGGAAAAGATATTTTAATGCGGCCTAACCCACCGGATACCCCACGGGGAAATACCCATTTATCGTTAAACTATCAGCGTTCGCGGGCAACTTTAAGCTAATCTTAGACGTCAATCCCCCATGAGGTTGCTTGACTAAAACAAAACCGATGTATCCGGAAAATACGGCTCTCCTCTTGATTGGTTTCCAAAATGACTATTTTGCGTCAGATGGTGTTTTGCACGGCGTGATTGAGGCTTCGGCCAAGGCTGTGAGAACAGTCGAAAACACGACCTACTTATTACAGGTCTTGGCAGATACGGAGGTTTTAGTAATTTCTACCCCCATCTGTTTTACCCCCAACTACGAGGAGCTTGTGGAACCCGTAGGGATCTTAAAAACCATCAAAGATGTGGGTGCCTTTCAAGCTGGCTCAAAGGGGTTTGAATGTATTCAAGAACTGTTACCATGTAGGGATAAAATTTTAGAAATCCCCGGCAAGCGGGGGTTTAACGCCTTTACCAACACGGAGCTAGATCAGATCTTACAACAGAGAAATATTACCAATCTGGTTTTGGCGGGGGCTGTGACATCTATCTGTATTGACTCTACCGGGCGTTCAGCCCATGAAAAGAAATATAGTGTCTCTATTCTTAGTGATTGCACATCAGCTCGTACGGTCTTTGAACAAGAGTTTTATATGGAGCATATATTTCCCCTCTATAGTGAGACCATGACTGCTGTGGAGTTTTTGGAAAAGTTAGCTGTCTCACTGGTATGTTAGAGCCTGAAAAAGTCAACGAACTGCACACACAAATTCAGTATCGCCTAATCGAAAAACTGACTGAGTCGGAACAACGCTATCGTACCCTCGTTGAAAATTTACGAGAGATCGTATTTGAGTGTGACCACACCGGGTTGCTCACCTTTGTCAACCGGGCATGGACCGGGGTCTTAGGCTATCCGCTAAGGGATGTTGTTGGGCAGTACATGGACCAGTTTATTGACGATGACGACGTTCAGAAATGGCAGACGGCCCTACATACCAAGGCGGACTGCTATTTGGAACTTCGATTCTATGGTCAAGATGGCTCGCTATTTTGGTTAGAGTTGGCTATGCAGTTTAGATGCGGCACCACTCTTTCTGGCTCACTGATGAACATTACTGAGCGAAAACAGGCCGAAACTCTTTTAAAACGGGCAAATGAGGAGCTTGAAGATCGAGTAAGCCAGCGCACAGCCGAACTCAGCAACATCAACCAGGAGCTACAGCGTACGATACAACAGCTGCAGTGTGCCCAGGGCCAGCTGATTCAAAAAGAAAAGATGTCTAGCTTAGGACAGCTGGTGGCAGGTGTTGCCCATGAAATCAACAACCCTGTAAGCTTTGTCCACTGTAATATTGAACCGGCCCAGCAATATGTGCGGGAAATGTTGGTGCTGCTTGACCTTTATCAGCAACACTATCCTCAGCCGGTCCAACATATTCAAGAGTCTCTAGATAACTGTGATGTGGATTTTATCAGACATGACTTTCCTCGATTGCTGACGTCCATGGAGCTGGGTACATCTAGAATTAGGACGATTGTTGATTCTCTGCGTAGCTTTTCCTATTTAGACGGAGCGGCACTCAAAGAAGTTGATATCCATGGGGAAATTGATAACACGCTGCTGATCTTAAACCATCGCTTAAAGGGAAATCAGCCGATTCAGCTGATCAAAGACTACGATGAGCCAACGTTGATTAGCTGTTTTCCAAACCAGCTCAATCAGGTATTTATGAATCTGTTGAGCAATGCCATTGACGCTTTGCTAGAGCCGAGCCAGACTCCATCCGAGACTCTACAGGCTATCTCGCAACCTGAACCCCGCATTACGATTTGTACCCGGTTTGCCCCCAAGGTTAGCGTTATTGAAATCATTGACAATGGGCCAGGGATTCTCCCAAACGTTATATCCAGGATTTTTGATCCGTTTTTTACCACTAAACCCGTTGGGCGTGGAACGGGGCTGGGCCTATCCATCAGCCATCAGATTGTGGTTGAGACCCACGGCGGTCGCATCAGCTGTATCTCGAACGTTGGGGAAGGCACAACATTTAGAATTCAGCTACCGACAGAGCTATCCCATGTGCCAGTGCCAACGGAACACCTTTTATATCCAGGCGCTCCACACCAGATAGCCCATACTCAAGCAAATAAACAACAGGCTGGGGGTTAGCCAGGTGGCAACCGCTTCAGAACAGTGGTGGATCTGGTGGCAGCCGCTGTACAGGGTTAGGAAAGTATGATGCAGGGTAACGCATAGCAGCAACAACCACAGAAACGGGACCATGATTGCAACGGGGCTGACTAGGGCAAAGACTCCCAGCGGCAGTACTGTGGCTCCAGCAATCAAGGTGTCGCTCCCCCAGCTGCTACGATGTCGTAGCCACAGCCGGGAAAACGCCAACATCATAATCAGGCTTAAAAATACGGCACACCCTGACAACCACAGACCGCTAAGGGCAATACCATCGCTGACATTTCCTGCCAGACGCAGCACGTATCCACCCAGGGTAAAACCACCCAGCCCCAACGCGGCTAGTAAACAACCCACCCGTAAAGACTGTCGCTGGCTCAGCTGGCTATGGTGGGCGGGCAGCTCTACCGCCGGATTACCCAATAGACCAAACAGCAGATGGTTAAACCGACCCAGTTTGCCAAAGCGACCCGACACCGCTTTGTTGCCGTTGCCATCTAGTTTGAACCGGCGCTGTTTGCGTAGATTGCGAATGCGATCGCAGCTCACCTGATACCCATCGAGATTACCCTGGGCCTGGTAATACAGGGACGCTGTTTGAAAATCGGTGCCGGCTTCCTTCCATTCCTGGATATCCTCATAGGCAATGGCCCGCTGAAAGTAGGTCTGGGGATCGTCCGGGTCGAGGGCAATGGCCTCCGTAAAAGCTGCGATCGCACTCTCGGTATACCCCAATCGATAGCGGGCTAGCCCCAGATAGTAGTAGGTCTGGGGCAGCCGCTGGAAAAACTGCAGCAGCCGCTGACAGTCAGCCAGTACGCCACCATCGTCCTGTAGAATGTAGCGAACCTGAGCCCGACGCAGATAGGCCTCAGGTAGGTCCGGCTGCAGCTCGATCACCCGATCAAAGTCAGCCAGCGCAGCCTGATACTGCCGTGCCAGCGTCTGCTGAATGCCCCGCAGATAAAAATCATGGGCCGTTTGGGGCCGAGTCCCGTCATATTCGGTGGTGCCCGTGTGGTCATACCGCTGGCGCTGCACCTTATCCGTCAGCACCTCATAGGCCTCACATAGGGCACGGAATTTTTCCAGCGCCCTAGGATTGTTTGGATTTAAATCAGGATGATAGCGTCGTACCAACCGTCGAAACGCCGCTTTTATTTCCGCCTGACTGGCATCGGGCGATACCTGTAGCCGCGCATAGTAGTCATCAGCAGTGGCCATAGACAACCAAACGAATAAAATGTAGACCGGGAAATACCCTAGGAGATTTACCCATTGTAGCCACTCCCTACTCGCTCCCCACCGCCCTAGCCAAATTTCCCATGGGCAATAATGGATATGGTCTGCTTTCTAACTATCAGCCGCCAGCCAATATGGGTCAGGGACTTCATACTGGAACCAGGAAAGGAAGATACCGCGTCTGCTACACGACCAGTCAACGCCATTGGATCATGACCGAACAGGAAAAACGTACCCAAAGGCATGAAAGCAGGGCAGTCACTCACCCTAAACGGGCGCTCGGAGTTTAAATTCAAAGCAGGGAGAATTGCGCGCATCGTAGACTACGGCTAACGATAGCCTGGGTGTAAACGCTTTCGCTGATATAGTCTCCATAACCGGGCTACGGCTGAGCGCACCCTTATAAACAGACGCTGATATGGACAGAAAACAGGTGTTAGAGAGAATTACAAACAAGCTAAAAAAAGAGATACAGATCCTAAAACACAAGTATCCCCACCGCGTCCAATGTAATGTCTGTCATTGGAATGGACGTACTTTGTTTGATGACTCCTGGCATCCACAGACCATATGCCCCAGGTGCAGATCTCGAGTGCGCCATCGACTGCTATTTGCCGCCGTTCAAACTCTCCCAAACCTTAAAACTCAACGTCTGTTTAAGGATAAGAAGATTCTGCACTTTGCACCGGAATCATTCTTTTCTCGCTTTCTAACCAATCAAACCAAACACTATGTGTCTGCCGATCCCTTTAGGAGTGACGTTAGTGCACAGGTTGACATGTGCCATATGAAAGATGTGGAAAATGGCTCGTTTGATGTGGTTATTGCCTGTGATGTTCTCGAACATGTGCCTGATGATACTCAAGCTCTCCAGGAGATTCACCGGGTGCTGGCAGAGCATGGCTGGGTAATTCTAACGGTTCCTCAACAAGATGGTTTAGAGACCAAATACGAGAACCCCACCATAACGACACCTGAAGAACGGAAGAGAGTATTCGGCCAGGAAGATCATCTACGAATTTATGGAAATGACTTTAATCTTTTTTTAGAAAAACACGGCTTTACCGTAACCGTTATCAATGAGAAAAGCTTTGATTCAGAGATGGTTCAAAAACATGTTTTGTTTCCACCTGTTTTATCCGAGCATCCCCTAGCTACCAATTATAGAAGCGTATACTTTGGTCAGAAAAAGGGGACATAGGAGATATGCGCAAAAATAGTAGAATACTGATCTCAGTTGGGGAAAGGGTAAAAGGAAAAAGGGGGAAGAGTTCAGATGAGCCTTTATTTAACTGCGAGTTCCTAGTCGCTCTAGCCCCATGAGACCCATAGTCTTATCTGCCAAACAATTATCTACAACAGTTGATCAACAACTGTAGCGTTAAGAGACTGATTAAAATAGTCTATCGTCACGGCTGTTCCCGGAGTGGAGTACCGCAGGGGCAAATAGGCATAGACAACGCAGCGACCCAGACTATAGCCATAGCCAGCACTGGTGACATAGCCCAGCACCTTGCCATCAGCAAGGACGGGTTCCTTACCCATAACCACCGCTGTGGGATCGTCTAGGGTCAGATAGCACAGTTTTCGACTGGGGTACTCCTGCCGCTGGAGTAGGCTGCTTTTGCCAATAAAGTCTCCTTTGGTTGGTCTAATGGCAAAGCTTAAACCCGCCTCGTAGGGATCATACTCGGTATGAATGTCGGTTCCCCACAGTAAAAATCCCTTCTCTAGACGCAGGGTTTCAAAAGCCCCCAGGCCAGCAGCGATCATGCCGTATGGCTGCCCGGCGGCCCACAGGGTATCCCAAAGTTTTAGACCCGATTCTGTCAGGGCGTAGATTTCCCAGCCCGGTTCACCCACATAGGAAACCCGCGATGCTAGGACTGGAATGTTGTCAATGTAAAACGACTGGTTGGTAAAAAAACCAAAGGCCGACATTGACAGGTCGACTGAGGTGAGAGACTGTAGTACCGCCTCGGCCTGGGGTCCCCAAAGCCCTACACAGCAGTAGCTGGAGGTAATATCCACAAGTTTGACCGAGCCATCGGTGGGCAAATGGGCCGTCAGCCAAGCCAGATCGTGACCGTGGACCGAGCCGCCGGTAATCACCCAGTATTTTTGAGGTCCCAACCGGCTCACCGTCAGGTCGCACATAATGCCACCGCTGCTATCTAGCATGGCGGTGTAGATAACTTTACCCACCGGTTTGTCGACGTTGTTGGCACAGAGACGTTGCAAATAGTCCACCACCCCAGCACCCGTGATTTCAAATTTAGCAAAGGGTGTGAGGTCGTAGAGGGCAATGCGATCGCGGGTAGCCAGGTGCTCAGCCCCTTGGATCGGCGACCAGTTTTTCGCCTCCCAACCCTGGCGTTGGGGAATAGCATAGTCCCCCAGCAGACCAGCATTGGCCTCAAAATACTGGGGCCGCTCCCAGCCCGCACTAAACACAAACCGCGCCCCCAGTTCCTTTAACCGTGGGTAAAAAGGACTAACCCGCAGCCCACGGGAATGGGTCTGCTGATCGAGCGGATGAATAATGTCATACACCTCGTCATACTGCTGGGCTCCCGCCTTGAGCACAAAGTTTGCACTCTTGCACACGTCTGGAAACCGGTGAATGTCCATTTCATGGAGATCAAAGCTGGTGACGCCATGGGTCATCAGGTCCGCTACCACCTTACCCACACCGCCGCCGTGGGTTACCCACACTGCTTCTGCCACCCAAAATCCCTTGGTTTTAGCAGACTCTCCAATCACCGACCCGCTGTCGGGGGTAAAGGAAAACATCCCATTAATCTTGTAGGTCAGCTCCGCCGTGGCCAGGGCCGGAAACAGCGCCTGGGCCGACTCCCAGGCAGGGGCAAAATGCTCTTCTGTAAACGGCATCACCGAGGGCATCACAGGCGCATCGGCATAGGGCAAAATGTTGTCGGGGTCCACCAGCAGCGGCTCATGCTGATAGGAGCCAATCCCCCAACAGTCGGCATGCTGTCGAAAATACATCGCATGATCCTGGTGGCGCACAATGGGGAGCGTCACCTCATCTGTGGCACCAGCCAGCTCCGCAATAGGCCCCGTTTTTACATATTGATGCTGCACCGGGGTGAGGGGGATAATCTCTCCCACCATGCGACCCACGCGCGGCCCCCAAATACCGGCACAAACCAATACTTTATCGGTACTGATGCGGCCTTTATCGGTGACCACGGCCTGCATCTGACCATCGGCTACTTCAATATCCGTAACCAGGGTTTCACCATAAAAGGTGGCAGCCTCTGCAGCGCCATTGGCCAGGGCTTCGGCGGCCCGCAGCGCCTTGGCGATGCCATCGGTCGGCACATAGTAGCCGCCTAGCACCTTGGTCTCATCCACCAGGGGAATTTTAGCCTTTACATCGGCTGGGCTCAGCAGCCGGGCACCTTCTATCCCCCAGGACTTGGCCCACCCCAGCTTGCGCTTCAGGTCCTGCACGCGGGCTTTGGTGTAGGCAATCTCGATACCACCCACGGGGTAGTAGGCAGGTCCCTCATCCGTACGGAGCTGGCTATACAGTTCAGCGGTATATTTGGCCAGCTGGGTCATCGTTTTAGATGAATTTGTCTGAAACACCAGCCCCGGAGCGTGGGAGGTAGACCCGCCCGTTGCAAACAGCGGCCCTTGCTCTACAACGACAACATTTTTCCAACCCAGCTTAGCCAGGTGGTAGGCGGTGCTACAGCCAACAATACCCGCACCGATAATGACAACAGATGCGTTTTTATTCATGGATAGGCTCCGTGGGTAGGGCTACTGTGTACACACATCTCGGACTGAAATTCAAAATCCTGCACTACCCCCCTCAATCCGCCCTTACCAAGGGGGAAAGCTCCAGTTCTCCCCCTTACCAAGGGGGAGTTAGAGGGGGTGAGGCAATCACGAACGCTAGTTTTCAGTACTTGTGTATACACAGTATGTAGGGAGAAGACAAAAGAAAAGCAACAATTAAACAGATTCATCCACAGCTTGGGCAACGGCTTGCTGAAAGCGATAGACGGTCTGCTCTAGCTCTGGAGAAAAGCAGCCGCCGTCAAAAGCAGAGGACTGGCGGCCCACCTGCATCCGTTCAATCATGGCAATGTCTTCATCGTTGGTCACTGTCCACAGATCGATGGGCAGGTGTCGCAGCGCTTCATTTTCGGGGGTCATGGCCCCATCGCCCACGAAGTAAAAGACCATGCGCTCTGCGGTTTGACTGGGGCCCAGGGGATTGGCTAAAAACACCAGGAAATAGTCAGGATGAACACCCAGCATCAAATTTGGAAAAACCGTAATATATTCAGCAACGGTCTGTTTTCCTAGGGTGTCTAAGGTGGGGAAAGCGGGTAGCGAACGCCCTGCTAAAACACCGCTTTTGTAGAGCAAACTGCCCTGTCCGACATGGGGTCCACCCACCTCAAAGCTAAAGTGATCCTCCATGCGAGAACAGCTGTTGAGGGACGGGTGGACCCAGCTGAGGTGATAACTTTCAGAGAAATTTTCCACCGCCAGTTTCCAGTTGGCGTTGCACTGCAGGTTCACCTCCCGTGACTCTCGCCGCAGCAGACCGAGATTATAGTCTGACCACCGCTCCCTGACCGGTTGTAGATACTCTGCTAGCGGTGGCGCATCACCGGACAGATTGACAAAGACCAGATCCAGCCACTGTTCGCAGCGAATGGGAATAAGACCGCTGCGATCGCGATCAAAACCGCTGTAGGAATCCCGATAATATCCCCCAAAGTGGGGCGTCCCCTTGAGGGCACCATCCAACCGGTAGGTCCAGGAATGATAGGGACACCGGATATGACCGCTAACGTTACAGGACCTGTCCACCAGCTGCAGACCACGGTGGCGACAGATATTGTGGAAGGCCCTTAGCACCCCTGAACCGCTGCGATCGCGCACTAGCACAATGGGCATACCCGCCACCTCGGTGGGATAGACATCCCCAGGATTAGGAATATCCGAGGCTAGCCCCACACAGACCCAATACTGGCTAAATACTGTCTGACGCTCCCGCTCTAGATAGTCAGCGCTGGTATAGGCCGCCGCAGGTAAACCACGCTGCTCGGGTTCTAAACACAGCACTGGCTCCCGACGATTGATAGGAGCGCTGGTTAAAGGCTGGGAAACGGCACGGTGTGGGTTCATACTCCGACTCACTAGTCGTAAAGCTGACAAAACAATCTGATAGCTGCATAGACGTCATATTTACCAAGCAAATAGCCCTGGGTTAGGGCTATTAAAAGCCAACTCTATAGCCTGCTCTATTCAATCCATAGGTCACAGATAGACAACTTGTAATTACAAGTCCTAAAAACAAACAATAGGATTTCAAATTCCTTTAAAAATGTTTCCTATTTGACAATTTATAAAATTTCTCAATACAGATTAATTGGCCCAAAGAAATCTAATCCAAAGACCTAAGTTTTCCAAAACTCTTTTTTCAAAAGAGCTTTGGGCACAGTGTAGATCTAACCAAAGCCAGGGTTCTATCAGGATTGCAGACAAAAAATTTCAAGATTTCCGTACATTTAAAGAAAACGCAGACAGTAAGTCTTGCTTTAGAGAAGCCTATTCTTGTCAGTAGTTTCTGACATTCGAAACTTGTAATTACAACTGTATAGATAGAGACAGAAGCCTGTTTAACTGACCACTATTTTGAGGTTAAACCTATAGTTTATTTATTCACAAAGCATCGCCGCTAGGGGTGCTCAACGATCGCTGTTTGAGGCGGGTTACCCCCTATCTACAAACCAAAGGAATGGGCCATTTATTCTGACAATTTGGAGCACAAACGGCAGTCAACAATATTTCATATGCCTGTGGCCTTTAACATATCGCAATGGAGCAACTGCGATAAAGCAACTACAGTGAAGCAGCATAATTTTCTTGAGTACGTTGTAACGTGCTTATCCATTGGAGTTATTTATTGGAGCCGTTCTACCTATGACTCATCAAGATCCTGCCACCCCAGGTCAGGAAAACGTTGATTCTCCCCCACAGGCATTTCGAAGTCGTCGTCGGCCTGGCGATCGCAACATTACCGGCTACGGTTTTGACTTTCATCCGGAAGTATTTATCGTCTCCGCTGGACTAATTTTGTCATTTGTACTGGTGACCTTAGTCTTTCGTGAACCCGCTGAGAACGCCTTTGGTGCGATCCAAACCTTTATTGCCGAAGCGATGGGTTGGTTTTTAATCCTGTCTGTCAGCGTCTATTTAGGAGTGGCCATTATTCTAGCTTTTAGCAAATTTGGGAAAATTCGTCTGGGTGGCCAAAATGCCAAACCCGAATTTCCCACCTTTGCCTGGATTGCCATGCTAATCAGTGCCGGTATGGGAATTGGCCTTATGTTTTGGAGTGTGGCCGAACCTATTTATCACTTCCAAGATCCGCCCGCTCTTATTGGCGCAATTGAGCCCCTATCGCAGGATGCAGCCCAGCAGGCGTTGGGCATCACCTTTTTCCACTGGGGACTCCATGCCTGGGGCATCTACGCCATTGTGGGACTGTCCCTGGGGTTCTTTACCTACAACTGGGGTCTGCCGCTCACCATTCGCTCCGTGTTTTATCCCATTCTGGGTGACCGCATTTACGGGTGGATCGGCAACGTCATCGATATTTTAGCCGTCGCTTCTACGCTGTTTGGTTTAGCCACATCCCTCGGGTTTGGTGTACAGCAAGTTAATGCAGGCTTTAACTTTTTAGTGGGTTTACCCATTAGTACCCCCATACAGGTGGGGCTAATTGCCATTATTACCGGTTTAGCAACGGCATCAGTTGTCTCTGGCTTAGACGCTGGCGTTCGACGTCTCAGTGAGCTAAACATGATTTTAGCCGGTGTCTTTATGACCTTTGTGCTGTTGGTCGGTCCCACGCTGTTTATCTTGGGTTCTTTTGTCCAGGTTGTTGGCTACTATGCGGCATCCTTACCCACCCTCAGCTTTTGGACAGAAACCTTTGAAGGCACCGCCTGGCAAAACAGCTGGACCGTATTCTACTGGGGCTGGTGGATTTCCTGGTCTCCCTTTGTCGGTATCTTTATCGCCCGCGTCTCCAAAGGACGCACGGTACGTGAGTTTATTTTAGGTGTGCTCTTGTTGCCCACCATGCTCACCTTTCTTTGGATGTCAGTCTTTGGCGGCACCGCCATGTCCATGGAGCTAGGCGGACTGACCGGGGTCATCGGCGACGCGGTCGCAGAGAATGTCGCAACGGCTTTGTTTGTCATGCTACAACAGCTACCCCTCACCGCCATCACCTCCTTTGTGGGCATTGTCCTAGTGGTGGTTTTCTTTGTGACCTCCTCCGACTCCGGCTCGCTAGTGGTTGACAGTCTCACCTCTGGCGGCAAGCTTGATTCACCGGTTCCCCAGCGAGTGTTCTGGGCGATTACAGAAGGCGTGGTCGCGGCGGCCCTGTTATTAGGGGGAGGTCTCCAGGCATTGCAAACAGCCTCCATTGCCACCGGTCTCCCCTTTGCCATCGTGCTACTAATTATGTGCTACAGCCTCTACAGAGGGTTAAGTCAGGAGCTCGCCATGATGGAAGGGAAAAAGCTACAGATGACCGAAGGCATTGTCGGCGAAAAAGCGGTTGTTCAGTAAGAGACCGTTTCCACAGGCACCAGAAAGTCTAAGGAAGCTAGACACTCCTTTGTAGGATTTTACGGGTCGCGACCCGTAAAATCCTAAACCACCCCACCAACATTGCTCAACCTGATTAACTACTCTATCCGTAACCCTCCAGTTCGCAAATGCCCCAACATTTCGACGCCATCGTCATCGGAGCAGGCGGTATCGGCAGTGCCGCCGCCTACTACCTCACCAAATCAGGTCAGCGTGTTTTACTCCTAGAACAATTTGAGCTCAACCACCGCCACGGCAGCTCCTACGGCCACTCCCGCGTCATCCGCTACACCTACGACAACCCCATCTACATCAACCTGATGCGGGATGCCTATCCCCTTTGGTTTGAACTGCAAGCAGAGGCCAAAGAACAGCTTTATGTCAAAACCGGCGGTCTGGACTTTGGCTTTCCAGAGACAGACAGCTTCCAAGCCTTGAAAACCAGCATGGATAAAGCTCAGCTGGACTACGAGCACCTCAACCAGGCCGATATTCACCAGCGCTATCCCCAGTTCACCCTCAAGGAGGGTATGGAAGGCTTATTTCAGTCCGAAGCTGGCCTGTTGCGTACGTCTCGATGTGTGCTGGCCCATGTGCGCCTGGCCCAGGAGCGCGGAGCCCAGGTGATGGACCAGACGCCTGTGGTTAAGGTGACCCCTGGTGCTAACGGGGTGGAGGTGCAAACAGATAAGGAGGTGTTTAGCTGCGATCGCATTGTCCTCACCGTCGGCAGCTGGGCCAAAGGACTCCTCGCTGAGCAAGGCATTGATCTACCGCTCAAAATCATGCCCTGCCAGCTCGGGTTCTACCAGCCCAAGACACCGGCTGACTTTATCCCCGGCACCTTCCCCGTATTCTTTGCCCACATGAACGGCATCTACGGCGAAATGCCCTACGGCATCCCCCACGAAGACCCCAGTCTCGGCGTTAAAATCACCACCTTTTACGGCTGGAATACCGTCGATACCCCCACAGAAGTAGACTACACCCCGAGCGATCCATGGACCGAACATATTCGCGACTTTGCCCGCGAGTACGTCCCCGGTGCGGCCGGGGCGCTGCTCAGCACCCGCCGCTGTCTTTATACCCTTACCCCCGACAAAGACTTTATTGTGGACCAGCATCCCAGCTATCCCCATGTGATCATTGGCGCTGGCTTTTCCGGCCATGGGTTTAAGTTCACCACCCTCATGGGTAAGATGCTGGCGGATCTAGCTATCAATGGCAGCACCCCCCACGACACCAGTCTGTTTAAGATCGCTCGATTTCAACCCGCCGTCGCCTAGGGCCGCTATTTTCCGATAGGATAGGAACGACTCCTGGAAATAACGTCATTTTTATGGTTCCAAGCGAGCCAGGCTCGGATAGACAGCCCCTACACATTGTTATCTCAGAGCAGCTAAAACAAAAAATTGAGGCGGGTGACTACAGCCTAGGAGAACGATTACCCAGCGAGTTTGATCTAGGGGAGATGTTTGGTGTCAGTCGCACCACCATTCGTAAAGCCATCTCAAATCTGCTCCAACAGGGTCTAGTCACAACCCAGCGAGGAAAAGGCAGCTTTGTCAGCGGTCGCCGTAAGATCAGCTTTTCCATGGCTAGCCCGCTCACCCACTTTGATATGGCCCTACAAGAACAGGGGTATGTGGGCCATATCCGCTCGCTGGGATTTGCCGCCATCCCCCCGCCGGCGGAGGCAGCCCAAATGCTGCAGATTTCCCAAGATTCTAAAATTTACCGTCAAGAAAAAATCATTTACGCCGACAATGTTCCCATTGCCCTAGAAATTGATTATTTTCCTGAAACCATTGGTGCCCCCTTGGCTGAACCGCTACATCAGGGGTTTACCTACAGCACCTTAACCGCCAACGGCATCCATCTCAATGGTGGCAACGTCAGTTTGGAGAGCATACCCGCCACCTACGAGCTGAGCGAACTTTTGAGCGTGCCCCTGGGCCTACCGCTATTGGTATTTAACTTTGTTGTGTACTGGGGAGACCGGCAGCCAGCCGTCTGTGGTAAGGTCCTATCGCGTTCTGACTGGACCTGTTACACCTCTGAGATGGCCGATCTCGACCCTGGAGAAGCGCGGCACACTAAACTGTAGATATTCGTCAAACTTACTGTCAGACGACGATTTGCTAGCCGATTGTCATTAGCGCCCTCATTTTCCTATGGCCACACCCCAAACAGCCGCCGACTCCAACGCTCCCATGACCCATGGCCTAGATGCCCTGACCCACAGTCGTAAACAGGCCGCCCAGGTGCTCAGCCAGATTGCGATCGCAATGGACCAGGCCGAAACCACCGAGCGCTCAGGCCAGCTGGGGTTAACCCACCACATTCGCACCCTGCAAAGTACGGCGGCACAGCTGCAGCAGGGCACCTATCGCATCGTGGTGCTGGGCGAGATGAAACGGGGTAAGAGTACGCTGATCAATGCCCTGGTGGGTGAGGCGCTGCTACCCAGTGATGTCAACCCCTGTACGGCCCTGCTCAGCCTGCTGCGCCACGGTCCTGAGCCCAAGGTAACGCTGCACTACAGCGACGGCAAACCGGCAAAAACCATCGATTTTGCCACCTTTCGCTCCGACTACACCATCTCCCCCGATGAAGCCCGCCAGCTAGAGGCTAGCGCCTTCCCCGACATTAGCCATGTGGTGATCGAGTGTCCGGCCCCCCTGCTAGCCTCAGGTCTAGAAATTGTCGACACCCCCGGTCTCAACGATACCGAAGCCCGAAACCAGCAGGTCCTCAGCTATCTAAATGAGGCCCAGGCCGTTGTCTTTGTCCTAGATGCCACCCAGCCGGTGACGCTCGATGAGCGCCGCTACCTGCGCAACTATATCCAAAACCGCGACCTGGACTGCTTCTATGTCGTCAACGGCTGGGACCGACTCCAGACCGGATTGGTCAACCCAGAGGATACAGAGGCCCTAGCCGCTGCCGTAGCGCGACAGCGACAGGTCTTTACCCAGAGCCTGCCGGAGGGGGCCACCTGGTTTGAGGTATCAGCCCTGGCCGCCCTGCGGCAGCAGCGTCGGGGCGAGTCCCTCACCGGCAGCGGTGTCGATAAATTTTGGGCGGCGCTGGACTCTTTTTTGACCCAGAGCCGGGGGCAAGGGGAACTACAGCGGGCGGCAAAGCTGGCCCACCGAGCCTACAGCGCCCTCCAAGAAACCGTAGCTCGACGCATACCGCTGTTGGATGAAGACCTCAGTGAGCTACAGCAGCGGGTGGCTTCGGTGGAAAGCGAATTTGGCAAGTTAGAAAAAATTCGCGATAACTACCGACAGCTGATTCGGGGGAGATGCGATCGCACCGCTAAAGCCATCGCCGATTCGTTTAAAACCTACATTCTGTCCTTAGAATCCAGCTTCGAAACCGACTTTGTCGCCTCCCAACCCGATCTCGACTTTCTCAGCTTTTTAGATGAAGACGAGCGGGACGACTTTTATAGCGAATTTAAACGTGCCTTTGAGCGCTACATTAACGACCGGCTCGCCGCCTGGGAGTTTACCGCCAAACAAAAAATTGGTCAGTCATTTGATGAACTAAACGAAAGCGCCGCCGACTACCAGGTTGCCTACGCAGAAGTAGTCGAGGTGATCCACGAAAAAATGATGGGCCGCAGATTTTACGCTCCCGAGGTTGGTCCCACCGACGAAGCCCGTCCGTGGATCGACAATATCCGCGATCTCTTTGACGAGGTTCCTGACACCCTCAACGACGCCGTGCAGCCCTTCAATCACTTTTGGCAGTCTGTACTACAAATGGCCGTGAGCTATGTGTGCATCGTCGTCGCCCTGCAGATTTTAGGGCTGATCTTCAGCAGCTTATTCTTAAACATTGTCGGTGTGATCGCCGCCGCCGGGGGCATATTAGCCGTCCAGGCAGAGTTTGTCCGCCAGGAATTTATCAAAGCAACCCGCAAAGAATTTGCCAAGCATCTGCCCCAGATCGCCGCTGACCAGTGGCAGCCGATCTACAAAGCGGTGCAAGACTGTTTTGGCACCTACGAAGAGCGAGCCATTGAGCGCATCAGCGGTGACATCGCCGCCCGCCGGTTGGAGCTAAGCAGCCTGATCGAGAAAAAACAACAAAATGAGATTAACCGCGAGCAAACAGTAGAGCGGCTAAAGTCACTGGAAGCCCGTATTCAACAGGCACTGGCCACGCTGCAAGGCATGATTTGAGGGTGGGTTGAAACCAGGATTCGAGTCCAAGGGATCTGCCAAAAAATAAAATTCCTGGAGGAGAGTGGGGAAGGGGTAAAGGGAAAGGGGGAAGGGGCAATTGGCAGGTAGCTTATTTACCAGAAAGTTCCTAAAACCTTTTCTTTAGAAAGAGAAGGGCACTATGTAGTACCTTGAGCTTATTGGAGATTTTGTTTCTCAATTTTTGCAATTTTTAAGCAAAATACCCTTTTTGATGACTAATGGGGGATCTTTAGGTAGTCTGAATCATAGCTAGCCCCCTTAACCAACGCCAGGATGGATTTTGACAAGGATCTGTTCATTAGCTATGCCCATATTGATAATCAATCCCTAATTCCTGACCAAGAGGGTTGGATATCGATATTTCATAAAGCCTTAGCGATTCGCCTATCGCAGATTCGCGGTGTGCCACCACAGATTTGGCGCGATCGCAAACTCCAGGGCAATGACTACTTTAGCGATGCCATCATTGAAACCCTGGCCAATGCGGGGCTGCTGGTCTCCATCCTGTCACCGCGATATTTAAAATCTGAGTGGTGCCTGCGGGAGCTGCAGCGCTTTTGCCAGGGTGCGGCAGAGCAAACCGGCGGTCTTAAAGTAGGTGATAACAAGGCTCGCCTGTTTAAGGTGGTCAAAACCTATGTCCCCAGGGATCAGTACCCAGCAGAGGTTGGGGCGTTTATTGGGTATGAGTTTTTTGAGTTTGACGCCGCCGGGCGACCCCAGGAATTTGATAAAGTCTACGGCCCCGAGCTGGAGCGTAAGTTCTACGCCAGGCTAAACGACCTCGCCTACGACATTCACCAAACCCTGGAAATTTTAGACGCACTGGCTGAGGGTAGCCCAGCAGACGTTACGCCGCTGTCGGATTCGGCTGAGACCCCTGGTCAGACCACCTCTGAAAAGTCGATTTACCTGGCAGAGACTACGTTTGACCTGAGCGACGCCCGGGATAACATTCGTCGGGAACTCACCATGGCCGGGCATCAGGTATTGCCAGACCAGCCCCTGCCCATAACGCCAGATTTTGCCCAGCGGGTGCAAGAAAACCTGGCCCAGTGCGTCATGTCGATTCATTTAGTGAGTCCACAACGCTCAACAGAGCAAGGAAACGAATCCCCATCCAGTCAGGCGCTACAAAACCTGCTGGCGGCCCGCAGTCAGGAGCAGATAGACATTGCATCCAACTGCTGTCAGGAGCAGCAAGACATCAGCCGGATTTTGTGGATGCCGCCATCGGCGCAGATCGGCACAGGCGATACCTTTCTAAAAGAACTACAGCGACAGCCAGATTTTATTAGTACGCCCCTAGAGGATCTCAAAACAATCATTCAGGATCGATTGGTGCAGCCAGCATCCGTGGCTGA
>JBCCAQ010000224.1:0-8933 GCA_039814735.1 Cyanobacteria bacterium P01_A01_bin.15
AATCAATGCCAGTGCGCCCAGCATCAGATTAAATGCTGTTCCGGCTTGGGTAACATCGCCAATTTCTAGATCACCGGCAAAGAGTCTAGGGGCTAAAATAATGCCGGGGATGATAAATGTGGCATAGCGATAGTGGTTTTGAAAAAGATTGAGTCCTAGCTGCCATCGGATTAAGCGAGAGAAATTCTGAAGCACTAAGCCAAACTGTTGCCAGCTTTGAGAGAGTTCTTGAGATTCCCCACGGTATAGGGCGATGGCCTCAGTGTTTTCACGAATTCTGGCTAGATCGTAGCGGAAGGTGGCTTCTTGTTGGAGCTGTTCAGCATTAATGCTGATGAGGGGTTTGCCGAAATAGAGTGTGGCGATCGCACTTCCCACTATGGCATAAATCACTAAAAGGGCTACGAGCGGTTGAGAGATAGACCAGAGCACACCAGCAAATCCAATCAATTGAAATCCAGATTCTAAAAAGATGACTAAGAACTTGAGAGATTCTTGGGTAAGGGTGCGCACATCTTCTTCGATGCGCTGGTCCGGATTATCCAGGGTATTGTGGAGTCGCAGCTGATAAAATCTGTTGTTGCTTAAGTACTGGTCTAGGTAGTGGTGGGTGAGCCAGGTACGCCAAAATAATCCTAACTTTGCGCGGACATAGCCACTTAAAGAGGCGAAGGGAATACCGACCACTAGGATAATCAGAAAAATAATGACGGCCTGCCAGAAGCGATCGGCATCCTGAGCGGCAAGGGCCGATGTGACCTCGCCGCCATAGATTAAAAAAACAACTTTTAGACCGGTTTGGATGAGGAGCAAGCCGACTAGTAGTAATAACAGCCCCCAGGCTCCCCATTTTTCTGAGGAGAACCAGTAGGGGAGTAGGACTGATTTTGGGGATGACGGTTGGGTCATAGAGAGGAAGAAAAGAAAAAAAGAAGGAGATTGGGGAAGCTGAATTTTAGTGAGTAAACCCTGGGTGGTTTTTGGTGGGTTGTAGGGTCCAGCTGTGGTCTGTATGTAGGGTGAGTACCTGCTGGTGATAGGGCAGTAGACTGGGGCGATGGCCAGTGCTGATGTATGTGGTGTGGGTGTTGGCTAGCTGTTGATAGAGGATTTGTTCTTGGAGAACGGATAGGGCACTGGTGGCTTCGTCTAGGAGAACGTAGGTGGGTTTAGTCAATAGTAGTCGGGCAAAGGCTAGGCGCTGTTGCTCACCGGTCGATAGGCGTTGGGACCAGTCTTCGGTTTGGTCTAGATTGTTGAACTCGGGCAGCTGAACGATTTGGAGGATGTGTAATAGCTGTTTATCTTCTATACCAGGGCCGATCTGGGGATATAGTAACTGTTGGCGTAGGGTGCCTAATATAAGGTAGGGGCGCTGAGGTAGGAATAAAATATTCTCTGAAGGGCAGTGGATAGTTCCTTGACCGGTGCTCCAGAGTCCGGCGATGGCTTTGATTAATGAGCTTTTGCCGATACCGCTGGGGCCGGTGATCAATAGATTTTGACCGGTCTCAATGTTGAAAGAGAGCTGGTTGACTAGAGGGCGCTGAGTGTTGGGTGTTGCTAAGGTGAGATTTTGGATGGCGACTTGAGAGTGGGAGAGGATTTTGATGGAGTTTTCGATGTGATCCGTGGCTTGTAATTCTTGAATAAGCTGACTTAGTCGTTCGATGCTAGCGGCTAGGGCGGTGAGCTGCTCAAACTGTACTATGACTAGACTTAGGGATAGCCAGATGCGGTCAAAGGCAGCTTGGGATTGAACTATGGCACCGATTTCTAGGTTGCCTGAGAGAATTTGTGGAGCCAGGATGAGGCTGGGAATAATGAAGGTGAGATATTGATAGCCATTTTGAAATAAGTCTAAGCCAAACTGCCAGCGAATAAATCGATTAAAGTTTTGCACAACCTGACGAAATCGCTGGCGGCTGTCGTTGTTGGCGTAGGGGTGTCCTTGGTGAAAGGCGATGGATTCGCTATGTTCTCGAATGTCGATGAGGCCAAAGCGAAAGTTGGCTTCTCTTTTGAGCTGTTCGGTATTGATGTGGGTAAGTCGTATGCCAAAAAAGAAGGTTGCGATCGCACTTCCCACCAATGCATAAAACACTAAAAACCCGGTCAGACCGATGGAGACTGACCAGAGTACGCCAATAAACCCAATCAGCTGGATTCCAGACTCTAGCAAGGTGGTGAGGATAAAGACGGAGGTTTGCGTGACCTTTTTAATATCCTCAGACATGCGCTGATCGGGATTATCAATATTGGATGACAATCGATAGAACCGTTGCTGGCTGAGATAAGTGGTGAGGATGTAGCGAGTGAGCCAACGTCGCCAATGGAGCCCTAACCGCTCTCGCACATAGGTGCTAGCCGATAGGAAGAGGGCGCTGGTCAATAAGATGCCGATCAAAATTATGAGCGAAGCATGAAATCGCTGGGCATCTCGGGCGGCTAAGGCTGAAATAAACTCTCCTCGCTGGAGACTTTCGAAGACAAGGGCACTACTACTGAGAATTGATAACCCGATCAGGATCGCTAACCCGACACCTGCCGTTCTTTTCTGGTGGTCGTTTGCATAAGCCCAATAAAACTGAATTATTTGCCAGAGCGGTTGACCGGTGCGATCAAGCAGTCGAGGCATTGACAAAATCCTCAAAAATTAAGCAGTGCTTGTGCCCATGGTGGGAGCAGGCAAGCTCAATCGTAGCAAGCTCAATGATGTCTGCGTAATCATTCGGAGCAAGAAAATTAATACGCATGTTATTTTTATAAAGTCAAGCTAACGCGGTAACATAAAAGTAGACTTGACATAAATATTCAGGCTAAGTTTGATTGTGTTCAATTTGAATATCTAGAAACTGGGAATTTATAAGGAGACGTTACAGGTAACGTCTGTACATCCACAAGTTGCTCCCTGGTAATCCTCGATTTTTTATTTGGCGCGTTACAGGTATTCTTATGGCTCGTAGTCCTAAATCTTCATCGATTAGTGCGTTGTTTGACTATGGCAGTCTGGAGGAGTCCCATCGCTCAATTGTTCAACAGCGTACAGGTGAAATTCGAGAGCGTCTGCGCCGTTCAGCTCAGGATGTTTGGGAAATAGGTCAGAAGCTAACGGATGTGCGATCGCGTTTGCAGTATGGTCAGTTTCTAACTTGGCTGAAGGTAGAGTTTGGCTGGAGCCAGCGGACGGCGTATAACTTTATCAAGGTGTATGAAACCTTTGGCGACAGATTTGCAAATCTTGCAAAAGTAGATATTGCCACCTCTTTGCTTTATCAGCTGGCGGCTCCTTCTGTGCCAGATGATCTGCGCGATGAGGTTTTAGAAGCTGCGGAACAGGGTAAGAAGATTACGGCTAATGAGCTGCGGGCGTCCATTAAGAAGGTCAAACAGCTAAAGTCGGCGGCTGTGGATGCTGCCGCTGTAGAGGAGCACCCTACGGATGAGATTCCGACCGTTGATGAGGTTCTGATATCTGAGTCTGAAATTATTCGGATAATTCCTGCCAAAGCTAGGCAGGTGAAGCTACAGCCGCCGATCCCAGACGGTCAGGGAGCTGCAATGGTTGAACCAGGATGGTACCGGCTGGGGGGGCAGCATATGATTTTTTGTGGCGATACGGCAGATTGTTCGTTTATCGACAAGGCTCCGATGGCTAAGCTGGCGATTGCGGTGACGGGTAGCGACTGGGACCATGATTGGCTGGTGGAGCAGGTGGATAATGTGGTGGTGCTACCTCAGGATGAATTTTCATTGGAGAAGCTGGAGCAGCTGTTATGTCTACTCTCTAAGGCTCAAGATCAGGTGATTTTGCCTTGGTTGCCCCACCCTGAGATGTTGTATATTTCCCATCGCTTGGGACGTAAGGTTTATGGGGGGGATGTGGATGTAGAACGATGTCAGCGTGTGGTGTCGGCGTCGGGTTTGTCGGTGGAGGCTTTGGCGATGGATTATGGGGTTGAGCAGGCAGGTTAATTGAGCAGCTGTGTTAGCGTTGATACCAGTCTTTTTGGAAAAGATGGTTGCTGGATGAAGAAGTGTTCTCCTGCGATGGCTTCTAAGGTGAAGTTGCAGGTATGGGTTTGCCAGGCTGCGACGTCTGCTTGGCTAACGATGGTGTCTTGCTGTCCCCAAAAACCGATAATGGGGCAGTTAAAGGGATCACCGGGCTGATATCGGTAGGTTTCGAGTACTGAGAAGTCGGCTCGTAGAATAGGTAGAACTAGAGCCATCATTTCGGCGTTGTTCAAGATATCTTTGGGAGTGCCTTTATAACGCTGTAGTTCGATGATGAATTCTGGGTCTGGCAGGGTGTGGATCGGTGATTTTTCGGCGGGTAGGTGGGGGACTTGGGCGGCTGAAACCCAGAGGTGGGCGGGGGTGAGCTGAAAGGCTTGCCGAAGCCAGCGGCATAGTTCAAACATGACCAGTGCGCCTAGACTGTGGCCAAAGCAGGCAAAGGGTAGGTTGAGGTAAGGTCGTAGCTCTGGTCCTAAGTTTTTGATAATTTGGGAAAGATTGTTTAGGGCTGGCTCAGCCATGCGTTTGCCCCGGCCGGGTAGTTCGATGGCACAGACTTCGACGGTATCTGGTAGAAACTCTGCCCAGGTGCGAAATATCCAGGCCGAGCCGCCTGCATAGGCAAAGCAAAACAGCCGAATCTGGGGCTGCGATCGCGGATAAGGACACACTATCCAGCTACTCATGGTGCGTTAGTTTATGGAGATGGTCGAAGATTTTTTGTCTTTAATGGCTCATAACTTGTAATAGTCTAGTTCGCGGTGGTGGGGACTATCGGTTGGAGTAAAATCTTGGCAGTCGTTAGCAGCTTTTGTTAAAGCTAGGCAGGGCTGGACGGTACAGGCTAATTCTTTGCATCCTGTGTAGTAAAGACACTGACCGCAGGGGGTTGATCGCATACGATAGAACCGGATGACCTTATACTTAAGCTCCACAAAGGCTTGTACTGTAAACCAGACCATCAGGGACAGTAGCATCAAGGGGCCTAGGAGTACGGCTATGAACAGTGAACAATTCGTGATGAATGCTTCCATTCCTATCCTTGCGTCGATAATCTCGCTTCATTATTGCAAGTGCTTTTCAATAAGTGCAATGTCTATATTGGCGTTTAGGCCGTAGATCTAGCAATCTAAATACCCTTTTAAGGTTTTTAAAAATTATGAAAATAATCAAAACTAGCCATAGTAACCGGATGAACACTTAGGTGAATGGACCTGTCCTGTTAAAATCTTTATTGATACTGAGTTTTATTAGCGATCTAAGATTCATTGCCTATTTATGGAATCTGCAATACAAGTTGGGCCGCAAGTTCTCAATACGCCAGAATTGATTCAGAAAATAAGGCAATATCGCCTTTTGCCGCAGCTGGTGCAAGAGCTGGTGATCGATCAGTTGATTAGTGGCATTACGTGCGATCAGCAGGAAGCCTATGAGCACTATTGCACTCAGCACAATTTGCTGAGCGATGAACAACGCCAAGCTTGGTGTCAGCAGCATCAGCTGGAGCCGCAACATTTGGTGATTGAAGCGATGCGGGCCTATCGGTTACATCGATTTAAGGAAGATACCTGGGGCGCACAAGTCCAGTCTGATTTTATGCAGCGTAAAGCCCAGTACGATCGGGCAATTTACTCAATGATTCGGACTAAAGATGCAGGCCTGGCGCAGGAGCTATATTTTCGCTTGCGAGACGATAAACTGCCGTTTGCGGAGTTGGCTAAAGCACATTCTCAAGGGAAAGAGGCGCAAACCGGTGGCATGGTGGGACCGGTGGAGCTTAGCTCGCTTGCGCCTGCGCTGGCGAGAGTATTGCAGATGTGTGAGCCAAAACAGCTGTGGCCGCCCCAACAGATTGGCGACTGGCTAGTCATTGTTCGCTTAGAAAAGCTGATCCCGGCTCAGTTGGATGGGGCCATGCGACAACGGTTACTCAATGAACAGTTTCAGGCTCTGTTAAATCAAAAAATGCGGGCGAGTCCGATTAAGCTTTTACCTAAGGTTGAACGGGCGGAGAAGCCACTGCTGCCAGCGGTGGCAGAAAATGTCTAAACCTGCACTGACGCCAACGGTGCGAGCTTTAGGCTGGGTCAGTCTGTTCACTGATTTTGCGAGCAAGATGGTGTATCCGATCACGCCGATTTTTCTCACATCGGTGTTGGGGGCTCCGGTGTGGTCGGTGGGGGTGATTGAAGGGATTGCAGAGAGTACGGCGAGTCTGTTGAAGCTGTATTCGGGCTGGTTGTCGGATCGGGTGGGACGACGCAAGCCGTTTGCTGTGGCAGGCTATGGTCTGGGGGCGCTCTCTAAGCTGGGGCTGGCGGTGTCAGCCAGTTGGGTCGCTGTGTTGGGGGCGCGGCTGGTGGATCGGGTGGGTAAAGGTCTGCGGGCAGCTCCACGGGATGTGTTGATTGCAGAAAATTGTGCGCCGAATCAGCGAGGGCATGCGTTTGGGCTGCACCATAGTTTGGAAACGGTGGGGGAGGTGCTGGGGCCGCTGCTGGGTTTTTTGCTATTGCGGCAGTTTGTGGGGGACTATCGGCGGGTGTTTGCGATCGCATTCTTCCCAGCCCTACTGGGTGTCTTTGTGCTCTTAAAATTTGTCCGAGAACCTCGGCGGTCCGATACTAAGCAGCGTTCTTTGCCGCAGTTTACCTTTCGGGGGCTGAGTCCGGCCTATCGGCAGTTTTTGCTGGTGGTCGGGCTGTTTAGTTTGGGGAACTCGTCCGATGCGTTTTTACTGTTGCGATCGCAGTCCCTGGGCCTCACAGGTGAGCAGCTGCTGTTGCTCTACGCGATCTTCAACCTGGTAGAAACCTGTTTGGGCTTTGCAGCGGGCCGACTGTCCGACCGCATTGGGCGACGACCTTTGTTAGTCATGGGCTATGGCGTGTTTGCCCTGGTTTATTTAGGCTTTGCCCTGGCCCAAAGCGCTGAGATGGTGTGGGGTCTATTTATGTTTTACGGCCTTTACTCCACCCTGACGCGGGGGGTACAAAAAGCATTTGTGGCCGATTTAGTTCATCCAGAACGGCGCGGTGCAGAGGTGGGCACCTTTCATATGCTAGTGGGATTAGCCACGTTGCCCGCTAGCCTAATTGCAGGCTGGCTCTATACTCAGGTATCGGTAGCCGCCCCCTTTTATTTCAGTGTTACCACGACTATCATGGCCATAGGGCTACTGATCAGTCTTCGGCGTTCTCCACGTCCCAACCTCATCTCTCCCACTTAGTTTCTCTACTTTCCTATGGAATGGCTTGCCGCCCCCCTGGGCTTTGCGAAATATGTGTTGACTGGTTTTCTAATGTACGGTGTCTTTATCTTGGTGGAGCGCATCCGCCCGGTAGAGAAGCGTCAGCCCTGGTCGCACCTGTGGTTTAACCTGCGGTGGTATGTGGTTTATAGCGTGGTAAGTGTGGCGATCCAGGCGACGGGCATTAGTGTGATTGTGACGCTGGTTCAAGACTGGGTCGGCGGGCCATGGATTCAGCTACCCGTGCCGCAGACTGCAATAACCTATGGATTGGCGGCGCTCTTCTATCTTTTAGCAACAGATTTTTTCTATTATTGGTTTCATCGGTGGCAGCACAAGACTGGTTTTTTGTGGGAGCAGCATAAGTTTCACCACAGTGAGCAGTCGTTGAATGTAACCAGTACTCGTCGGGTACATTGGCTAGAAGATCCGCTGTTGCTCTTCTTTTTAGCGATCCCCATGGGGGTTTTGTTTGACTTTAGTGGTCTGGCGTTAGGGCTGTTGGCATTTGCTCAGGTGTTGTGGTTACAGTTTATCCATATGAATCTGCGGTTGAACTTGGGCTGGTTTTCTCGAGTGGTAACGGGGCCGCAGTATCATCGCATTCATCATTCGTTTCAGGATGAGCATTTAGATAAAAATTTCTCGGCATTTTTCCCCGTGTGGGATATTGTTTTTGGTACCTATTGGCATCCACAACGAGGAGAGTTCCCGGCGACGGGGTTGTTAGATGGGGAGACTTATAATGATTTATGGGTGGCGAATGTGTTGCCGATGAGAGAATGGTTTGGTCGTAGGTATTTAGGCTGTTTTTATCGCAGAATATGGGATAGAAGCTAGAAATGTTCTTCCTCAGCAGCTATCTCTCCTATCCCAGCTATAAGTCATGGTTTTTCCTGTTTATCCAGGCTCTACAGTCACAAGAAAAATAAAGACTCCTAAAGCTTCAGTAAGAGTCATGGAAACAACACTATCCCTGGCTCGTATTCGCACTTCCTCGGAGCTGCCACTTGACAAAGTATCGACTCCATCAGCAATTTCTGAATCCCAGTCATAACCGGGAGCAAGTTCGGTAAGAAATGCTACGTTGTAAGCGGCTAAGAGTTCTGGTGAAATACCTCGACCAATAAAGGTCATCATTACCGCTTTGGTTAGTTTGTCTTCAGGGCCATAAAGCTCTATTAGCGCAAGGTCGTTTGGAGCCGTACCCAGCAATCTCGGCGTCCCATCTGTCAGAGGAGAGCCTTTAAACGAAAAATCTATACCGCTTTGACTGAATTTGTTCTGTACCTTTACTTTACTAGTGCCAATAGTAGGTAGAGAGGCAATTTCCTGGCTCTGCGCGTACTCAAGATTGCGTTGGTATTCGTCAATTTTGCTTTGAGCTACAGTGTAACTTTCGTGTGACTCTGGCACACGATTCATCAGGGAGATCGCTTCATCCCAGGCACCTACCGCATCACCCCACTCAGCATGCGTGTTTGCCACCGCAGACTTGTCTACAGCCACTAAAGCTTGATCTCTTATAGGGTGACAATTATATGGGCAGCTAATCAGGGTTAATGACAATTAGGTAGTCCGGTCATATCCAAGCTCCCCATAGAGGAGTATTCAGCATTGACCAGAGACGAAGGCCGTTGATAAAGAAAGACACTAGGGTTGT
>JBCCAQ010000035.1:0-27564 GCA_039814735.1 Cyanobacteria bacterium P01_A01_bin.15
ACTGCGCCCCTTCATCAGAGTAGAAGCTTTTCCAATACTCAACAGCTTTGTCCCAATCGGCACCCTGCGGCGCCATGGGGCGGCCCTTGATGTAGTCGAATGTCGTTTGATCTGGGGCGACAAGTCCTGCGCGCGCGCCGCCTTCAATCGACATATTGCAAATGGTCATTCGGCCTTCCATTGAAAGGCTTTGAACGGCTTCGCCCGCATATTCAATAACATGGCCTGTACCACCCGCTGTACCGATTTCTCCGATGATAGCTAAGATCATATCTTTTGCTGTTACGCCCGCGGGAAGTTTTCCATTAACGGTCACACGCATATTTTTTGCTGGTTTCTGGATCAGAGTTTGTGTGGCCAAAACATGTTCCACCTCACTTGTGCCAATACCAAAGGCAAGCGCGCCGAATGCACCATGCGTTGATGTATGGCTGTCGCCGCAGACAATGGTCATTCCCGGTTGCGTGAAGCCTTGCTCAGGACCAATAATATGCACAATGCCTTGACGTTTATCCAAAATATCAAATAGCTGTACGCCGAATTCTTCACAGTTTTTGCGCAGCGTTTCGATTTGAATACGCGAGTCTTCCTCTTGAATACCTGCGCTGCGGTCTGTTGTGGGAACATTATGGTCCATCACCGCAAGGGTTGTATCTGTACGGCGTACTTTGCGGCCAGCCATTCTTAGGCCTTCAAATGCTTGCGGCGAGGTTACCTCATGCACCAAATGACGATCGATATAAATCAGGCATGTGCCGTCTTCACCGCGATGCACAACATGTTCGTCCCATATTTTTTCGAATAAAGTCCGTGATTTTGACATATTTCAGTGGTTCTTAAGTGGTTGTTAAACTTTAGTACCTAAACTTTTAGGCAGAGTTGATGATAAAGGCAAGTATAAGCCCGCAGATTAGCTCGTTCAAAAAGGTGTGTAACAAAGACAAACGACGGTAATAGAGGGTAAAATCATGGTGGCCTCCATTTCTCAAACATTTAATCGTGAAGCAATCGACCCTGTTGATGAAGAGCCAATTTTAATTGGCAAGCGTCAGCACGACGGAGTTACACAATATGTTGTTCATGAATATAAAGGTTTTTGGATGGATGACATTGAATATTATAACGAGGAGGACTATCAGGAAAAATACGGCGATAATCCTCCACGCACATTGGATGATTTAAAATCAGACTTACAAACAGCCATGGAACAGCGCTATGCGGTTCTTAAGGAGGCCGCGGATTATTTGCTAAAAAAGGATAATACAACATTAATTGATCGCGGTATGGGTGGTATGGATGAAATGGAGTCCAAAATTGCCAGCACCATTGCAGTTATGCATAAGCGAAATAATGAGTCTTTAGGTTATGGGCGAAAAATATCAGATCTGCAGCCCAGAGTCCGGCTCCAACGCCGTTAGACAATAGCGAGCCAACCGTCAGCCCCCCACCCGGCTCAACTGCACCCACCCAGGCTCTAGCCCTAACCGAAGCGGATGTTGTTACCCTGCTACTAGAAAACAACCGCGAACTGAGAAATGCGGCCCTAGAAAGAATTGCTCAGCAGCAGGAACTGCGGGAAGCGGAAAGCATTTTTAGCCCTGACTTTACCCCAACGCTGAGTTTAGGGATACGCGATAGGAGCAACGACACAACAGAGATTACCCGTGAAGCCCGTCTGGGCGGAGAACTCCTTACCCCCTTGGGCACCACCCTGGAGGTGGGCGTCGATCTCATAGACGAGCAGGATGTGGAGCTAACGGTCACCCAACCCCTATTGCGGGGTGCGGGCCGAGCGGTCAACACTTCTCCGGTGGAGATTGCCCGCCTACAGGAAACCAACAACCAGCTTGATTTGCAGCAACGGCTGATTACGGACATTACCATTGGTGTGCTCACCTACCATGCCCTGATTCGCACCCAGGCGAGTCTTGGCATTCAACAGCTATCGTTGGCAACACAGCAGCAACAGCGACGCTCGGTCGCAGCCCTAGTAGAAGCCGGGAGACGGGCTCGGTTTGAGCTGGTGGAGATTGATGCTAACCTGGCCGCCACGGAGACAGGCCTATTGGAGGCTAAAAATGAATTAGAGCAGGCCAAATCTAACCTCTTAAATCTGTTGGATTTAGCTGACTCTATTGAAATTACGATTCCGGATGCAACCCTAGCCACCCTGGGCACGGCGGCTGAGGCGGCTGAGGTGCCTAGTTTGGATGAGCTGGTGGCCATTGCCTATGCCAATCGACCAGACTATCAACAGACCCAGCTAAATCTGGAAATTGCCGAACTCAATGGCATCGTGGCCGCCGATAACCGCCGCTGGAACCTGGACCTGCGCGCCAACGCTAGTACAGGGGACTTTTCAGAAGCCTCAACAGAGCTGGTGCTGACCCGACTGCTGGAGGATGAATCGACGGAAACTGCCCTGCAGCGAAACCAGGTCACCCAGCAGCAGCTGCAAAATGATCTTGACCGGCTCCGGTCTGACATTCGTTTGGACATTGCCGATCGGTTGCGGGATGTGGACTCAGCCCGCAATCGGATTGAGTCCACACGGTTGGCCCGTGAGCTAGCTGAACAGCGATTGGAAAATGCTCGAACGAGGGCTCGTTTGGGGCGGACTCGAGATATTTTTGAAGTGTTGGAATTGCAAAATGATGTGGTTGAAGCCCAAAATAGCGAGGTTAATGCGGCGATTGACTTGGCGGATGCGATCGCAACCCTAAACCAGTCCCTGGGCACCACCCTCACCGTTTGGTCCGACCAGGTCGAAGCTAGCCAGCTACTGGCCGTGCCTTCATTGCCGTTACCCTAAGCCCTGAAATGATAGAAAAAGCGCCCGGCAGCGCTTTTCTTACCTAAACCGTTTATCAAAAAATGGCAGTACCTGAACTACGATGTGCTGGCCCCACGTCCCTGGGAGCCAATGCTCAACCGGTTGAAATGAAAGCCGTTCAGCTTGAACGCCATGGTGCCGACGCTAAGCGCGTGAACCAGAAAATCTATCTTAGATATTAAGGAAATGTATATTTATGTTTCGAATTATTAACTAAGTCAAGCTATACTTTGCTTATTGTTAGCGCATTAATGTGATTGCGCCAATGTTTTTGTTGTTAGCAAGGTTACGTTGATGAAAGTGCACTTAAAGCCTATTCGCTAAGGCTCGGTAAATGCATTGCGACAATCGTAGTACTTTCAACAAAGTATAGAGGTTTTATTCCATAGATTCATTGAGTGAATTCGTTTCAGATAGTTCTAACTACCAGGGTTTTTAGACCGTCTGGACAATAGAGTCACTGTGATTTATTGGCAATGCTCGTTCTGAAATCTCTCTCTCACCAATATTTAGGTAGACCTAACTTAAAGGGTCTGCTCGTTTAGGTTGCTGTCCAGAATTTTGTTCTTTATGTTGGAGATATCACCACACCATGCCATATACCGTTAATTCCGCTCGGAACATCTTTCCCAACACGCTAGCCGCCGATGCTGTCCCCGCGACTATTGCTAGATTTAGTCAGCTCAGTGCCGAAGACCAGTTAGCTCTGATTTGGTTTGCCTATCTTGAAATGGGTTCAACCATTACGGTTGCAGCCCTGGGAGCTGCCAGTATGCAGTTTGCCCAAATTACGATGGATAAGATTAAGCAAATGCCGCCCCTAGAACAGACCCAGACCATGTGTGATCTGGCTAACCGGGCTGATACTGAAATTTCTCGTACCTACGCAACCTGGACACCGAACATCAAACTGGGGTTTTGGTACCAGCTCGGAGAGTGGATGGAACAAGGCTATGTGGCTCCTATCCCAAAAGGTTACAAGCTTTCAGCCAATGCGGCTGCCGTTTTGCAGGCCATCAGAAATTTAGAGTCGGGTCAGCAAATTACGGTCCTGCGTAATTCTGTTGTGGACATGGGGTTCGACTCGGGTAAACTCGGAAGCTACAACCGAGTCTCAGAGCCCGTGGTGCCTCCAAAATCGATGGAGCAGCGCACTCAAGTTTTTATTGAGGGCGTTACCAACGAGACCGTACTGAGCTACATGAACAACCTGAATGCAAATGATTTTGATGCACTAATCAAACTATTTACCCCTGACGGCGCTCTGCAGCCTCCTTTTCGAAAGCCAATCGTAGGTAAAGACGCGGTGCTTCAATTTTTTAGAGAAGAGTGTCAGAATCTGAAGCTTATCCCCGAGCGCGGTGTTTCTGAACCTGCGGATGATGGCTACAGTCAGATCAAGGTCACTGGCAAATGTCAAACACCTTGGTTTGGGGCCGGTATTGGTATGAATATTGCTTGGCGATTTCTACTGAGTCCTGACAATAAAATATTTTTTGTGGCTATCGATTTGTTGGCCTCACCTAAGGAGTTAATGAATCTGGTGCGTTAATTAGGGCAATAGATTTTCAAACCTTCTAGGTTATCTCCGTGGAGCGTTCTTTAGAAAGAACGCTCCACGGGGAACTTTGCTATGTGACCAACTCTGCTTGAAGCCGTCTGCACCATCGCCCCGTGTAAGTTGAATCATATCGCTGGGGTCAAAATCTTTAGCTGTTTTCGAAAGCGTTTTTCGTTATTATGAGAAGGAAGCATATAAATTTCAAATCAAGGGCATAGATATTAATTAAGATGACGCAGCAGGCAGAGATTCAGTGGAGCGACGCGGAAAAAAAGATTGCTGAGGTAGCGCTCAAGAAAGCTTATGAGCAAGAGCTCAAATCCCTTGTACAGGGTGTTCGAGGCAAAGCTAGTTTAATCTCTCTACCTGAGGATGTTTGGCAGCTGCATGACTTCTTGAGTGCGAAGAGACACGAAATTGATGGCAAGTATGATGATAGGGAATCCTTTCTCATGTATACCTTGTCTAGACTTGTCAAGGACGGTTTGCTAGATCTGTCTGATCTAATGGAATTAGAGACAGACAAACGGGCTAAGATCAGCGTTCTCACACGCATGTAGCCCTCTAGGGACAGTTGGAATTACGCCTGTCCGCGAACTTATCTGCCGTTAGTAAGCCGGCTGCTACCCTACCGGGCGTTGTACGTCAGCCGCTTTTGAATACGGGCGGAGCTATCAGTGGTTAACAGACTTATTCATCAGAATTGAGTGCTGACATTGACCCCTAGCACCTACCAAAAGAGGCGCTGCTCGGAATGAGCAGCGCCTCTTTTGGCTATAAAAGCTTGTTATTAAGTTTAGAAGCTATGGCCGCCAGATCTAGATGCAAGCATTGCGCTCGTGCACAAGCACCCTATCCAAGCTGGCACAACTGAGTGCAACCGCTTGAGGGTCGACCCCAGAACCCTGAGAATCGATGACTGACCGATGCCGTTGAACCTATTAGGCACCCAAAAAGGCATGCAGGGAATGGCTAATACTGAAGGTAGCGTCCTAAAGACCCCAGTAACTGCAGGCTGCATGATTGCAGCCCCTTTTGCTTAACCATACCGGCACCGTAGGCCTTAAAACAAATAGCGCAGACCGACAACAGCCACGGCACTAAGGCCTATGAGGATTGACAAAAGCATATCTTGATCCCGCTGCTGCTCAGATTCAGCCATGCTGGCGCAGTAGGCTACGGCTTTAACTTCGTTTTGGTGGTGATTATGCACGTTTATTATCCTTTTAGTATCTTGCAGACAGCAGGCCCTGTAATATCAAGCACCTGCCTGAGGAGTAGGAAAATGGCCGGTATAAGCCAGCATCACCGAACGCAAACTACCAATGACTAAAGCATTAACTTAACAGCTCGGTATTTCTGCCTAGGCCTCTGGATTAATTTTACATAAATAAATGTAAACCTGACGGCGCTGAACTGGCAGTTGCCCGTGGGCTCGTACTGAAAGCCCACGGGCAAGGCATATATCGAAGTTCATTAAGAGAATATTATGAATGACTAATAATAAGTTATGGGCGCTCCTCTGGCTGATGCTGAAGCTGGATCACCGGTAGGCAGCATAAAAAAGCACTGCACCCCTAGCGAAGTACAGTGCTTGGATTGTCTGCCCAATGTTGAAGGAATTCGTCTGAAACGCTAGCGTTTGTGAGTACCAAAATTTTGGTACAACCGCTTTCGGCGCTGGGATTTGCTCCGGCGTGGTAAACCAATACCGGCCATACCCAATAAGGCCAGGGGAGCCGCTCGCCTAGACGAGCGGGCAAGCCTCGTTTTAGGAGCTGCCTGCGCGGACTGTCTGTTCTGATGAGTTTGCTGAAGCTGATCAGCAGCCACCAAAGACAGCAGTCCGATCACAATAAAACTGCTCAACCGGCTAATGGATTTGTCCACCGCAGGTAGCTCATGGTTTGACGCATAGGTGGCGACAATAAACCAAACAAAGATACCCACAGAGGCTACCAGGGCAATCGCGTTGATGGCCGGAGTGTGGGCAAAGGTGTAAATTGCCCCACCGGTAGGACCGTCTATTGCCGCATTAAACTCTTCTAGTGTGGAAAATGGACTTGTCATGGAGTTGCTCCTTACATCTGCGGGGTCGCTTTGGGTGCGGCGATGGCAGGTTCTGGTGTATGGCCATTTTGGTCAGGCAAAATAGGATATTCCGGATAGCCTTCGAGACCAAATTCTGCAAAGTCTAAACCAGCAATTTCCTCTTCGCGAGTAACCCGCAGCAAGCCCAGTTTCTTGAGGACAAAACTGACGCCATACCCAGGGATAAAGCCCAAGATAATGGTGCAAACAAAGGTGCCTATCAGCTGACCGACAAATCCGGTTAGAGGAATGCCATCGCCCTGGGGATAGCCAGAGGCCATAATGCCCACTGTCATGGCACCCAAAAGACCACAGTAGCCGTGTACTGCAAATGCGCCAACGGCATCATCAATACCCGCTTTCTCGACTGCCCTACCCACAAAGGGCATGGTGTAAGCACCGATAAAGGCAATCAGAATGATCATGGGGGGACTGTACAGATCTAACCCTGCACCCACGGAGATAATCCCTGCTAGACCACCGGAGATGGTAAAGAACGGATCGGCCTTAGAACCAATGTAGGAACCGACAATACCCGCGCACAGGGCCAAGGTGGTGTTCACACCAACAGAGGCCAGGGTCATGGGAGTACCGTAGATGGTAATCTCCACCGCTTGACCGGGAACAAAGATGACGCAGGCGGCCAAAAAGGCATAGAAGCCAACAAAGATCAGCATCAGCCCTACCATGGTTAGGGGTAGGTTGTGGGGCAGGATCGTGTTGGGCTTGCCGTCAGGTTTGAATTTGCCAATACGGGGACCTAGGTTGATCAAAACACCCAGGGCAAAAAAGCCGGAGACACCGTGCAGTACTGCCGAGCAGCCAAAGTCGTGGTAGCCAAAGTTAGTAAAAAACCAACCGTAAGGACTCCAACCCCAAGCAGCCGCAACCACCCAGGTAAAGGAGCCTAGGACAACGGCAAGAATGGCATAGGCACCCACTTTGATGCGCTCGATCACCGCACCGGAAAGAATCGATGCGGTGGTCATGGAAAATAGCGCAAAGGCAAACCAAAAGACACCGGTGAGGTTGTCGGCAATATTGGGACCCATGGCAGACGACCAGGGATAGGAGGCTTGAACCAAACCCAATACCTCACCGACAACTCCCTCAGAGGCCGGATCGGTCCAAGGCCCAACGATTCCTCCGTTCAATGGGAATAGCGGGAAGGCATTGTATACCCACCAGCCAAAAAAGAAGAATGTGAGACCGACAACAGATAGGGTAAGCAGGTTCTTGACCATGGTGGCCAGAACATTTTTGGCGCGAGAAGCCCCACCTTCATAGGCTAAAAAGCCTACGTGAATAAGGATCATAAAAACGGAGGCCCAATAGTAATAGGACTCCGACACGAAAGTTGCGAGAAACTCTTGCGATTCAGGAGACATGCTCGACTCCAGTATGGGATCAACAAACGGTCAACAATAACGAACAATTATTCTGTCAAAAAGAAAACTGGGAGAGAATTAGGTTTCTCTACAAAGAAAGTTAACAGAAAGCTATTCAAACGGTGTCAAGGAAACCGTTAGCTCATCTGCAATGACTCTTGATGACTGAATAAACTAAATTGACTAGAGCGGTACAATTTATGTCGACTTGTTATATCAAGAGTATGCAATGCAAATCATAGGTAGGCTGTATTAATTACTACTGAAAAGCACTGATGATTTCCGTTGTTTAAACATTATTAAGGGTAAAGTTGTTCAAGCCCGATCGTTAGGCTCTCTAGGTCTTTACGGGCAACGTGTAGTTCTAAGATGGTTTGGTCCTGGGGTGGGTGCTGCCAAATCAGCAGTGGAATACTCTGTAGCCGGGCTGGTATGGCCTGATGATTGGGGAGGTTTTCTAAGCGGTGAGGCGGTCTGACCGTAACCTGCGGCAATATTTGTGGGCGTTGGCTAATGGGTAGAGACAGACGGGTCAGCCAGTCAAACTGTTTGAGCCAGGTATTGGGCTGGAGTGGGGCTACTAGCTGATGGAGAGGACCTGAGTAGGCAATGCGGAAGTTGCGATCGCACAGTCTCAATACCGAACAGTCTTGCCCCGCTAGCGTCGTTTCTAGAGATTGAAACCGGCCTAAATACCCCACATCTTCTCCAAAAAGCCGCTTAGCCACAGCCAAACCATCCACACCGGCCAAATCCCAAAGTGAGTTGTTCATAACGGCTGCCCCCATAATGTCCTCACAGGCGTACGCGGCTTTTAGTCGGGTCAAATGCCGCTAGCGACCCTACCGTGGCCGCCACCCGACGCTTGATACCATCCAACAGGCCAACTTCGACGGTTATACCAGGCGCAGCATACTCTGGAACAACCTGAGCCATGGCAATACTCCGATTTAAAGTTGGGGAGAATGTAGCGCTGGTAATCTGCCCGATGCGCCAACGTTCTCCACGGGCATAGATATTTTGACCATAGGCGGCCACTTCATTGCTTTCTAGTACCAGACCAACGGCGACCCTTGGCGGATGCTGACGAACTTTTTCTAAGGCGGCTTTGCCCATAAAGGCTGGCTTTTTCATGGCAACGGTCCAGCCGATGCCTGCTTGATAGGGCGAAATTAAATCATCAAACTCATAGCCCGACGCCAACAGTCCGGCTTCAATTCTGGCTCGGTCGAGGGCCTGCATTCCCAGGGGTTGCAGACCCGATCCGCGCCCGGCCTGCATCAGTAGGTCCCAAAGCTGGGCTCCTTGGCGTGGGTGGACAAACAGCTCATAGCCCAGCTCACCGGTGTACCCCGTGCGGGAAAGCAACAGCGGAATGCCCCCCACCTTGGCGGCCGCAAACCGAAAATAGCCCAGGCTATCTAAGGTAACCGTGGGCTCCGCAAAGACCACCAGCGGTCTGAGGATATCGCGAGATTTGGGGCCTTGTAGGGCTAAGTTATGGATGCGATCGCTTGCCGCCTCAACATCTACGGTCCACCCCCGACGCTGGGCAATGCGCTGTAGCCAGTCGCCATCGGTATCACAGTTACCCACATAGCGATAATGGACAGGGCTAAAGCAAAAGACAATGCCATCATCCACAATGCCGCCGTGGGGATTGAGCAGACACCCATAGGCGGATCGCCCCGGTGTGATTTTCTCCACGTTGCGAGAAAAAGCATATTGCAAAAGTGCAAAGGCATCGGAACCCGTGACCTCAAATTTTCTCAAAGCCGAGAGATCCATCAATGCTGCCCGCTGTCGTAGCGCCCAATATTCCGCCTGATCCCCCTGGTGGGCAAAACTGCTGGGCACCCAAAAGCCGTTATAGTCGATCAGATCGTCGGTGAGCTGCCGAATACGTGGCGTAAAAGCACTGTCCTGGGTAAGTCGAAGCGGAAAATCCGCCGCCACCCGTCGACCCAGGGCCTGGGAAAATACCGGGTTGGCCGACTGCTCAGACCCATAAATACGCACATGAATCGGTGTCGGCTGCCAGCCATTGGCCGAATCAATATCGTCAGGACAAGCGGAGCTGGCACACAGCAAATCTTGATGAGCTTTGAGCAACACATAGTCCCCCGGCCGGGACCAGGACTCTTCTGAAAGGATATTGCCGTGGCAATCCACCTGGGTATTGTAGAAAAAATTAATGGCAGGCCAGCCGGATCTGCTGGCCATGCCATAGGGGGCAAGCACCCGATTAAAATTGTCGCTACAGCTGGGATGGCCTGGATAGCCAGCATCCTCATAGTAGCGGGGTGTACAGGCTAGGAAAAAACTATCGTGACGCCCACAGGTGTCTTGGATGACCTCCACCAGGGGAGCCATGGATTGGGAGAAATATTTGCTGTGGAGTCCGGCCTGGGGGTTAGCCACCCCATTAAGGGTGCGAGTAACGGTACTATCGATTTCCTGGCTACGGGTGCTAGCATCGAACGCCAGAAAGTCAGAACACTGGGCTCCAGAGACATCAATAATCTGGATATATTGCCCCTGGGTGACAGGGTATGAGATAGCCGTACCCGGAGCGATGCGATACTCAGCGACAACGGGTCCCAGGGATGCTGGAATGTCTGTATACGTAGGAGAGGGCAGGACAGTAGGAAGTTGCACGTGGATGAGATTACTCTCGTAGAGATAGGTTGATAGCCTCCTGTCCTTAGGAAGGGGAGGTGCCGTGTACACACTGGACTAAAGGTTCACCCCCTTAATCCCCCCTAAAGCCCTTTGGGCATGCGCTAAAGCGTAAGGTAAGGGGGGAAGAGCCGGTTCTCTCCTTTGGTCAGGGGGATTATCGGGGATGAGACAGCCGCAAACGCTAGTTTCTAGACTTGTGTGTACACCATGGCCTTGGTCAAGGAAACCAACTGTCGCCAGGTCTTTGAAGGCTAGATATGCTTACTTTCTACCCACAGCACGCATGCTTACTCCCATGGTTCTTGGGCGAGGGTGGCACATCGTTTGACGGATTCTCATCAAAGAAATTCAGCGGCTTTAGCATAAACCCGATGGTCGCAACGGGCATTACCGGCCAATCTTCCGCACGGGGAGAGTGACTATGGGCAAAGGTGTACCACACCACCACATCAGTGTCTTCGACGGAGCGATCCGCTTGGGTCCATGCGGGTAGCCCCACACCCCCCGGATGCTGGTTGGGGTAATTGCCAGCGGGATACTTTTCATCAAGACTGTAGGGTGTGACCCACAAATGTTGGGTCATGTAAGTCGCTCGATTGATCACGCTGGCATTCGGTCGAGCCATGGGTAGCGTATTTTCTCCCGGCATGAGCTTGTAGGCCGTGGGATACCCCACAGCGTTGATTTTCGATGGATTTACGATTTTCCAATAGCGACCCTTCATGGGGTCAATTGTTCGCTGGGCCGCTTTCTCGGTGGGAAGCAAGGTGGACTTGGCATAAAAGGCATTTCCATAGGGATTCTGCTCGTCTTCCTCAGGAACAATATCCACCTCATAGACAGAATTATTGGAGCCGTCAACGGACATATCCATGCGCACATTAAAGATATGCTGGTGGATAGGGGCGTTTAGCTGGGGGGCAATGAGAGTGCCATACTTGGGCACTTCACCAGGCATCACAGCCCCCGTACTGACCATGCCCGTCAGTTTGACTTCGTATTGGATAGTGCCGTCCTGATAGAAGTACCAGTAGAAACCATATTCGTAGTTACCCACGGTGGCAATAAACGAAATAACCAAGCGACGAGACCGTCTGACTTCGGTCTGTTCTGTACGCCAGTCCATGTGCTTCCACAGAATGCCAAAGTCTTCCTCATGGAGACAGACGGCATTTTCAATCTGGGCGACACCACCACGGGAGTCGGTGATAAACGCATCAAAGTAATAGATTTCGCCCAGGCAGTCGCAGCCTAACTTTAGGGAGTTGGCCAAAGAACCAATGCCGTATTCCCCCACATCAAAGGCGTTTTTACGATAGGAATAGGGCTTTGGATCCCCGTAGGGTACGGTCATCTCAGCCAGGGAAGCGCGATAGAAGATGGGACGCTCTTCTCCTTGGTCCGTATAGGTGACATTGTAGAGAACAAGACCTTCCCTCGGATTAAAGCCGATGCGGATTTTCCACTTTTGCCAGGAGATGTGATGACCGTCCACATCAAAGCTGGGGCCTTCTGGCTGCACAATTTCTAACGGCTTTAAGTCTTGTCGGTAGTTGTCAACATATTCAGGGGTGTAGTTGCCATCCTTTGGTGGCAAAGGCACAACACCGTGGTCCTCCACCCGGATCACCTCCATTTTATTGAGGTCCACCACGGGAATCACACCTTCAATCGGTCGGGCATAGCCGTTGTCCGTGGGATTGGCCTTGACCCAGCACAGGGCACGGGAAAGACGCACCCCTGCTTCTTCGGCGATGCCATAGTTGCCAGCGGACCAGGGATCGACCATTACCAGGTCTGGATCGGTGATGCCACGTTTTGCGATCGCAGCCCGAAATTCCTCACTGGCCTTAACCGCCGCCTCGCATTCTACAAACTCATCCAACATAATCGGCGGCTGCACCCCAGGAATATGCTCCCAGGATTTTACCTGGCCGCTACCGAGAGCAACAACCGCTTCGTAGGTTTGAGCAGTGGCATTATCCAACAAGATCACAAACGCTTCTCGCTCGATCCCATCTCCTGGTTTAAAGGCCAGCACCGTCGCTTTGGCCGGTTCATTTAGAGTCACCGTTGCAAACCGAAAACCGGATGAGAGGGACTTTTCCTGACGGACAATCGCCACCGCCGCCGCGATCTCGTCAGGGGTCAAAGGTTCTAGGGGATGATCCACCGTTAAAGCGGCAACCGTTCTTTCTGTAGCAAGGGTCATGGAAAAATTCTCCTAACGGGAAAAATAGGGGCAAAACGTAACGATTGGACTAGGCGCTCACACTGGCCATTGCGGGTGATTTTTCAGCGGCGTCCAACTCAGCCAGTAGGGTCTCAGCCAACTGACGCTTCTTATCAGCGTCCATTTTCTTAAGTTCGTTATGCAGCACACGTTCATTAACAGACTGGTTCCAATAATCGAGACTATCAAAACCAAGCAAAACGGACTTACCCACAAACTGTCTGAGGATTTCATTGGTCGGTCCCATCACCCAGCCAGCCTTACCGTCCCGCAGATAGCGCTCCACTTCCATATCTTTTTTAAAGCCGGAGCCACCGCAGGCATGGAGCATTTTGTCACACACATGGGCCACATTTTTAGCCGCTGAGAACTTGATCTGCCAGTACCAGTGGAGATAGGCAGACCGGGGCAGGGCCGAAATATCCGCATGCAGCGACCAGTCACAGCCATTGGTGAGCCGATCCATCAGCTGCGCCATGGAAAAGGTATACATCCGACAGGCGCTCGTATCGATAACCGCCTCGCCAAAATAATCTTGAATGGTGGGATAATCCGCCACCCGCATACCCACATCCACATGCTTTTTGCGAGTGACATGCTTTTTGGCAATATCGATGGCTCCCATGGCTATCCCATTCCAGCAGGCGGACGAGCACATCAAGAAAAACGGATCGACAATCTCATCATTAGATGCCACACCATCCCCCGCCGGACCCACCATGCGCTGAGTCGGAATTTTTACCCCATCCACCAGCAGAGTCCCCGACTGATTACCCCGCAGTCCCAGGGCATCCCACTTATGGGGCTCCGCCTGCACTTCATCCCGATAGATCAAAAAACAGGAGAGATCGGAATAGTCCCCAGTAAAATCAGGACTGGTGGTCTGGACAATGTACCAATCAGCAAACCCCGCTGAGGTAGTCCAGGACGCACGCTTAAAGACCTGCCAGCCATCTTCGGTGGACTTGGCCTTTGACGAAACCGGATACCAAAAGTGAGAGCCTGTTTCTGGATCGGAGTAGGAGAGCGTACCGATCAGAACTTCTTTATCCAAACGCTTTAGTAACGATTGCAGCTCAGGATTTTCATGACACCGGAATAGGGCCGCCGCAACGGACCCCAAATGCATGGTGTAGCACATTGCTGTGCTAGGACAGCCATAGCGAGCGATGGTTTCCACCACCATGGCAGCACAGACATGGTTCTCACCCAGGCCGCCCCACTCCTTGGGGACAAATAGCCCTAGGAGCCCCAGTGAGGCCAGGGCTTCAAAGTTTTTGCGAGGGTAAATGAGGTTACGGTCAGATGCGATCGCATTCGGTCGCAACACAGTCGCACACAGCTCAATCAACTTAGCCCGCAGCGTCTGCTGCTCAGGAGTCAATAGCCACTGCGGATCAAAGTCTTCACTTAGACCATTAAAAGGATTATTAGGTAGCTGATCCGTTGGAGTTTCGATTGTCATATAGGGTTTAGGGAGCAAAGGTAGAATTCAGTTTTTTTTGAAATGTTGGTGGGTCAGTCAAAGATGTTGTTTGGGATCCTTCCGAGGTCCCTTTTCGGAAGTAATCAAGTTGTCACTATTAGGCGAATTGGGGTTTCCCATGGGTAGGGCCGGAACGCCGCCCTACAACCCAACGTACTGGGGGGCGCTCAGTTGGGGTTACGGCGGAGTCGATTATCTGTGTTTTGAACTAATGCCTACGGGTTAGCGTGATTAGGGCTCAACCTTTCGCATAACCCCACCGTAACTAGCCTTCATCTGAGCTTTTGCTACTAGCGACAACCCTGTCGGGGGAAACCCAGTTCGCCTGACTGGAATAGCTTAGATATTTCCAAAAAGGAGGAAAGCCCTGAGCAGCCTCTTTAGCTACTCATCGACCCATGCCATCAAGCAACAACAACTCCCACTTCAGCCAATGGATCCTGACAATAATCTGCCAAATGCGGACTGCGATAGCCGTCCTCCTGCCAAAGAACTGGGAAAAAACTCTCATCCATATGGGTATCCCCTATCCGCTTATAGCGTCCGTAGATGTACCCCGGCTCATTCACCGGATGGAATCTCGCATTGGACGGAATCGTATGCAACCCAATACTATGAAACGTCCCCTCAGACCGCGTCGTCTGACATAGCCCATGCCACGTACGACCATGGTGAAACGCACAGCCCCCGGCTGGAACTTCGACAACCACTAGCTCCGGCTCCTCCACCCCAGCATTCTCCGCCGCCTGCAGCATTGCCCAGCGATAGTCCTTAGTGGGCGCATGAAACTCACCCTCAACATTGACCAACGGCCACTTGTGGGACCCTTTGACATAAACCAGGGTGCCATCAGCAGCCGTGGCATTATCCAAAGCAATCCAGCAGGTCATCATGGCGGCTGGGTCCAAATAGTCGATATAGGCCCCATCCTGGTGCATGGCAACGGGTTTGGCCTGGGGTGGCTTCATCCACATACTGTCCTGGCCAATGCGGGCCCCCTCCCATCCGGCCAGGGTGGCGCTGAGACGGCCAATTTCAGAGGAGAGAACCAGGCTGGCGATAGTGCGATCGCATTTCCAGGCATTACACATTTCTCGCGTAATATCAGGCAGGCTCAACCCCGGACGCCAGTACCACTCATCCGGATATATCCCTGTTTCAAACTCTCCATGAAACAGGGGATCCAAACGACTCACTAGCTGTCCGACAAACTCAGACGGCAGAAAGTTTTCCAATATCAAAAAACCATCCTCTCGGAACTGACTAATCTGCTCCGGAGAAAGGTGAACGGCTTGATAGACCATAAAAGCACCCTGCGGCTTTGGATATTTAGCGGTTGACAAAACAATATGGACATCCTCTACTTGTCATAATAAGTTCTACACTTATTTACGATGTGCGCTTTGTTACCTTTTATGAAATCTCAAGAATTATTAATAGCTGATTTCACTGTTCAGCCGGGCTATCTCAACATTGTGGCAAGTGATTTTGATGCCCATCCCATGAGCTATCTCACCACAGACGGGGAACGCACGGGATATGAGCCTGAGTTGGCCCGCGCCATCTGTAAACGCCTGGGTCTAACACCGATTTGGCACAATTTACCGATGGCTGACTTCTATACCTGTATGAAAACCGGCAACTATGATGTGGTGTGGTTCAACCAGGCCATCACACCAGAGCGACAACAGTCCGTTACCTTTACCCAACCCTACGGGTTATTTGATGAGTCTGTTTTAGTAAAATCCGCCAGCACCGCTAGCTCGCCAGAGGATTTAGCTGGACAGCGAGTCGGCGGGCTAGCCGATAGTACAAACATTGCCCTGGTCGAAAATTTTCCAGGGGCAACGGCTGTTCCCTACCCCGGCAGCGATAAGGTTTTACCTGAAATGCTGGCCGCCCTCAGGGCCGGAGAGATCGACGCCCTAATTGATGACGAGCTAGTACTCTTGGTGGCAGAGACTGAAGATCCTAACTTGCGAATGGCGTTTAGCCTGCCCACCCAAGCGCCCTTTGCCATCGGTGTTGCCAAAGATCGGCCTGAACTATCAGAGACATTAGACAGTGCGCTTTCCGCGCTAATTGAGGATGGCACAGTGGCTCAGCTTTGGGAAAAATGGATTCCTTGGAAACCATTTCCGCTGTAAGGTCGCGCCCGAGCCATCGCCAATATGGTTTTGCCCGACCTATTTGGTAACACTCGACACAAACATATTATAACAAGTTGGCTTTACTGTAGAAACTGCCCCATAGCTGGAGATTCCCATAGTGACTGGAGTTCTCACCCAGGTACCCTCTTCAACGAAGGCAACGTTGACAGATTTAGAAGCTTACGTTCAGGCCGATGGTCGAGCGGAGTTAGTGCAACAGGTCCGGGCTAAAATCGACGATCTGGGCATCCAGTACATCTACTATCAATTTATCTCTATCACTGGCAAAATCACCGGTAAGGGTGCCCCTGCCGACCACTGGGAAACCATGGCAGCAAAGGGAATCCAGCTGGTCTATGGGGCGACAGTCAATCTGGCCATTGATCGGACTCAAAACTATTTGGGCTATGGTCCAGAATCCGCAGAACTTGTTGCCATTCCTGATCCAGAAACATTTTGTCAGCTGCCGTGGGACAAACGTGTCGCCAGGGTCTACTGCTTCTGTTTTCGAAATCGCGAAGAAATCGAAAATCCTGGTGCGTTTCTCACCAGCGACTGTCGCGGGAATCTCAAGCGGATCCATGATGAGTTTCAGCTAAAGCATGGATTACAGCTGCGCCATGGCTGTGAGCCTGAGATGATGTGGCTAAAAAAAGGACCTGACGGCAAGCCCAACGGCGGTGTTACCAAGCCAAACTGTTACCACATCGACCAGTTTGAAGAACTGCGTCCGGTCTTTTTACGGGTAATTGAGTACAGCCGGGCCATGGGGCTGGATATGATCCAGGGGGACCATGAGGATGCACCGGGGCAGCTAGAGTTAAACTTTATGTTTGACGATGCGTTGCGGACGTGCGATCGCTTAACCACCTATCGTCAAATCTGTGCCCAGGTAGCCCGTGAGTTTAACCTGATCGCCTGCTTTATGTCGAAACCTTTTTTAGGCGTATCGGCATCGGGCTGTCACCACAATCTCTCCCTGTGGCGCGATGGTGAGGAGACAATAAAAACCTTTGACCTAGAGGGTCTGCCTGGAATGGAGGGTAACTATACCTATAGCCAGGGCGGAGAAAACACATTTATGCCCGTTGAAGGGGGCTCTCCTCGGGTGCCGGGTCCCATTGGCCTCAACTGCATTGGTGGAGTAATCGCGCACCTGGGTGCCCTGACCGCCATTGGTTGTTCTACGGTAAACTCCTATCGCCGTCTGTGGGATGCGGGTTTTTGGGCACCGGTTTATTCAGACTGGGGCTATCAAAACCGTACCTGCGGTCTCAGGGTCTCCGCACCGGGACGCTTTGAATATCGCGCGGTGGACTCCATGGTCAACCCCTATCTGATGGCAGCGGCTATGCTCAAGGCCTTTGACGATGGCATTAGCAACAACCTCGATCCGGGCGAACCGGAGCAGCGCAACATTTATGAAGCCATGGAAGAGGGTAAGCAGGTGAAGAAGCTACCCATGTGTCTAGGTGAGGCATTAGAAAGACTGGCCGATGACGAGGTGATTCAGTCGGCCCTGCCGGGTGAAATGTATCGTCTCTTTGATGAGTATAAGCAAGACGAGTGGATACGATTCTTGGCAACAACTAGTGACTGGGATGTAGAAAACTACATGCACTGTTTGCCCTAAGTGAGGAAAATACCATGTCCGTTGTTGGCACAATAGATAGCATCTGGCGTTATCCCGTCAAAAGTATGCGTGGCGAAGAGTTAGATGAAGTCTTTGTTGCCTTTGCTGGCCTGATGGGCGATCGGGTTTACGGTGTTGTCAAAGGCGGTGGCAACCCTGGTTTTCCCTGGCACACCGCCCGCGAACAAGAATCACTGCTGCTCTATCGACCCCGCTATAAAAATCAGGAAGCCACCCTCAAACCTGAACATCTGGCCGCCGCCCAGGGGATGGCTCCTGGTATTAACCCGCTGTATCCAGAAACAGAACAATTTGCAGTTGAGGTGGAAGCCCCCGATGGAGAAATCTATAGTCTTGGAGATGGCTCATTTTTAGAACATCTCAAAACGTTTACCGACGATCAGACCCTGAGTCTGAAATTTACCCAAAGAGGCCAGTATGACTGTCGACCCCTGACTTTGTTTTCTCTACAGCTATGCGATCTGCTCACGCAAGAGTTGGAGATGGAAATTGACAAGCGTCGCTTTCGATCCAATCTCTATGTGAACTGGAACGAAGATAAGCCCTATGAAACGGAACTAGTGGGCAAACGCCTAAAAATTGGCGAGATGCTGGAAATCAACGTACTCGAACGAGATCCTCGTTGCAAAATGATTACCCTTGATCCGGATACGTCTGAGGCAAATCCTGAGATTATTAAACACGTGAGTAAGGCCCATGAAGGATTTGCAGGTGTGTACGGGGCCGTTTTGGTAGAAGGCGTGGTTAAAGCGGGTGATTCAATTCAGGTGCTCGATTGATGATTGGGCTAACAGACTGGCAGACTTGCTTGAGCTGTAGCACCATTGTCAAACTTAGCCGATGTTGCCTCCGTATCTCCAATGGAGATGGTCACAACAGCACCGCTAATTTCTGAGTCCGCTACGCGAATTTGTCCCAGATCGCTATTTGGCAGCGTATCGTCTACATCAATGGTGAAGCTTGCCCTACTGCCTGGGGCTAATGAAGCAATCTGCAGTGCAAGTAGGGTGTCGCCATCATTCACACCCTCTGAGGCCAGCGGCACAATAGCCCCTTCTTCAACCTCAAATGGCTGAAAAACATCGACGCCAGCGCCAGCGGCCATGGTGTCAAATATTAGCCCGCCAGCACTTTGCGATAGATCGAGTTCAAGCGTCAGCTCTTCTAACGTACACGACCCCATATTTGTAATCACAAAGCGGTCTTTTGGTGCGCTTTCAATAAATTCGATTGCGATCGCGGAGTCTTCGTTGGCAACCGAATCTGATATTTCAATCACCGGAAGTGTACACCCATTTAGAAAAAATACTAGTGCCCCTAAACAGATCTGTTTCCCTGAATTCATTTACTGTTCTGCTGTTATCGAATACTCGCTAACGTGAAGCGAAGCGGCGGCCAATATGTGTGAATTCGATGCCTGGATTGTAAATTTCGTCCATTCCTGCGGAGGATTAGACGGCAGGGTTAAGGGTATTGTTTTTCTGTGTGCGCCTCAGGAACTATATTGGGCCACAGTCGCTCATGTTGAGAATATATAACCATGGTGCGTTCTAAGAAGCTTATCGGTGAATCATATAACTGTACCCAGGAACGCACCCTACAGCTTGCTCTCGGCGGTCGGGTGCATGGGCGTTGTTGGGCAGGAATTCGGGCTGACTCGTAGGGTTGAATGAGAATATTAGCGGGAATCCCCAAGTATTTGAAGAGATCCTTATTTTCTGCACAGAGTCTAGTCATCTCCTTGGGCTGAATGCTTCCTTTTCTATGGCTGGTAGGGTGTGCCCTGATGGAAGCGCATAACCCAACCACTGTCTGTGCGTGACCAGATAGAGCTTCGTCTTGCGTACTCCGTAATACCGTCATACTCAACCTGGCTGTTGTAGGTGACCTGTGCCGTATTCCTATCAAGCAGGCGAATGGCAAGATTCGGTAGAGGAAGCACTGCATGGATTAGCTGCAAGTCCACGTGGATAATCTGATCGCGGGTATAGACTCGTCCTGATCGACCAAACTCGAAGAAATCATTAGCAAACCGCTGTTCTTGAAAGCTTTGATCAAAGCGCGCGCCCTCTCGCCACATGTCTTATTCGAGGCTAGTCAAGATCGCATAGTCTTCTTCAGAGAGTATGAAAGACATGTTTAGGAGGGAGTGTGTAGTTGCTGCCTAACGCCTGGTTCACCGGGATTTGACACGTGCAACCATTTGTTAGATTTTTGCGCAGAGATGTGTACCTCTCCTTCACCTTTCGTTCGATTGTTAACCGATAATCAGAATAAAAATACGGTATGATTCACGGATAAGACCGGAATTCTCGGAGCAGAATATGAGTGCTTATATTGTACACACCTACAATATACTTGATCGTTCACGAATTGATGAGTTAGGTCCTATTTCCCTTCCAGTAGTTGAAAAATATGGAGGTGAAATTTCCATAGCGAGCTTTGTCAAAAATCTGGAAAATGCCTCATTCAGCCATATGGTCGTCTACAAATTTCCAAACATGGCTGCTGCGGAATCGTACTATGAGTCGGAGGAAAATCGTAAAATCGCAGAGCTCCGCAACGAACTGATTGAAGGATCTATTGTACTTGTACCTGGATTCGACTCCAATACCTAAGATAGGTTTGAACTTTAGCAACCTGTCTCCCGCGCTTTACTCTACTCAAGTCGAAAGCAGATTTTGCTTTCTCGTACTGCATTTAATGCTACCAGATCTTACCCACAAATCTAACGGCTAAGTTAGACTGCGCTTCTGCGACAAATTTACGACTTTTCTGCCACTTTCAGCCTGTTGCCTTTGCAAATCAGCGAAAAGTGCTTTCAAGTTATGGTTGAATGCCCGTGAATACTCTTCACGAATTCTATGAATTTCTTCCACAATTGCATCTTGATACATACTTAATCTCCGAGCAGTTCATAGGGTGTACAAAGAATGGGCAACTCATACCCACAGTCAAGGCTAATCTCTGCCAATTTCCTTTGAATTTGGGCATTAGCTATATGCTTGCAGTTCCATGTAAGCAGGTAATCCATACTATGAATCGTTGCGGCTGCGATATGAACGGCATCGACATCAGCTTTTGCAGGAAGACTACTGCGCTCCAAAAACTGCTCGGCTAAATCAAGTACAGATTGATTCAGGTCAAGCAACTCAAGATCACGAATAATTTCAAGTCGCTGAGATGCTATTTGAGCATCTCCTTGTGAAGTTTCCTTTACAACGGCTTGGGATACATAGAGTTGAAAAGTATTGCGACGTGTATCCCACCACTCCCTGGTGATTTCAATATTGGCAGCTACGACCAAATCTCTACTGGGTCGAGCGGTGAGATAGCCTAATATACTCGTTTCAATATAGACAGCTTCACTCATGCAGAAAATGGGCGGCAGTTCATCCTATTTTAGCCTATGCTCCTGCTCGTCCGGCTCAGAGATTATATTATGCTCTCTGGAAAATAGACTCAATAAATCTTCTTTGGCGGGAATTAAATCTGGAAACTCACATCTACAACTTAAATAGTCTTCAAGTTTGCGTAAGTCAATCGCATATTTTTTATAGTCTTGCGGGGATACAACGATGACTAATTTTTCGCATAATCTTTTTTCGGCACTGGTTCCGCCTGATGGGATGATTCGGCCAAAACGCTTGTGAGGCAAGGGATACAGCTATTTTTGAAGAAGATCGCTAAAATCCTTGCTCTGTAGGCATTTCAGCCATTTTTCCCATTACACGGAACCAGTACCCACGTGTCTAAGATAGGTCTCACCAGAAAAACTTTAGCAAGGCATCTACGAACTCTTCTGGTGCATCCTGCTGTATCCAGTGGGATGCATTTTCAATGGGCTTAAACACAGCGCCCGAAATTTCTGTTGCTAGCTGTTTTCCATCCTCGGCTTTTTGCCAAGGGTCGTCCATACCCCAGAGAATCATTGTGGGTGCAGATATTTGCCCGTGACGATCGACAAGGGCCATGGTCTGATTCGCATTTAAAGCCGACGCATTACGCAACAGACTGAGCTTGCCTTCTTCACTGGCCCAGGGGGCAATGATGCCTGCTCGAAAGTCAGCGGTCAGTCGCTCAGAACGAGAAAGTCCCATGGCCAAACTTTCTTCCAGGGCAGCCACCAGATCTTCTATGGGCCGTGGTTTCCAGCGTAGGGGATGACCAAAATCGAGCATGTCATCATCAAACCGGTCGTAGCAGACGGAGTTGGTAATGACTAGCTGGTTTACTATCTGGGGATGTTCGATGGCTAAAATTAGGGCAACAGCTCCACCGGTATCGTGACCCACCACGTGGACTTGGGAGAGTTCTAAGACAGCTAAAAGAGCCAGGATCATTTTGGTCTGGTCTTGAAACGAACGGTCAAAGCGATCGCGTCTGTCTGACCAGCCATGACCCAGAAAATCCGGTGCAATCACGCGATACCCCGCTTCTACCAAAGGCGAAATCACCGCATGGTACAGATAGCCCCAGGTGGGAATCCCGTGCATCAGCAGAATGGTGCCGGTTTGGTCAGTACCGATATCCACATAGCGAATTTTGACTGGGATATGGGCTACCGTGTTGGCCGGTAGCTCAACCTCTTGCTGAGCGTTTTTATAGTCTTGCCAGGTGGTCCAGAATGTCATGGGAATCGCCTTAGATAACAGAACGAACGCTAGGGCTAGCAACAAGTACCTGCTGAGACAACGCGGGTATGGCAGGCAAAATATTGGCTAGTCCCACCGATATTGTCGAGCTTCATCGACTATCCCTTGAGCCTCTTCGAGAGAAATATCATAGCGGTCGCTGAGCAGGTGAGGAATGCGATCGCAGTCGCGATTGGGATTCACAGCGGGTTGGTGGGCATAGGTTGGCAGGGCAACATTACATAGAAAAGGCGAAGGTTTCGCCTCTAGCTGAAGCGGTTCAAGATTTAAGGCGTCCCGTGAATTGATAAAAAATAGCAAGGCACCGCTGAGGTTGGCATCGCTGAGGTTGGCATCGCTCAATAGGGTACAGTTGAGGTCAGCACCGCTGAGGTTGGCATATCTCAAGTCGGCACCCCTCAGATTAGCGTATCTCAGGTTGACACCGCTGAGGTTGGCATATCTCAAGTCGGCACCGCTCAGGTCGGCACCGTTAAGGTTGGCATGGCTGAGGTTGGCACCGCTGAGGTTGGCCAACCTCAGCATCGCACCACTGAGGTTAGCACCAGTGAAGTCACCACTGCTGAGGTCAGCACCCTTGAAGTCGGCACCGCTGAGGTTGGCACCGCTCAGGTCCGCGATCTCTGCATTTCTTTTGGCAAGGCGAAAATTAAGTAACCCAAAGACTCCACCGGCCACCACGGCCATTGTGCCAAGATCGCCGACGAGGGTTTCACCATGGGGACGGGCTGCTCTTTCGTTGTGAGATAAAGGACCGTCCTCTAGCTGAGGTCTACCAGCAGGGAGTAGCCAAAGCCACCACACCATCCAGAGAAAGACTGGCGTTGCGATCGCTCCCATCATCCACCGCTTGTTGTTCTTTATCTTATGCTGCCACTGCTCGAATCGCTCCCGCATGCTTGAGTCTCCCTCAATGCTGAGCCCATTATTGCGCCCCCGATTCAGGAACGCCCCAATCTTTATGCAGGCTTAAACACCCGATTTACTCCAAAGTAAACGGGCACCTATCGACCTGCTCTGGGCGGCAGTTTTGGTGCAATCTCAGCAGCATCAGGGATCGTTTTAGCTTTGTTAAATGAGAACTATTAACTCTCATAAATAGACCAGCTCGGGGCCTTAGTTTATTAACAACCAACACCTGCTCCCTGCTATGGCAATCACCAGGCGCTGGTGCCTATGTCGCAGACAGCAAAGGGTTAGGAGGCTGCCAGGTATTCGAAGACTTGGGTGTAGGTGCCATCCTCGTTGTGCCTGAGCGCGCCCCGCCTCATGCCGGCCTTCAGGAGCACCCGATGGGAGGCAACGTTCTCGGGGGCCGCTGTTGCCATGATGTAGTTAAGTTTGTGTTTAGCTACGCCGTAGTTGATGAGACCGATCAGGGCCTCCGTGGCAATCCCCTGGCCCCACCAGGACCGCAAATAGGCGTACTTAACTTCTGCTTCTTTCTGCCCGCTGGGATGGACAATGCCGCAGCAGCCAATGACTCCTGGCGCTGACCGCCGCTCAACGGCAAACATGCCGTACCCACGCTGCCCATAGTTGGCCCTCGTGACCTCCAGCCATTTAACGCACTCTTCGTGGGTGATGGGCTGACCGTCGTCCACCCACTTCATGGCCTCCCCATCGCCGTAGACGGCCATGAGCGCGGGCAGGTCAGCCTCACGCCAGCGCCGAACGCACAGCCGGTCTGTTTCAAAGACGACGTTTAACAAAGCGATAACCCCACTTAGGCAGCCTGACTCAGAAAGCCGCATGGACTGCTAGCGTACTACTAAAAGAACTTCAGATAACGCTGAATTTCCCAGTCCGATACATGGCAGTGATACTCTTCCCATTCCTGGGTTTTAAAATCCACATAGGTCTTATACATCAGGGGACCCATGACTTCTTTGCTGAGTGGGTCGGCGGCAAAAGCTGCGATCGCATCCCCCAAGGTCTTTGGCAATGTTTCTATACCCATGGTCTGTAGCTCATCCAGCGAATACAGATACATATTCTCCGTATGGGGCTCTCCCGGCTCCATGCCTTCCCGGATGCCCTCTAGCCCCGCTGCCAAAATCATGGCAGCCCCCAAATAGAGGTTGGTGGCAATATCTGCCGCGCGACATTCCACCCGACCACCCCCGAGGGGAATTCGCAGCATGTTGGTGCGATTGTTGTTGCCATAGCAAATATATACCGGAGCCCAGGTAAATCCAGACATACTGCCCTTACGCACCAGTCGCTTATAGCTATTTACCGTGGGACAGGTCACCGACACAATGGCCTTAGCGTGTTTAAGCACACCGGCAATAAACTGATACCCCAGCTTAGAAAGACCGTTTGGATCGCTGGCATCTTCAAACAGATTTTTCCCGGTTTCTAGATCTGCTAGAGACATATTGTAGTGGGCACCGCTACCCGTTTGATTAGCAAAGGGTTTAGGCATAAAGCTGGCAAAATACCCTTCTTCCCGCGCCAATTCTTTCACCATAAAGCGAAAGAACGTCAGCCGATCCGCCATTTTTAGCGCATCACAGTAAGTAAAATCCGTCTCAAACTGTCCCTGGGCATCCTCATGATCAAAGGAATACACGTCCCAACCCAGACCATTCATGGCGCTGACAATCTTGTCTAGGATTTTGTAGTTATCGAGAACCGTGGGCAGGGCATAGGCCGCTTTTGGTAGGGTGTCGCGATCGCTAACTGGACCAAACCCTGTTTCTGTTTCCTTAAAAATAAAAAACTCCGTCTCAATACCCAAGTTAAAACCAAAGCCCATCTCTGCGGCCTGTTGGAGCACATTTTTCAGAATGATGCGACAACAGGCCTCAAAGGGCTGACCCACCAGATGCAGATCGCTCGCAAACCAGACTATCTCCGGATTCCAAGGGAGTACGGTAGCGCTGTTTGGATCGGGCATGGTGCCCACTTCATCATCATTGATTTCTTGAGGTACACCATCAAGAGCGGCTCCAGTAAACAACTCTGAACCTTGCATCATCCGGTCAAAATGCCCCATGGGGACAACCTTGCCCTTACACATGCCGTGAATATCGACAAAGCTAGCCATGGCATACTTGACGCCCTGGTCTTGGAGAGTCTGTTGGAGCGACTGCAGTTCGGGAGAAAGGGGCTTGAGGTCTGGATACATAGCAGAGAGAAATGCTTTCTATATGTGGACAATCTTTTGGGTTGGGTTGGCCTCTAGGCACAGAGCGATCCAAGCCTGGGCAACTTGTCCAGCAAAGGCGGCGGCTCCATCGGCATGGGCCTGTATTTGCGCTTGGATCTGTCTGTCTAGGTTGGGATAGTGGGTATCGATCCAGTCACTTTTTGCAGCTAGCCAGTCTTCAATAATGGCTGGCGTCACCTCCAGATGAAATTGAAACCCGTAGATATTGGCACCAATGCAATAGGCCTGATGCTGACAAATATCATTGGTCATCAGCAATGTCGCCTGTCTGGGCAAATCAAACGTATCGAAGTGCCACTGCATAATGTGCAAGTCGGCAGGACAGTTCTGCAGCCAGGGCTCTGTCGCCAGAGGCTCAATCACCCTCAAAGGAGAGAACCCTAGCTCCGGCTTGCTGTGGGGATATACCTGCGATCCAAACGCACGGGCAATTAGCTGAGCGCCTAGACACACCCCCATAATGGGTTTGTTCTCAGCGTAGAACCGATGAATCAGCTCAACCACCTGTTTTAAATGGGGATGTTGATCATCCTCATGGGCATTCATGTACCCCCCTAAAATAATCAGCCCTGCAAAATCTCCCTGGGGTAGTTCTGACTGCTGTTCTGGTAGCCAGTTCACCAGTTCAGCGCCGTGGCTGACTAAATGATCTCCCAAAATTCCGATGGGGTCCCGAATGCTGTTCTGAATAACGAGAATTTGCATTGCGATCGCAATCTTTAAAGTATAGAGTTTGATGCCAACAGGCGATTAGCCAGAAGCCATACTAGCAATATTATCCATCTCAAACTGTCCTCAAGCTGACCAAATCACGCTCAAGCTGCAGCCGGTCATCTTGCTTCCAAGGCAAACTTACCGTGTGTGAATCAGGCTTAAAATACGTTGTTACATTTGTTATGACAAGCGACTTTCACTCGCAAAGGTTAAATCCTTGAAATAGCTTTGGTTAGCAGGCATGGCAGCTTTATTTAGTCAGGTGCTTTATCGGATGGTAGCCACAGCTACAAAAGCTCCCTATTGGTGCTGTTTTACTGAGGGAGCATAGCCCCAAGGGATCCTAAGACTATGGTAGGAACGCTCACGCAAACACAGACACTGGTAGAGAAGGCAAAAGAGCTTGGCATTAAGTTTTTTCTGGTTTCCTATACCGACCTGCTAGGGGGCACTAGGGCCAAGCTGGTACCTGCGACTAAGATTGCATCAGTGGAGCAAGATGGGGCATTCTTTTCTTCATTTGCTTCCAATTTAGGGTTAGGACCCGATGCGCCTGAGATTGCCGCTATTCCAGATCCAGATTCTTTGATTCAGCTGCCTTGGGAGCCTACTGTCGGTTGGGTTGCCAGCGATGTTTACTTTGAGGGCGAACCCTTTCCTGCCGCTCCCCGCACAATGCTCAATCGGGTGTTGGCTCAGTGTACTGAGCTGGGCTATACCTACAAGGCTGGTGTAGAAGCCGAGTTCTTTTTACTGAAGAAAACAGAATCAGGCTACGCCATTGCTGACGATCTCGATACGGCGGAACGTCCCTGCTACGACCAGATCAATTTAATGCGTCAATTTGATCTGATCTCTACCATAGTGGACTACATGGAGCAGCTAGGGTGGGAGCCCTACCAGTGCGATCATGAAGATGCCAACGGTCAGTTTGAGCTTAAC
>JBCCAQ010000198.1:0-10487 GCA_039814735.1 Cyanobacteria bacterium P01_A01_bin.15
CAGCGGCAGCGGCGATGGGGGCAATGGCAGCGGATGCAACCAGAACGGTCAAAGCGGAAAGAAGTGTGCGTTTCATGGTTCAAGCTCCTGGGCGAATCAGTGATGGACTTCATTGATTACTAGAATGCGGCAGCTACCTGAGCGATATCTGACCAGTGACTGAGTGTTGCTTAAGGGGTTTCTGAGATTGACTGAGTAAACGTAGTGATAGGGGTCACAAGCCGTAAAATACTAAAGCTTGGGTTGAATCCGGAGGATAAGGTGTGTACGAAGCGCGGGCAGTTGAACGTTCCGCCGACTGGTCGTGGCCATGGTGGCCGCTGCTGCCGCTGTACCCCTACGGTCAACGGCGGACCCTACGACGTGAGGTGGTGGCCGATCAGGTTTGGACCTTTGACCAAATGCAGGGCATTTTCTATGTGGTGGTGCCTATCCGCATGACGGTGGTGCGCCTAGCGGCGGGCGGTCTGCTGGTCTATGCGCCCGTTGCCCCCACGCCTGAATGCGTCCGCTTAGTAAATGAGCTAGTGGCATCCTACGGCGATGTTAGGTACATTCTGCTGCCAACCGTTACTGGGTTAGAACATAAGGTCTTCGTGGGGCCGTTTGCTCGCAAGTTTCCGACAGCCCAGGTGTATGCTGTTCGGCACCAGTGGAGCTTTCCTGTCAACTTGCCTGTGAGCTGGCTAGGGTTTCCCCTGGGGCGCACCCACTGGCTACCGGAAAACCCGGCGGAGGCTCCCTTTGGCGATGAGTTTGACTATCGGATACTGGGGCCGATAGACCTAGGTCTGGGTCCTTTTTCTGAAGTGGCTCTGGTGCATCGTGCGTCTAAAACCCTGATGGTGACGGATTCGGTGGTGTCGATTCCCGCTAATCCGCCGCCGATTGTGCAACTCGATAGCTATCCGTTGCTGTTCCATGCCAGGGATAGTGCGGCCGATGCCCCGGCGGACACCGCAGAAAACCGTAGCAAGGGCTGGCGGCGAATTGCTTTGTTTGCCTTTTACTTTCGCCCTGATGCGTTAAAAGAACCCCGGTGGGGAGACGTTTTGAGGGCAGCCAGAACGGCGTCGGATCGGTCCAAACGAGCCTATTTTGGACTGTATCCGTTTGAGTGGGAGCCCCGGTGGCAGCAGTCGTTTGAGCGTTTGCGGGGCAACGGCAGATTGCTGGCGGCTCCGGTGCTGCAGTCATTGATTTTTAATCGGGGTACAAACTCTGTGCTGGCCTGGGCAGAGGCGGTGGCTCGGCTAGGGTTTGAACGGGTGATTCCCTGCCATTTGGATGCGCCGATTCGAGCCGATGGTGAGGCATTTTGCAAGGCGTTTGCATTTTTGGCTGAGGGCGTCCCAGGACGCGGCGGTGGTTTGCCAGAGGCAGACTTTGAGCTGCTCAATCAGATTAGTCGACGGCTGGAGCGCACTCGGATCACACCACCGCCCACTGCCTAGCGTCCCGGTTTCTGCCTAGCCCCCCAGTTTTTTGGAGGATTGGCTTATGGTTTCGGAAAATTTAAAAACCGGGGGGCTGGCAAAAGAGCAGGGTGCTGTAAATTTGAAATGCTGTATCCCAATCGCTGGCCTGACGCCAGTTGAGGTCCATGTGGACGGGGATGTGGGGCAGTAGGGGGATCATCTCCAGTGCGCCCTGGCCAAAGCTGGTAAAGTTCTGCCGCTGTGGACAGTCTGTGCCACGGGTGATGTGCTGCATCAGACCGTTCCAACGGATGCGGGTGGAGGTGAGGTTGGTTTGGTCGGGGACTAGGGCCACGCTTTTACGAAATTCGTAGGTGCGATCGCAACTTCTCAAAATAATCTTGCGCCCATGGACATGCAGATCCACCACCTGGGCATAGTCCTGCACCTGCTCTTTGCGCCGCCGTTTGCCCCGAGGTCCCGTCTCAGTTACCTGCTCAAACACCGGCAGCTGTCCCCGGACTATTTGGGTCACCTCGGACCAGTCAAACTGCAGGGAGCCCATTTGCCCCGTCGGACTTTGGCAAACCACCAGAGGCTGGGGTGAAACCGCCCGAAAATGCTTTATCTGAAACACCTGAACGGCCTTGAGCGCGTCAATGGTCGCCCAGGCGGTGGGTACCCCCGCTGCCTGCAGCGCCTCGCCATAATATTGCATCTCCCCAATGGAGCCCGTACGCTGCAGCCGCAGCCCCTGCTTCGGTAGCTGCAGCCGGGCCATATAGGGATCAATTCGAAGTACCTGAGCCAAACCCATGGCTGCCTGCTGTGGCTCCTCCGGCGGCATAATCACCAGCAGCCCAGGGGCTTCACTACCCAAAACGGCCTTCGCCTCATCCAGAGCTTCCTGACGGCTAGCCTCGCGGGTTTGCTGCACGCGCTTTAACCCGGCTCGAGCCTGACCCATCAGCTTTGGATTATTCACCCGTTTTAGAAACGTTAGATAGGTCTTTTCCGCCGCATCCCACTGCAGTGTGCCTTCCTGCAAACGCCCAATGGATAGCAACATCAGCGGATCCTTTGGGGCCGCCTTGCGCCACTGTTTAATTAGCTGTTTAGCATGGTGATAATCCTTAGCGTCAAGGGCAGCGGTAACAAGTTGATGCATGGTTTGGCAAACTCAACAGCAAATGGCCAAAATCCTCCCCATTTTAAGCGGTTGTCCATAAAAGGTCGTCAGGTGCCGCTACCGCCACAAAATCTGCGACTAAAATAAAGCAAGACACGCTTTCCCCTACATGCGTATATCAACATTTCTCACTGCGCTCTTAACCACTGGCCTGATGGGGGCTGTCGGAGTTGTCATCAGCTTGGGTCTGGGCTGGGACAAACCGCCTGAGGAGGAGGCTACCGCAGTACCAACTCCAGCCACCGTCCCCATGGATTTTTTGGTGCTAGCGGGGGGCGGTGCCCCGTCCTACAACGAAATTGCCCTCGAAAAAAATGTGCGCTACTTTCAACGCACCCTCGGCACCCTCGGCATTGGTCTCGGCAGCGTTCGTCAATATTTTGCCAACGGTAATAACGGTGACGCCACCGTTCGTTTTATTAATTTTCTGGGTCGAGAGCAGTTCAAACCTCCAGAAATTGACAGTTTGAATGGCCCTGCCACCGTTGACAATGCCCAAGCCTGGTTTGAGGGATTGGCCAATAAATCATCCCCCTGTCCGGCATTTTTCTATTTTACTGGCCATGGAGCATACAACCGCAAAGACCCTGATAACAATTCGATAATCCTCTGGGAGGAACAGTTTGTCTCGGTGCAGAAGCTAACCGGCTGGCTAGACCAGCTACCCGCCGATCGGCCCTTTGTCGCCATGATGGCCCAGTGCTTTTCGGGCTCCTTTGCCAATCTCATTTACGAACAAGGCAATCCTGAAAATCCTGTTGCTCTGCAAACCCGCTGTGGTTTCTTTGCCACCGTTGCCAAGCGACCTTCGGTAGGCTGTACCCCCGCTGTAAACGAAGCCGACTACCGCGACTACAGCTCTAGCTTTTTTGCTGGCCTCAGCGGCATTGACCGTACGGGTAAGGCCGTTGACTCCGCTGATTATAATGCCGATGGCACAGTCTCCTATGCCGAGGCCCATGCCTTTGCCAAAGTTGACAAGGAGACCACCGACTGGCCCGTGTCTACTGTGGAAGTGTGGCTGCAAAAGCAGGCTAACAAAAACAGAATCGTCGAGATTTTTTCCCAGCCGATGGATCATCTCCTCAATCAGTCCGAGCCGCAGCGACAACATGTGATACGGTCCCTCAGCGATCGGCTTTCTTTAGATCTCAATCGGTCCTATGCCAGTCAGATGCCTCCCCTCGATTTTGATACTGTTACCGGAGCTTACTGGGTGCGTTTGGGCATGGAGTTAATTAACATCGCCATGATTCAACAGATTCAGCAGAGTGACCAGGCTGCCCAAAAACTGATCTTAGAAAAAATAGCAAACTGTGAAAACGGCAGCCTGCCGATACCCCAGTCCTAGAAGCAACCCAGCTTACCCTCTAAAATATTTGCCTGGCAAATCTATTAACACCTTTTTCATAAGCATGACTTATTAATTAATTTTAAGATTGACATTTTACAAATTATGGTGGGCCGGTAACCATGGGAATGGATAGCTTAGCTATTCGATTGGCATAGGAAGGGACTGGCTGACAGGCTGTTGCTATGCCCGATATCCCAGCTATCTCGATTGCTGTACCACCTAGCACTGAATATTATGAAATCCTCGTCTGCATCAACATCCCCACGCTGGGGTAGCTGGTTCAACGGTACCCATATTGTACGTTTTCTAGAACTCGTACAGGACTTAATCGTAATTTCTCTCTGTATTGGTTTGTTCAGTTTTATGGTGATGCAGCTACGGGAGATGTTTCTGTCACTGTTACCACCTTTAAATTTCCCTGAGGTTACTGCTGATATTTTGTTCCTACTGATCTTGGTGGAACTGTTTCGGTTGCTGATTATCTACTTAAAAGAGCATCGTGTTTCTATCGGTGTGGCGGTAGAAATCTCAATTGTTTCAGTGCTAAGGGAAATTATTGTGCGGGGCATTTTAGAAACCCCTTGGGTACAGATTATGGCTACCTGTGCTTTTCTATTGGTATTGGGGGCTTTGCTAGTTATCCGGGCCTGGATTCCGCCCACATTTGATGGTGTTGACCCAGAACAACAGATCTCTCGGCGGCATCGTATTCGATTTGCCCAAAACCTATCTGAAATAGAGAACAACGTGGAGGCTCCATAAGGTCAATTTTAACCTCTAGCTCAGCTGCCCCCGACGGTCAGCTGACCGCCATACTCGGTAGGTATTTGGTTTTTGGGAGACAGCTCCTTGATATCGCTGTAAAGCTTAATGTATTCCATGGCAGAGTTTTCCCAGCTAAAGTTCTCTGACATGGCTCGCTTTTGTAATTCTTTCCAGAAGGGTTTGTATTGAAAACCTTCCCAGGCTCTTACCATGCAGGTGAACAGGTCCAAAGGTTCATAGCGGTCGAAGCAGTAGCCGGTGCCGACACCGTTGACCGGGTCGTGGTGGGTGACCGTATCCACTAGGCCGCCCGTACGTCGCACAATCGGGATACAGCCATAGCGCATGGCGATCATCTGGCTGATGCCGCAGGGCTCAAACCGCGACGGCATCAGGAAGGCGTCGGAGCCAGCGTAGATCTTTTGGGCGAGCTGGCTGCTGTACATCAAATAAACCGAGACGCGACCCGGAAACCGGTTGGATAGCTCCCATAGCTGGGTTTCATAGTCGCGATTGCCTGAACCCAGTAGCACCAGCTGGGCGTCGGTATAGGCTAAAAAGCGATCCATAGTTTGCAAAATTAGGTCGATGCCCTTTTGCTCTACCAGACGGCTTACGAGACCAATGACAAATCGGTCAGAATTAACTTCTAGACCCATTTCTTTTTGGAGGGCCTGTTTATTGATAGCTCGTTTTTCAAGGGTGCTAGCGGTAAAGGTTTGTTCAATTTGCTGGTCCGTAGCCGGATTGAATTCATCCAGGTCAATGCCATTGACGATGCCGCTGAGTTTTTCGCTGATGTAGGACAGCAGCCCCTCTAGCTTTTCGCCATACTCCTTGGTTTGAATTTGCTGGGCATAGGTGGGGGAAACAGCATTGACCCGGTCGGCATAGAGCAGGGCCGCAGCCATGGTGGTATCCCCCTGCATATACCAGGGGCACCAGGTGATCTTTTCTAGCTTCCAGCGCCAGGGACCCTGGTAGGCCAGATTATGGATGGTAAACACCGTGGAAATTTCGGGGGACTGGTGCATCCAGACGGGTAGCATGCCGGTGTGCCAGTCGTGGCAGTGCAAAATATCTGGCTTCCAATGGTTCCAGCAAAATTCGGCCGCGCCGTTGGCAAAAAAGGTAAAGCGCCAGTCCTCATCGGTCGTGCCGTAGATCTCTTGACCGTCGAAAGCGGGGTGGCCAAATAGGTATAGGGGCACATCGGACTTGGGCAGGGTGGATTCATATACCGCGAAGGTATTGAACATGGCATACCCCCACCAGACGGGCTCACTGGGGACATCTATCTTTGAACCGATAGAGCCGTAGTAGGGCATAAATACGCGCACATCATGCCCCATGGCCCGAAGCGCCTTGGGCAGCGTACCGACCACGTCTCCCATGCCACCTACTTTGGCTAGGGGGGCGGCCTCTGCTGCCACAAATAAAATTCGCATTGCGTTTCTACTGCCCCGATGAAAAACCCGTGTGTCACGGGATCAAGTCTAGAGGTGGATTGGATCTGTGCATAGTGTTTAAGCCTACGGAAGGCCGATCAATACGCTTTTTTAACGGCTTTCGGCTGCGATCGCATCCAAAATTTCCTGGGCACCGGCCGTCTTAGCCCGCTTCGCCAAGGTCGTACCCAGCTCATCCGCCGTGGCGACCGGTCCTGAAATCTGGTCTTTCACCACCGTTTGACCATCCAGACTAGCCACAATGCCGATTAGCGTTAGGGTATCGCCCTCAATCACAGTATTGACACCAATGGGAACCTGACAGCCGCCCTCTAACTCTCGCAAAAAGGCCCGCTCAGCGTAGCAGCGCTGGGCCGTGGGTCCATGCTCCAGGGTCTTAATCACCGTCAGAATATCCTCATCACCGCTGCGGCACTCAATCCCCAAGGCTCCCTGACCAACCGCGTGGAGAGAGACATCAGCGGGCACCACCTGCTGGATCCGCTCGGCCATGTCCAACCGCTTAAGACCGGCCACCGCCAAAATGATGGCATCGTACTGGCCTTCGTCAAGCTTGCGCAGGCGGGTGTTGAGGTTACCGCGAATATCCTTGAACTGAAAAGAAGGATAGTGGTGGCGCAGCTGGGCAAGACGCCGCAGCGAAGAGGTGCCAATAATGGCATTTTCCGGCAGCTGATCGAGGGTTTTACCCCCGTGCTTTTCATGGACGACCAGGGCATCGGCGGGATCTTCTCGCTCGGTGACGCAGCCCAGCATTAGCCCCTCGGGTAGCCGGGTGGGCAAATCCTTAAGCGAGTGAACCGCAAAATCCACGGTGCCATCTAGCATGTCGTCCTCTAGCTCCTGGGTAAAGAGACCCTTGTCGCCAATTTTAGAAAGGGAGACATCGAGAATTTTGTCCCCCTGGGTTTCCATGGTTTTAACTTCAAAGTTAATCTCAGGAAAGCGCTGCTGTAGCTCACCCTGCACCCAGTGGGTCTGGACTAAAGCTAGCTGACTTTTGCGAGAACCAATCCGGATAGTGCGGGTTGCTACATTTAGGGACATAGTTAACAGATTTGTTATGGTGATACAGCCAGCGCCCGCTGACAAAAGATTACCGTTGCTAATTGAGAGAATGCGTCGATGACTTGCACTCAACCATGGAGCAGCAACGCAAAACAATACACAGGATCTCAAGATTACAGCACAGACGACCGCTCACGGTCGCAAAACAGCGCGAGTACAAAGTTCTGTAAATGAGTGTTTATTTTGGTTTACAAAAGCAGCCGTGGTTAGGGTATCTGGGTCGGCTGGCGACTGGGGGAATGGCGGCCCTGTTGCTGCTGTCGCTGCCGGTGTATGGCCAGCGGTTAGACCCGGTTTTGCTAGATGCGTTTCTCACCGATCCGCTGGAGGCAGACCCTCGAGATCCGCTGCTGCCCACGACGGTGGTGGATCGTCCCCTCAGCCCCCTTGAACTATATAACCTGGAACTAGAGCTGTTTCGCCTAGATGAACAGGCGCGGGCGCTGCTCCTGACCGAGCAGCCCAATGAGGCCTTTGCCCTTTGGATGCAGGAGGTGCAGCTGCGGCGGGTATTTGGGCTAGAGGCGGAGCTGGAGGCCCTCACACGGATCGCCCAGCAGGCTTGGAACGCCCAGCGCGCCCAGGAGATTCGGCTGATGGCGGTGCGGCTAGAGCGGATCTGGATGGCTGAAAAGGAAACGGCTACCCTAGAACAGGTGGAAACCATCGCTGCGATCGCACAGACCTTACGGACACGCGACCTTTCCACTGAAATTTATCAGCAGCTGCTGGTGATGACAGCTGATGATGAGGTGGCCCAGCAGGAATGGTTTGTGGTGCTGGCCAGCCACTATCTACAGTGGTTTGATTTTGCCAATGCGGCTCGGCTTTATACGGATCTGGCCGCCACGGCAAAAATCCAGGGCAACGTGCTGGAGCAGACCCAGTACCTCAAGGATCTGATTTTTAGCTACCAGGAATCCAAGGAAATCACCCAGGCGCTGCCGGTCCAAACAGAGCTGCTGCTGCTGTATCGGACCACCGGACAATACGAGCGCGAACCGCCCTTAGAAATTGACATTGCCCGTAACTTTCGGGCGATCGACGGTGATGCCCAGGCAGTTGATTACTATAACCTGGCCTATGTGACGGCCCAGGGCCTCCAGCTCTACGGTCATGTGAGTACGGTGCTAAAGGAGCTAGGGGATCTCTACGCGGAGCAGGGGCTCACCAATGAAGCACTCACCATGTATAACCTGCTGGTGCGAGCCGAGCAGCAGGCCTACAACCAGCACGGCATTTTAGTCGCCTACGACCGATTAGGGCAGCTCTACCTGGAGAGCGGCGATCCGGGCAATGCGCTAGTTGCCTTTCGCGCTGGCCTCGCGTTTGCCGAATCCCTTAGCTATCGCCAACCTTACTTTACAGAGCAGGTGGCTCGGCTCAGCTCAGACACGCCAGCGGACAATCCGATCGCTCCCCCCCAGGAGCCCCCCAGCTTTGGCGAAGCGCTGAGGGAAAGCCTCAGGGACAACCCACCCTTTGATTTAGACCCGGCTGACCTTGACCCTACCAGGATCGAGCCCGCCGATGCAGCCGAGACGGACCTGCCCGCATCGCCGCCCGAGGTGGAGGTTATCACCGACGAAACGGTGGACATTGCCCCCGAGGATACCGCCCCCGAATCATTGGAAACCCCGGAGCCCTGAGGCTCTAGCCAGCGACACCCCCTAGACCAGCAGCTTGAGACCAATGGCCCCCAGCAGGAGCAGCACTCCCTGGCGAAAAACGGCGGCGTTAATGTAGTTGGAAAGCCAAATCCCTGAGCTTAGACCCGCTATAAAAAATGGAGCCGCATAGCCCACCTGGGTGACTAAGGTCTGGTCAAAATCCCCCTGCCATAGATGGGTTGCGATCGCAACCAGCGACATCACAGTAAATACCCCAGGGATATTGCCCTTAAACTGTTGGAGGCTCCACTGGTTGCAGCTAGCGTAGATCACCATCGGTGGCCCGCCGACATTAAACGCACCCGTCAGCACCCCTGAGGCAGCGCCAAAGGCATAGGCCCAAGAGCGCCCGGTTAGCTCCGGCAGCGACAGCTGTAACCCCGAGTAAGCCACATACCCCAAAATCAATACCCCCAGCGTCTGCAGCGCTAGATGCTCCGGCACATACTTGAGCCCCACCACCCCAACGGGAATGGTCACCAGGGCCGCCACCACCAGATGCACCACCCGTGACCACTCAAAACTATCGCGGTGATACCACCAGAGCACTACATTGCCAATTAAACTCACAGCAATCACCAGGGTCACCGCCAGCTGCAGCTCCATAAAAAATGGCAGCAGGGAAACAGCCACCAGGGCAAAGCCAAATCCAGTCAGACCCTGCACCAATGAAGCCAGCCCCACAATCAACCCAATCCAAAGACTATCTGCCATACCGGCGTCAAGCATGTCCATCGGCCATCACCACGATTACCTGCTAATTATTACCGATTGTGGATAAACATTGAGTGATGTGTATCAAACGTCTTGATGTATGGAAACAAACATCAATCCCTCGAACCGCCGGTCCGTTTATAATCAACCTCAAAATGGTTGATTATACAACTAGCTGTTAGAAAGCTCCCCATGTCGTTTCCCTACGGTACGCCCAAAGAAATTGCTCGCCAGATGGCCAATGACTGCATCGCCCGACGGCTGCGACAGCTCAACCGGATGGTCACCCGTCTCTATGATGAGGCTTTACGACCCATCGGCTTGACCACCAACCAGCTCAATATTTTAGCCACCGTTGTCAGCCGGGGTCCCATTCCCCCCGGACAGCTGGGCAAAATGCTGGGGATGGAAAAATCTACGGTGAGCCGCACCATCGAGCGCATGTACAACCATGGCTGGATTGACGTTGGTCCTGGCAAAGATCGGCGCAGTCAGTCCCTCAAGGCTACCCCCCAAGGGAGACAGCTCCTGCTTAAGGCGGCCCCAGTGTGGCACGAGCTACAGGCCAGCGTGCTGGACTCAGCCGGGGAGAATGTCGGGCTGCTAGCAGCGTTTGGTCTGGGTGCCCAAAGCGCTGAAATCCGCCACGATGATGGTGATGAAGATGATTTCTATGGGGACGAGTTTGCGGCGGATTTTTACAATTAGGTTCCACGGTGGAGAGACGTTGCATGCAACGTCTCTCCACCGTGGAACCGAAAAAATTTTGTCGCCGTAGCGGAGCCTACTCGCCGATTAGTGCCAACGCGTTTTGCTGCAACGGTTTAAAGTTGTTGTTAA
>JBCCAQ010000239.1:0-8297 GCA_039814735.1 Cyanobacteria bacterium P01_A01_bin.15
ATGTCCGCTTGCCCGCGCGATTGTCTCTCGACGAATGCACATCAATCGCCGAGGTCATCACCAAAGCCGTGGAGAAGGTGAAACAGGCGACAGCCGCCTGATACGGTGGAGGTTTTTGGGTGGTTGCCGCGCTGCCAGTGAATCGGGAAGCGTTTTGCTCAAGACGCACACCATCTCTGTTTTGAAGTGGCGCCTATTTGTGTATGACGCACACCCGCATCCTGCAGTCGAGCCTTTCGGGCGCAATACGAAAACCAGTCAACGCCTGCGCGGTTTGCGTATTCTAGAACAGCCGGAGCCGCCGCGCGTTTTTCTTCCAGCTGGAAAGGCGTCTCTTTGCATCACTGGCAGACACATTCGCCGTATAATCCACCAAGAGCGCTAAGGTCGCGTTTAGCCCCAGCGTTGATTCAAGGAACAGACCGGTGTTGGACGGTGCATAGAGGCAGGCGTCCGCGATGGCAGCGCTCCAATGGCAGAACTCGTCTGAGACGACGATCAGAGACCGCCCTTGTTGCTTGGCTATCCGGGCAAGCTCCTGACCCTCTCCTGCATAAGGCACCACATCGACCAGGATGACACAGTCGCCTGCGTGGTCTCCCGTCTTGCTTTCGAGCCATTCGCCTAACATGCCGTCATGCGGTGACAGGTACTGCACGTTCGGGCGGGCGATGGAAAGCCGCCGGGTGAAGTCTTCGGCAAGTCCGCGCACCGATTGAAACCCTGTCACGTATACCCGATCGGAGGTGGCGACCAGCTCCCGGGCGGACCGCCAGTGGTCATTCTCGGTTTGTTGGAACACTGTTCGGATCGCACTCAACTCGGCTTCCATGACCTGGGACATCTTCACACTGATGTCCGTGCTTGGCGTGATCGCGGCCCCGCCGACCGCGTAATGCTCTCTCAACAGGTCCTTGAGGTGCTTTGTGCCCCCATATCCGAGCCGCCGCATCAGGCGTCCGATTGTTATTTCTGTAACGCCGATGCGTTCGGCCAAAGACTTGCCGGTCTCGGGACCTATGGATTGCACATTCAGCAGGATGAATTGAGCGACCTTTGCCTCTTGTTTGGGCAGGCTTGGAAGAATTTGCTCAAGTTTCCCGATGAAATCGCCCAATGGGCCCTGAGGGAAGGATGCAAAACCACTGCTCATGGAAAGGCCTCTTTTTGATATAATAATAACATTTGACAGAAAAGTTACTATTGCACCAGCCTAAAGGGGACACGTCCATCACCTGGGAGCATCACGTGAACAATTCAACGTCCACAAAACTTGCCACTGTATCAACGCTTGTGATCGTCTGCGCATCTGCAGCCACCGCCGAAGGGGAGCTCAACCTCTACAACTGGGGCGACTATATCAATCCGGCGGTCCTGACAGCCTTCACCGAACAGACCGGAATCGAGGTCAACCTCGACACCTATGGCAGCAACGAAGAGATGCTGGCCAAAATCCAGGCGGGCGCCTCCGGCTACGACGTCGTTTTCCCGTCGGTCCATATGCATGACATCATGCACCAGCTGGGTCTGCTGGCCAAAACCGGCATTGGTCAAAGCGTGAACTTCAGCAACATCGATCCGCAGTTCATCCGGGCCAGGACCGATCCGAACGCCGAATACTGCTTGCCTTATGCGTGGGGCAATGTGGGCGTCGTGTACAACAAGAACCTTGTTTCCGAGATGAACAGCTGGGCGGATCTTTTCGACCTGGCCGCCAGCGGCGAAAAGATCATCCTGCTCGATGACCCACGCGAAACCATCGGCATCGGTCACATCATGAACGGCACATCCGTCAATTCCGTCGACGAAGATGAGGTTGTCGCTGCTGCCAATGTCATTCGGGAAAACCTCGAAAACGTATCTGCTTTTTCCTACGACAGCATTCCGCTGGTGACATCGGGTGATGTGGCGGCGGCCCATTGGTATGTGGGCGCAAACCTCTATGTCCAGCAAAACCCGGATATTCTGGCCTATTACATTCCGTCCGAAGGCGCGACGATGTACCAGGAAGACATGTGCGTTCTGGCGGATGCGCCGAACAAGGAAAACGCGATCCGTTTCATGGAGTTCTATTTGCAACCGGAAATCGCGGCGTTGAACGTAGAGCAGCAGATGAATGGCACCCCAAACATTCCCGCGCAGGACCTGATCCCCGACGATATCGCGGATAACAAAACCATCTATCCGGAAGCGGATGTGCTGGTAGAGGAGTATGGGGCGGACAAGCTGCCGCTGATCTATCTGTTTAGCGCCGTGGTTGGGGTAAGTTTGGGCAGTATCTATTCCTGGCTGCAGCAGCTTCTGCCCCTGCGGCAGGTGATCGTACTGATTGCCCTGTTAATGACCCTGCCCATATTTCTGTTTCGCATCGGGTTGGGGGTGGCGGTGTGGGCTCCCCCAACCATCTTTGCCATGCGTCTGTGGATGGAGTCGATCACCAACCTCAATGAGCTAAATCTAGCGGTGCTGGCCAACCAGCTGTTCAACATTCGCGAAATCAAACGCACCTTTCCCCTAATTAGCAGCGGCAATCTGGTAGCCGATATTCTCAGCGGTTTTACCCTGTTTATTTTGCTCGGGTTTTTAGATGTAGAGAACATCATGTACCTGGTGCTGGGCATCATGCTGCTGGCCACTGGCGTCCTGTTTTACATTAGCCGCTCCTATGAACATGCATTTCCAGACTCTCGGCGACGCACCGTTGAACCATCCAATGTGACCTTTGCCGCCAGGCGGTTACGCAAGCTGATTCGGCGCTATGTGCTGCTGCTGATTGGCTTTTTTGCCGTGGCCCAGATGCTGCTATACCTGGTGGAATTTCAGTATCTCAACCAGCTGATTGCCCAAAACTTTTCGGTTGATACGACAGCTAAGTTTTTAGGCATTTTTACGGGTGTTTTGGGCTTGGTGGAACTAACAACCCAGCTATTTACCTCCAGCCGTCTGATTGAGCGTTTGGGGTTATTTGTTACCACCGGGCTGCTACCGGCTATTTTGTGCGTGCTGAGCGGTCTGTGTCTGGTGGTGAGTTTACCGGGCTTAGCCGGGATAGAGGCCCTGTTTATCGGGCTGGTGATCCTTAAATTTATTGATGAATGGCTGCGCTATACGGTTGTGGCCAGCAGTCGTCCGGTGCTGTTTCAACCCGTTCCGGCCCAGCGGCGGGCGCGGGTACAGTCGGTGGTCAGTGTGGCAGAGGCCATCGCCATTGGTCTGGTGGGGGTGGGGATTTTGCTGATGCTGGCCCTGACTGAGCGCATTGGCTGGCTCCAGGGGGATCGGATCTTTTTGGTGGTTACCTTGGGGCTGTCGCTGCTGTGGCTGGCGATTATATTTTTGCTGCGATCGCAATACCTCAATCTGCTGGTACTCACCGCTGAACGGGGTTTGCTCAGTTTTTCCGATGCCAGCCTGCGGGTGTTAAAACAGGCCATTATCGAGGCCCTCGACAAACCCGGCCCCGAAGCCGATAAACGCTCGCTAATTGAGCTACTCACCCAGATCGAACCCCACAGCATTAGCGAAGTGCTAGCCCCCATGCTTAGCGAGCTATCGCCTGGGCTACAGCAGCAAAGCCTAGAGACCATGCTGGTCTATCCGGACCCCATCTTTACCGGCTATGTGGATGCCCTAATTTTTCCATCCCAGGAGCCATCCATCCTGGCCCTGGCCATGCGCTATGTCTGGCTAACCCAGACCGATGCCGACGTCAGCCAGCTAAAGCCCTACCTCAGACCCAGCATTGCTCCGGTGGTGCGCGGTACCGCCGCCTCCATGATGCTCAAACGGGGTCGGCCTGGGGAACGGGCACAGGCCACCTATATTCTGCAGCAGATGCTTATTCACCCAGAGGAGCGGGAACGGGTGATGGGCTGCCGCGCCCTAGGGGAAGCCGACTATATGCAGGGGCTGCGGCTGCATGTGCCCAATCTTTTGCAGGACGACTCTCTACGGGTACGGCGCTCAATGTTAGATGCCATCGCCGCCACCCGTCTAGAAGAGCACTATCCGTCGCTGCTTGAGGCCCTCCGGTATAAATCGACGCGGGAAGCGGCCATGCAGGCCCTAGTGGCCCTCGGCGATGACGCCCTGCCGATGCTGATGCAGGTCGCCGGCAATCCATACAAACCCGACACCCTACGCCATCAGGCCTGGCAGGTGATTGGTCGCATCGGCACCCTACAGGCCCTAACGCTGCTGGCCTCTAATCTGATGACTTCCTGGGGCGAGCCCCGCCGCTGGATCCTGCGTATTTTGCTAAAACTCTCCGATGAACAGGGTCTCCGCCGTTCGGCAGACATTGATATTGCCCTTGATGGCCTGGGTCGTCAAAGTGTAGAAACCCTGCTCAACCAGGAACTACAGTTTATTGGTCAGCTCTACAGCGGACTGATCGACTGTGGGGCAGACAAAGCCCCCGGTGATACCTTTGACTGGCTGCGGCGTGCCCTCCAGGACATGCAGACCGACGCCATGGAGCGGATGCTGATGCTAATGCGATTTCTATACCCGTCTTCTACCATTCAAGCAGCGGAACTGAGCCTAGAAGGCTCCGCCAGCAGCCGCGCTCGGGGGTTAGAAATTTTAGACAACACCTTAGATATTCCGGCTAAGCGCGCCATTTTGACGCTGTTTGAGCAGTCTAGTATGACCGCCACCCTAACCGCCCTCACGCCGCTGGTCACCTATAAACCAATGCCTCCCCCGGAGCGGCTACGTCAGCTTTTGACGGTCAGGCATTTTCTGTCGGATTGGGGGTTGGCCTGCTGTTTCCACGTGGCCCGCACCGAACGCTGGAGCATTAGCGCCGACCATGTGATGGCATCGCTGCGGCACCCGGTTGGGTTTGTGCGAGAGGCGGTTTTAAGCTACCTGGATATGGCCTCACCCAGGGCGTTGGAGTCGCTGCTGCCCCTGATGGCAAAAGATCCTAATCCGCTGGTGGCCGATCAGGTCCAAAAGATGATGGAAAAACGCCTGATCACAACCTAGGCCAGCCCTATCGGCAATAGCATCGACCCATCGGGGCCAATCAACCCCAGCGGCCTGTGCCATAATGCATCAGACTATTGGCCACGGGGCTTTAGCCGTTTACCAACCCGAGTTCTAAACCAGGTTCACCATGCTCACCAGCGTTGATCGTTTACTATTCGTTCGGGCTGTTCCGATCTTTACTGAGCTGCGGGATGACTTTTTGGTGCGGCTAGCATCGATTATGGATGAGCTATCATTTCCAGCTAGCCATACAATTTTTACAGAAGGAGAGGAGGGCCGTTCCCTTTATATTGTTGTGTCGGGTCGGGTGCAGGTGCATTTGCGATCGCAGGAGCTAGCCAAACTAGAGCAGGGTGCCTGCTTTGGTGAAATGTCCCTGTTTGATGCTGAACCGCGCTCGGCATCGGTGACCACACTGCAAACCTGCGACTGTCTGGTGCTCACCCAGCAACAGCTGTACGAGGCCATTGATGAAACCCCAGGCATCGCCGTCAATATTATTCGGCTGCTGTCCCGTCGCATTCGTGAACTCAATAAGGAGCGTAACCGCCAAACTGACAGCCAGGACATCGGGATCTCCCCCGTCCTCCAGGATGCGCTTCAAGATATCACCACAGCCAGCACCGATATCAGCACAACAGCCAACGTTCAGCGCTCCCCGGCTCCATCGTCTCCTTCCGTACCAAAAAAGGTAAGAAAAAAACCCTCCTATGAAACCCCCTGGCCCTATTGAACCCCCCACCAAGACAACAGGCCCAAAACCCGGTAAATGGGTCAAATGGCTAAAACTGTTGGGGATTGCGATCTCAACCATCGCCATCATTTGGGTACTGCAACGCTACGGTATCAGCCAGCTGCGGGCCAACGTTGAGAACTTTGGCGTTTGGGCACCGGTGATCCTGTTTTTCCTACGGTTTACTAGCGTAGTTATCCCCGCTCTACCGGGCACGGCCTACTCTGTGCTCGCCGGTGGGCTTTTGGGCTTCTCCCAGGGGCTATTCATCATCTGTCTTGCCGATATAGGCTCCTGTAGCCTCAGTTTTTTCCTATCGCGACAGTTTGGCCGCAGCTTTGTCAAACGCCTGGTAGGTGAGCGCTTTATCAATCGAGTTGACACCCTCGCCCAAAAGCATCTGGAGCGCAACTTTTTCTTGATGACCGCCTTTTTAATGACAGGTTTCTTTGATTTTGTTGCCTATGGCGTCGGGTTGACCAAAGCATCCTGGCTTCGCTTTATCCCAGCCCTTTTACTCAGCATTGCCATCTCCAACCCACCGATCGTAGCGCTGGGGGCGGGTCTCCTAACCGGTGGCAAGCTGATGCTGGGCTTTGCCATCCTAGGAGCCTTTGCCCTCGCCATTTTGACCGGTATCCTACAGCGCAAACAGCCCACTGCTTAAACCCAACGCCACCGGCGGCCAACCCGCAGATTTATCCCGGTGGTACCGGAGCACTATCCGCTTATCCTCAACCAGCCATAACAAAAGACAACCACTGAGGTTTTTACCCAGTGGTTGTCTTTTGTTCTATCCCACCAGAGCCGGCTGTCGACGCCACTGGTCTCTCATCCGACGACTCAAGACCGTCTGCTGCTCAACTGTACCCGCCAACAAAACCGTCACGGCTCCGGCCTGGATAGTACCCCAGTTGACTAGAACAACGCCTGTTTTGGTAGCCGGATCAAATTCCAAACCAGCCAGATTCAATTCTGAAATGCTTTGACAGTCCGTATGCAGAGTCTCACTACACCAGGTATCAACACCCAAAAGTCTCGCGATCTCCGTCGGATAGGAAGATCCATTAAACCGGGGATTGCACTCGATTGCAAAGTAGCTAGGACCGTCAGCCGTCTCCACAACAGCCACATCAAACCCAAAGACACCCTTCATACCCTGCTCGTACATCCACTGAGCCATCGGCTCAACCACATGCCAGGGCTGATGCAAGGTGGGATAGCGATTACCGCCGTGCACACAGCCATCTAAGATTTGCTCAGAGGCCAGAGAACGCTCTAACCCCTGGTCAGTGACACAGTATTGAAGGTTGAGAAACACTGAAGCCTGAATTTCCGCCTGGACCTGAAAGGGCTTGTCCTTCGGAAACTGTTCCACAGCCGCCAACAGATCGGTAGAGTTTTCACACCGGACAATCCCCACCCCATGATCCGATACAGCCAGCTTGATATAGCAGGGATACGGGAATGCCTCAAGATTTCCCAGCTCGGTGCGATCGCCAAAACATTGGGTAAACGGAACCGCTACACCCAGCTGCTGGGCCAGCTCCATAAAGTTGTTCTTTGAATTAATATACCGAACAGTTTTATACCAGTCACCATCTAACTGTTGCAAACGTTGGGCACAGCGATGATCGTGATCAAACCCATGGCCAAAAAAGTAGACCGACACTTGTTCGGAAGTATATTCCGCCAATTCCTCAAAATCAACATTCCAAATAATGTCGTGGCTGTACTCTAAGCCGATACGCTCGTAGTGCGCCTGTATGGCTGGCCAATCCTGGCGCAGGTCCGGATGTAGCTGCACCCGATCGCCCGGCGCGCTCAACCCCAACGCCCTACCCGAAAAAAGATGAATTCCGCCGCTTTTATCCAGCGTGCTCATCATGATGTCATGGTTAAAAATCTTCATTGATTAAAGGTATTAAAATGACAATGAAACCCAAACAGTCGATGCGAGAAAAATGCCATGCAATCTCCTGCCTTGACCTAGCCCCAACGCTCTAGAACGCCACGCAAAAATGCTCAGCCTCAGACCACAAATCAGCATGAATGATTCCACAGCCTTTGTGCAATGCTCAAAAGATTAAATTAACGTTAAGAATTTGCTATTTACCCGGCTGACGAAGCAAAAGTTAACAATTTTTCAGGGGGAGCTTTAGTTTTAAAGAAAGCTCAATGGCTGACTCCATTTAGCCAGAGAACACTACCTGGTGCTGTATTCTCATAATCTGTCACCCAAACAACCACCAACAAGCAAAATGTTGGCATTTCATGACATAAAAACTTAGTAAGAGCCTAGGCTATCAATGCGTTCAGACTCTGATAAAACATGGGTTACGGCAGCTGGGCTAGGACATAGACGGTGTTCGAATCGATATCTGTATCGTCAAGCCAGCTTTAGTCAGTAGGTGAACCAGGTCCTCTACACTTCATGCCCGCCGCGTCCACCGGAGGCCCGAACGTCTTCGTCGTGCCCCAATTCTCGGTCAGGGTGGACTTCTGCGAGGGAAAAATATGGCTATTCGTTTACGTAAGAGCAATGAACATTGCTTGAAAGATCTGCGAA
>JBCCAQ010000187.1:0-10928 GCA_039814735.1 Cyanobacteria bacterium P01_A01_bin.15
CCAAGCTGACCCTGACCAACATGTGTTATTGACAGACGGCTTCTCGGTCAATAGAGTAGGCAAATTTGCCTGCCCTGAAATATGTAGAAGCTTCTTATAAAAATCTTGACAGCTAAGACAATCGCTACAAGAAAGCGAGTCTCGCTATCGCAGCCTGTACCAAAACACCCCAGCCATGTTGCATTCCATCAACGATGTGGGTGAAATCATTGACGTTAGCGATCGCTGGCTACAAACATTTGGCTATGAACGCAGTGAGGTCATAGGACGCAACTCGACGGAGTTTTTGACCCCAGAATCCTGTCAGCACGCTGATGCTATCCTGCCAGACTACTATCGAACAGGAATGTGTATGGATGTGCCGTACCGGTGGGTATGCAAGGATGGCAATATCCGAGATGTCTTGCTATCAGCCACCGCCGATCAGGATGACTCAGATAATTTTTTGCGTTCTCTAGCCGTGCTGGTGGATGTTACAGAGCATAAAAAGGCTCGGACCGAACTGGCCCGCTACCGAGAGCACCTAGAAGACCTGGTCAAAGCCCGAGCTGCCCAGCTGCAGGCAGCAAACCGCTATCTACAAGCAGAAGTTTTAGAACGTCAGCAAACTGAGCAGGAACTAGCCAAACGAGCCCAGGCCCTAGAGCAGTCCAATTCAGACCTGGAACAGTTTGCCTATGTCATTTCCCATGATCTCCAAGAGCCGCTGCGGGCGATGACCGTCTTTTCGCAGCTGCTGGCAGGGGAGTATGGCAAAAACCTGGATGAGATGGCCAATGATTATATCCAGCATATTGTCGATGGTGGCATTCGGATGCATGGATTAATCAATGGCATTTTAGCCTTTTCCCGTGCTACCCATGCGGACAGCACGTTTGAAACAATGGAGCTAGGACCGGTTTTGATGGTCGCCATCGAAAACCTCAGCTCCGCCATTAGCGACACCCAAGCAAGCGTGACCCACGACGCGCTCCCCACCCTCAAGATCGACAAAAATCAGATTATTCAACTATTTCAAAACCTGATAGGCAATGCCATCAAGTTTCGAGGTGCCGAGCAGCCTCACATTCATATCTCAGCTCAGCGGCAGTCAGCTAGCTGGCACTTTGCTGTTCAAGATAACGGTATTGGCATTGCCAAGGAACATCAAGAGAGAACCTTTGCCCTATTTCAGAGACTGCACACCCGCCAGGAGCTAGACGGCTATGGCATTGGCCTTTCTATTTGCAAAAAAATTGTAGAGCGGCATCACGGCCACATCTGGGTAGAGTCAGAACCTGGCAATGGCACCACCTTCTATTTCACGCTGGAAGCAGATAACACATTGGAAGTCGCTATCCTAGGTGAGCCAGACTCCGGTGAGTCAGACTCCAACAATTAATCGCTGGGGCAGTCCGGTCGTCTGCAACTGTGCTGTTTCTAGCCAAAAATCATGGATCCGCTGAACCGTCAGCCGATAGTCTTCAAAGACAATGGGTTTGGCAATGTAGGCATTGGCATGGAGCTGATAGCTTTTACCAATGTCAATATCCCTTGAAGAGCTAGAAAATACAATGGCTGGAATACATTGCCATTGGGGATTGGTTTTGAGATCGTGGAGCATTTCATGCCCCGATTTTCGGGGTAAATTAAGATCCAACAAAATTAGTTGAGGTAAATTCAGACTGTCATCGAGGACAATCTGTTCTAAAAAAGTAATTGCTTCAACGCCATCTTGAACAATGTGGATCTGTCCAGAGTAGCCAATGCTTCTAAAGGCGGCCATCAGAATAGTTGCATCTGTCGGCGAGTCTTCTACTAGGAGAATATTACAACAGGTCATTGTTTCCTTTGAGAGCCTATGGGGAGGCATAACTCTGATAGAGATAAATTTGGTTCACTAGACTTACCTCTATTGGGAGCTACCGTGTACATACAGGTGATCGAAAATTGCACTTACGCTTACCCCCTCTAACTGGGGGGGCTGCCGTGTACACACAAGTGCTAAAGACTAGCTCACCCCCTCTAACTCCCCCTTACCAAGGGGGAGAACTAGAACTTTCCCCCTTACCTTACGCTTTAGGGGGGATTGAGGGGGGTAATGCAGGATTTCAAGCCCCTTTCCGAGATGTGTGTACACGATAGCTTCTCAGGGAGAGGAGACAGACACGCCTAAAGCCCCAGTTTTTTATTCATCCTAGTAATCAACAGAACCTTAAGTCGAACAATATTAGTAGTGTGATGCTTGGGGCCCAGGTGCTCTTCAAAAAGCGTGAGCGCTTCTTGGTAGAGGAATTTAGCCTTTTTATAGCGCCCCTGGTTGTCATACGCCGTAGCTAGCTGATAGAGGTTGAGCGTCACATCGAGATGGGTATCACCCCACAGCCATTTGCGCATCATCAGCGTTCCTTCTAAAAGGGGAGCGGCTTCGCTGTAGCGGCTCTCCTCGAGGTAGAGATCCGCCAGGCTAGACATGATGCCAATGGCGATCGCATGAAGAGCCGTTTGCGCAACCTCTTTTTTCGGTGGCGGGGGAGTGACTACTTTGGTACGGATAGTCATATCCGTTTGAGAGCCCGCAATTCGATAAACGTCTCCATCGGCATCCCAGAGCGCCGTTCCTCGGGTGAGCACCCAAAGGTAGTCGCCATTGTTGTGTCGGATGCGATATTCATAGTGAAACTGTTGCTGACGACAGCTAATATAGTCCTGAAACTTTTGCTCAAAGCTCTCTCGGTCGTCTGGGTGGATCCGAGAGAGCCATTCCTCTGGGCTGTCCCCCATGCTGTTGTCAGGGAGCCCCAGCAAAGACTGCCATTGGGGCGAATAGTAAACACGGTTGTTAATTAAATCCCAGTCCCAAATGCCGTCATTAGCCCCCTGGGCCACCAGAGCATAGCGTTCCTGGCTAGACTCTGTCTTTTGCATGGCTTCTGCCCGTTTAATCGCATACTGCAGCCGCTGAATTAATAAATTACCAACGTCTACGTAGCCTAATTTGGATAATCGTAGGGGAGAAAAGGTTTCTGATTTTACAACGTAGTCTTGCGCCCCTTCATGGAGGGCAGCTTCAGCCACTGTTTCGTCCTGAAGACCTGTCAATACAACAATGGGCACCTGGGGGACTAGCTGCTTTAATTGTTTAATCAGGTGTAACCCTTCGCCATCAGGAAGATGCAGATCTAGTAAAACAATATCAAAGGCCGCTTCCTCCAGCGCGCTCAGAGCTTCGTCAAATCGTCTGACGTGATGCAAATTGGGCTTTGCAGAATTTGACGAGCTGACGATTGCTTTTACAAGCTGAGCATCTGAGCGGCTATCTTCGACCAATAAAGCATCCATGGTTGACTTCATATTTAGGCTGTACAGAAAAAATGTTGAAAATTGTATTTTGGTCTAGGCTTTAAGTAGATAGTTTCAAGTAATCATTTAGATATCGAAACTTTTTTTACAAGGACCAAATCTCTTCCTTTTTTGGAGATAGAGGCTGCGCAATAGAAACATACCCACGTAGGCTGTGTATAGCCCAAGGGGCATTCAAGAAAAGGCAATTGTCGTAACGCATCGACGCTTTAAACGCTTTGCCCATATCTCAGAAAAATTTGAACCAACCTCACCTAATAACAAAGAAAATCAAATCCATTCAATAAAATGTCTCTTGTCTATAGACTGCCCAAGCTGGCAGATTAATTTTTATGGGAAAAACACGGAAATTTGTTATTTTTGCAAAGCATGTATCTTTAAAAGAAGCCTAGGGTAAAATCGTTATTCCCAACAACAAAAATTAGACAAAACCTACTTGTTTATAGACCTAAGCTCGAATTCAATTGTTTAGCAAAAAGAGAGAGTTGCTAATACTTAGGGACAAGAATTGAATAAGATCTAAAAATAAATTTTGGGAGACATTGCAGTCAATGTCTGCATGTTCAAGGATGGAGCCTAACAAATTTTGTGTCCCTAGTATTCTCATACTAAAAAGCTGTCAGCGCTTCTAAAAAATATCAGCGTAGGCAACCTGAAGCCCAGGCAGTGCCAAGAGTTAGGATTTCGTAACAAATCCGATCAATAATCCGGGTCAGCTTCAATCCGTACGAAGAGTAGAACGGACAGAAAGTCTCATGGGAGACTGCATCAAATAGCAAGCATTTATCACATTAGCGTAGTCAGTCTACCCACCTGCACAGGGTTAATCGCATCAGGCTCTCTGGCTAAGGCTTTGCCCTGGGGCTGATTATAGTGCCATGGGCAGCGAACCCCAGGATAAGCATTACTCCATAAATAAAAGCCCATGGCATCTATGGAGGATATTATTTTCTCCTCAAGGGTGTGGCTCCTCCTTAGGAATTTGAGTTTTTATCGCAGTCTCTAGTCCTTATTTTTTATACTAATTTTATCCAGTGAACTGTTATGAAACAGCAACGATTTTGGCATATCAAACGCCGCTGCCATTTCTATCTGACCGTTTCCAACTCCCCTGGCATGTTTATATTTATGGGTAAATCCTGGAGCCCAAAAGCATTGCAGGCCCTGGGTTTTATTCAAGAACCCAATCAGCCTCGGCCAGCTGTACAGCCGCCACCCCTTGTCTTTGGCGATCCCACCCGGTTTCAGGGGACGTTTTGCAAGACCCAGGGCAAAGGCTCTTCTCCGACGTGGGGAGCGACAGGCGGCGCTGGTGGTAAGGTGACGCGATCGCCAAAAAGCTAACGGTGGCCCAAACCGGTGCTATTTCCCTAGGACCCTGGCCCCAGAATTGAGACATCTCCCCTGGGGCAGATGCTGAAAATCCGTCCATATCCGGAAAATAGGAGCTATATACGTCCAATTCGTTTAAACCAATACGCGCCAAACTCTATGGGTACCGAATCTTTTATGCAACTCGCGATTGAGGAAGCTCGTAAGAGTAAAACTCCTTTTGGCGCGGTCATTGTTAAGGATAATCAGGTGGTTCAGCGCTCTGGCAATACGGTCCAGCCAGATAATGATCCCACCTGCCATGCTGAAGTCAATGCCCTGCGGCAGCTGACAAAGCGCTTGGGCAACGCCTCGCTGTCGCAGGGCTACACGCTCTATACAACCTGTGAACCCTGCGCCATGTGTGCCGCCACCTGTCTGTGGGCGGGTGTGCAAACCATCATATTTGGAGTGGGGGCAGATGACTTTGCTGATACCAATCCCAATATGATTAACATTCGCTGTGAGGAGGTTTTTAGACGGTCGCCAAAGGCTTACTCCATCGAAGGTGGACTGTTGCTAGAAGAGTGCAAACAGCTCCATGATGATTTCCCGATAGAAGATCTGTAGGGTGAAGGATCGCGGGGTGGGGGGTAGGACTGGTTGGAGGAAGGGGAAAAGGGAAAGGGGAAGGGGCACGGCGAGTTTTCGGGGCCTTCTTTCCCGGTTCTGGTAAATGCCTGGGGCTGTGGGAAAAGTGCGGTTGGCTAGTGGGCCAGCGTTTATCAACTTTTTTTGATATGGGGAGTTAAATTCTGGCGTTCATAGTTTGTGTCTTGACGGCAACAGATTTTTGCTCTACTTTTTTTTAATGGTCGTGATGTTTGCGACCTTTCCACTAGAACCTAATATTTAGCACCGTCGGCAGGTGAGACAACACCCACCGACGGCTAAACCCCAGAAAGCACGCGCCAATCTGGAGTCTGGGCATTATTATGCCCCAGTCACCTCGATTAGCGAAACACTTCGCGGGGTGGCTGAATTTTAGGTTCTGGCTTTCCTTTCCCTAAATCCTCTCGCTGAGGGGCTTAGGGCCATACCTTACCTGGAGAACCAGAACCATGTTTCAAGACAACACCCAAGGCGGGTCTAATTTGCCGCCGATCGTCCCCGTGCTGCCCGAGTACGAGTACGAAACCGTCAACCACACTCTGTTTGGCAGTCTCACCGCTATCCGCAACACCATTGCCCTGCTCCATAAGCTCAATTACTCCGAGCCCAACGATTGGAGCAAACCCCTGCCCACCGGTCGATCCAATGAAATGATGGCGATCCTCACCCGACGGGTGAGGGTGGATTAGGCGACGGGGCGCTATCCCACGCCGGGTTCAAAACCCGCCGCTGAGGGCTGTCCACTAAAGGGACAAGATTGGCTGTGACGCTCTAAATACAGAGCTTTCAGCCATCTCTTAACCCCTTTAGTGGGTTTTCACCCAACTAGCCTTGCGACTTTCAGTCCAAGGCGGATTATCGCCACTGCCAGGTGCGATCGCTTACACCAAAGAGGCTTTTTTCTCTTCTGGCACGCTACCCAAAACCTCGGGGGCAATGTCAAAATCCTCGGCCACTAGTCGGGCAGTCATTTTGGCAGACATCATGACGCTGGGGGTGCCTGCCCCTGGCTGGGCACCGGCACCCACCATGTACAGGTTAGTAATGTCTTCGCTGCGGTTGTGGGGACGGAACAAGGCCGATTGCACCAGCAGCGGCTCGGGGCCAAAGGCGTTGCCGATGTAGGCATTAAGCGTATTCTCAAAGTAGTCAGGCGTAATGTAGCTAACATGGACCAAACGCTCCTTGAGCCCAGGCAGGTAGCCGCGCTCGTCGATAAAGGTGAGCACCTTATCCTTGAGCATGTCGCCGATTGTATCCCAGTCGAGGCCAGAGCCGTTGTGGGGAACAGGCACCAGGGTGTAGGCGGCGTGGTGCCCGGCAGGTGCGAGTGACGGATCGGTCAGGGTGGGAACGTGCAGGTACTGCGAGAAGTCATCGGCTAGGACCTTGCGGCCAAAGATATCCTTGAGCAGCTCCTCGTAGCGGGGACCTAGAATAATGGTGTGGTGCCGCAGCTTGGCGTCTTCGTTACCGTCGGCCTTAAAGCCAAAGTAGATCACAAACAGCGACATCGACTGCTGGGTAATTTTTACCCGCAGATCGCTGTTCCAAAAGCGATACTGGGGTTCAATCAGCTTGCTGTAGGTGTTGGCCCAGTCACCGTTGGAGACAACGGCCTCGGCTTTCATGACGGTACCATCGGCAAGGGTAATCCCCTTGGCCACTTTTTTGCCGCCCTCGCGGACAACGTCAATCTTTTTGACCTCGGCGTTGTAAACAACCTTGCCGCCTAGCTCTTCAAACTTTTGCACAAAGCCATTGACCAGGGCACCGGTTCCCCCCATGGCAAAGTGGATACCCCAGGTTTTTTCAACAAAGTGAATCATGGCGTAGATCGCCGGTACCGAGAGCGGGTTACCACCCACTAGCAGGGTTTCAAAGCTAAAGACCTGCCGCAGTTTGTCGCTTTTAAAGTATTTGCTGCTAAAGCTAAACAGGGTGCGTACCGCATCTAGCTGCATGAGGTCGGGGACCACCCGCAGCATGGAGCCGATGTCTCCAAAGTGGGTATAGCCCAGCTGTAAAAAGCCCCGTTCAAAGATGGCTTTGGCATCGTCATGGAAGCGGCTGTAGCCCTCTAGGTCGCCCGGTTCACCCAGCTCTTGAATCTGTCGGCGGGTGTTGTCGGGGTCGCCGTCGTAGTCAAAAAAGGTGTCGTCGTCAAAGTAAATCCGATAAAACGGCAGGATCGGCACAATCTCAACATAGCGGCTGGTGTTGGGGCCGCCGGAAATGCCGGACTTAATGCGTTTGCTTTCATCCACTAGCCCGTCTGGAAAGTCAGGCACGGAGAGGGCGGCCTGGTCTCGCTGTAGAGAGAACAGCTCTTCGATAAAGTGGGGCACCGTGATCACCGTCGGTCCCATGTCAAAGGTGAATCCATCTACCTGGCGCACATAGGCCCGACCACCCGGGGCATCGAGTTTTTCCACAATGGTGGTGTCAAACCCTAAACTCTGGAGGCGGATACCCATGGATAACCCACCAATTCCAGCCCCAATCACGATGGCCTGCTTGCGACCCATAGCCAACTCCCGTCCCAATGTAAAGAACACTTAATATGTTCTCATTATTGTAGCGCTCTGGAGGTTAGGTTTCCGGCCTGTTCGCTAACCTAGCTCAAATGTGGTCACACCAAAAATGCGCTCCAATGCCAGCTCCGGTGCTTTTTGGGTGTACATCCTGGCTGTTTCAAAGACCGGGGTCATGCCATAGTGTCCAGCCAGGGCCACAGCCTCGGCATTTACCTCCGGCACGTCCAGGTAAACTGGAGCCCCCACGGGTACCCTGGCAACCAGTGTCTGGAAGAGTTTGCGCGAGATCGCACCGCCGTCGGCAAACAGCGGCCCGATCTTATAGCCGGTTTGACAGGGTCGCAGTACCCCATAGCCTGCCAGCGTTTGCCCCTGCATACAACCCACAGCATGGCTGCCGGGTCGGGTAATCCAACATTGGGTAAACTGCGATCGCACCTCGGGAAATAACCGGCGACCATAGTCAAAGACCGCCTCCATGGAGATATCGGCCAGCGGCCCACAGCTAGCATCACCTGACTCTCCCCGGCCCACCCCTGCGTAGCGAATATTCCGATGGGCCAGGGTAAATCCAGATTTGATGTAGTTGTCCTGCTGGGCTAGCACCCCATCTAAGCCAACGTTGCGACCCTGCAAATAGCCCAGGGCCGCCTGCCAAATAGCTAGACCGTAGCCCTGCCCCCGAAAGGCTGGCTGCACCATATAAAAGCCAATAAACCCAAAGGAGTCACCATATTTAACAGCGGAAATCGAGGCAATGGGCTCTCCGTCTAGAAACCCCATTAAAAATCCGCTAGGGTCGGCCCCATAAAAACACTCAGCATCATGGAGACCTGGGTTCCAGCCTTCTGAAGCGGCCCAGGTCATAACCAGGTCCAACTCCTGCCGGGCCATCGGTCTGATGTGGTAGCGCTCAGACACCAAACTACCTAGGCCCCCAGGCTCTGTAGGGCCAGTCGAAACTGCTCTAACCGACGACGGTTTACCCCCAGGTCCGACTCCCCCAATCGGGCCGCAGAGCGCAGGGCCAGGGTATGGCCATCGGGTAAAAAATAAAATTCAGCATCGTCCACAAACCCCATCAGGCGGCTGGTAAACTCCACTAAAATGTAGTCGTCCGTTTGCTCAATAATCTGGGTGCGGGGCTGGTTGTTGAGGAGGGCGATCAGCTGGTCGCGGACGGCACTTGGCTCAGCGGAATATTCGATGGGGGCAATGTAGTGCTCGTCGTCATCGGCGGCGCTGCTAACACAGTTGGGCGAGGCGGGACAGTCCACAAGCTGGGTGCCATGGACACCGATATCAGCGGGGGGCGTCCCTGAAAAAACGCCCTGCAGCCCTGGCAATGCAGCGAAAGGGGCTGCGATCGCAGGGGAGCCGGTAAACGCAAAAAAGACTGAAACCAGCAATGGGACAAGGAAGCGAAATAATTGCATGGGGAGCGGGTCTAAAAGTTTTGTAAGCTGCTATAGCTCTTCACTGATTGTAAGGGTGTTGCTGGCTCAAAAAAATATACTGGCGAGAACATATGTTGAGTAAGCGCGCCGTCCGACTGGAGCCATGGCAAAAACTTTTATTGTGCTGTGTGCTGCTGAGCTGGGTAAGCGCCTGTGGCCCCAGGCGACCCACCATTCCAGATGGGGTTGAACCCATTGCCCACCGCTGCTATGAAAACCTGGCCACCCCTGAACGTACGCCCCAGCTAGAACCCTCAACCTCCCTGGAGGACGGCACCTTTTTGATCCTGTGGTCCATTACAGAATTTCCCGACGAGTGGGGCTCTTGCACCGTGGACGGCAATGGCGCGGTGCTGTTGTTGACAAGCAATACCGATGAATTGCCAACCGACAGCACACCGTCGCCCTAGGGCATAGAGATAATTTTGTCTCCCTACAACCCGGCTCAGGCGGCTGGTTTTGAGGTTTACAGCTCGCTGCCCTACAAAACTTAAAACTTAAGAACTGATTTAATAGCGGTAGGATGCCCCTATCCCATCCACTCACCCGGTTGTTATGGCGGACTACCTGGCACTCAAAACATCTATTGAGAATAAAATAACGGCCCGCGAGTCGGGGCTATCGCTGATTGACAATCTCTGTCGGTCGTATTTTTTATTCCACAGCCAACCGACTGACAAGGTGTGTTTATTTTTCCATGGGTTTACCGCTGGCCCCTATCAGTTTATTCCCATGGCTCAAACCCTACACAGAGCCGGGTTTAATGTGCTGGTGCCGCTGCTGCCAGGACATGGTCTAGCGGGCGAATGGGGACCGAGCAATCCGCCGCCGCTCAGTGACGACCCCCGCACCTATCTTAAGTTTGGACTGCAGTGGCTAGATATTGCTAAAAAAATGGGTTCCCAAGTGGTGATTGGTGGGCTGTCCGGCGGTGCCACACTGGCTGCCTGGCTAGCCATGGAAAAATCAAATGAGATCTATCGGGCGATTTTATTTGCCCCGTACTTTAGCAGCAGCAGCAAAGTAATCGATCTATTTGTTAAACATATCGATACCTACTTTGAATGGGAAAGCCTGTTGGGGCCTAGCTATCCAGGGTTTGAGATCTCTGCTTTGCGGGCGGTACTGAGAATTGCTAACTACAACTTTAAACAGGTCAAAAAATCCTCCATCGCACCGACGTTTGTAATCTCCAGTGAGAGCGATCGCGCTGTTAACAACTACGACCACCAGCGTTTTTTTGAGGCGGCCCTAGAACGCCAGCCTTACTGCTGGTACAACAGCTTTGATCGGGTGTTGGATATCCCCCACACCATGATGACCGAAGCAGAGGGCAACCCGTTTACAAATCTGTTGAATGTGATCACAAAGGCCTATATTGAAAGCAGTTTGACCTGGACAGATGTAGAGGAAATTGCCTATCGCATGACCAAGCGTCGCACCTTTAATTCAGTGGTGGCTGAGCTGGGGCCCGCCGGTGCGGACCCGGGCACGCTATATCGCCCTTGTACGGGGGTCCGGCGCCCCGGCATCGCCGCCCGGTCCAGATGGTGCGGCCTCCGCTCCCGGTCGCGCGCTGCCCCCCGGCATAGGCGGAGTGGCCCCCGGC
>JBCCAQ010000091.1:0-17416 GCA_039814735.1 Cyanobacteria bacterium P01_A01_bin.15
AACTGGAAATGATTCTATCTACGGTCAAGGGGGTGTAGATATCCTCAATGGGGGTCAAGGTAATGATTTGATTGATGGTAGTGATGGTGATGATATTCTCACGGGCGGTCTTGACGATGACAGCCTCTACGGTCGAGCAGGCCAGGATCGCTTACGCGGCTCTAGCGGCAATGACATGTTGGTGGGTGGTCTAGGCGATGACTTGCTATGGGGTGGACAAGGTCGTGATACCTTCACTTACAATCAGGTCAATGAGTTTGGAGACACCATATTCGACTTTGAGATCGATCGCGATCGCATCGACTTGAGTACTATCTTCAACGGCAATGCCTCCCTCGGCAGCAATGTCCTGGCTCAACAGGTGGGCAGTCATACGGCCATTCTGGCCGATACCGGCTCAGGCATGGAGCAGGTAGCCATCCTAATGAATGTTAATGCCAACACCCTTGACAATAACAACTTTACTTTCTAGTAGGTTGTACTAATAGGCTTTACGCCTCAACCCAGCATTAGCCCCCCTGCCCCTAGAATTGGGGTAGGGGGGCTAATGCGTAAGTCATGATTTATTTTTATCGAGGATGTTTACAACCAAAAGGAGAAACTGATTGTACAAAGCCAAATAAGAATAATTCCTAATTAATGGATGCTACGGTACAGGCTACGTTGTTTGTTGGATATTATATAAACCGTATTAACTCAGGAAATAAAATTAATTAGGCTCCATTATTTGACGTACAGACGTTCCATTATTTGACGTACAGACGTTCCATGGAACGTCTCTCCAGCATTAATTTCTGGATCTTATAAAATCCTTATTACGCTCTTTCTGTTTCACTATCTATCGCTGTTCAGTCACATTTTGAGGTTGCTCATCTATGGCAAAGGACTGCTCCGAGCGTTGTTTAGACTGTGTTACCCACTCACTGAGGGTCATCTGGGGACGGTAAGAGTAGCTGCTTTTGAGCAGCTTTTTGGCCACTGGTTTTGATACCTTTGCAATGGTTGGCAGTAGCTTTGGGCCTAGTAAGACGGCACCTAGACCCACTAGTGCCAGATGGTTACCTCCGTGGCCGTCTTCTAAGAGCTCTCGAAAGTGAAAGTTGAGGACTGATCTTTCTAGATGAATCAGGGACATAAAACCAACCTTGATCGCTGGGCAGATCTAAAGATAACTATCGTTGCCGACTAGCGGCGAACGGTCACACCCAATTGGTTAATGACCGCTATTCCCAACTAATTCTATCTAGTTTTATTTGATTTAGTTCAAAACTGGGGTAAATTTGTCGATCCCGCCGATCCCCGGTTAGAGCTTATTTACAAACTCCTGGCTAACGCTACATTTCACGGATTTGTTTATCTTTTAAATCCGCAACGGCCATTTTTTTAGCTTGCCATTCGTTGCGGATTGAGCTGGTGCTGCAAGAGGGGTCTAAGGCTATTTAACCCGGCGATGATGGCGGATCCGTTGTGAATGCTGGTGGCCATGAGGGGATTGAGGCCACGGGTGGTGGCAACGCCTAGGGCTGCTAGATTGGGGAGCACCACCAGACCAATATTTTGCTCGATTAGGGCGCGGGTTTGGCGTGCGATCGCAATGACCTCCAAAAAATCGAGCAGGTTATTATCCATCAGCACCACGTCCGCCGTTTCTCGTGCCACCTCGGCCCCCCTGGCAAACGAAACGGAAACATCCGCGTAGGCCAAAGCAATAGAATCATTTAGACCATCGCCCACAAATGCCACCGTATGACCGGATTTATGCAGGTCTCGGACAATCTGTGCCTTTTGCTCAGGAAACGCCTCGGCATACACGTGCTGGCTGGAAAGCCCTAGTTCCCCGGCCACTTGAGATGCCCGCTGCGGATTGTCTCCCGTCAGTAAATAAAGGTCGATCCCATACTCTTTTTGCAGTCGTTGCACCAAATCGGCACTTTCTGAGCGCAGCGGATCGCTATAGCGAATGGTGCCCTGAAACTGACCGTCGCAGGCGACATACACTAGCGGGGCGGCTGCTGTCCCTGGGGAGGCGGAACAAGCGGCCCACTGAACGTGAGACTCTCGCAAAAAGCGTTCGCTACCGACGAGCACTTCGCGACCTGCAATATAGGCCCTAACCCCCAGACCCACCTCATAGGTCCAATGCTCTCTTGTTAACAACGGAACATTTTGAGTGCTGGCGTACCGGGTAATGGCCTCTGCCACCGGATGATTGAGCCGTTGTTCTGCAGAAGCGGCCAGCTGCAAAATATCAGACTGAGTTAAATTTTCGACCACCGGTTGAATCTCTACAACCGTAATTTGTCCCTGGGTCAATGTACCCGTCTTATCAAAAACGATCGTATCGACATTGGCCAGCTGCTCCAGGGTGCGCCCACTGCGAATTAAAACACCGTGTCGAGTGGTGTGGTTGAGGGCACTTAAAAAAGCCATGGGAATGGAAACGCGAATACCCGTGACAAAATCCAGGGTCAAAATCGAAGCGGTCCGAGCCGTATCGTGGGTGGTCAGTAGAACAACCCCCGCCAACAACAATGATGGCAGAATCAAACGATCGGCCACCTGCTGGGCGTAGTTGGCCATCCGCGTGTCATAGACGGGGGCCTGCCGCAGCAGCTCTAACCCCGCCGCCGCTCGCGTGTTGCGCCCCACCCGCTCGGCTCGAATAAATAGCTGCCCCGACCGGAGCAGGGTTGAGGCATACACCTGCGTACCGATTTGGCCTACCGCTGGCATTGCCTCACCCGTCAGGCTTTGCTGGTCGATGATGGCATCCCCCTTGAGCACAACGCCATCCACCGGAATTTGTTCACCGGGATAGACCACCACCGTTTGACCCACCCCTATGCGATCGCTAGCAACCTGATGCGGCGCTGAGTCGGCGGTGTCTTTTACCCAGGCAAAGTGACCAATGGCATCCTCTAGATTGGTCGCCTGCACCGCTGTGGTACGGGCTGTCTGTTCTCGAATGGCATCCCCTAATTCATGCAGGGTCAGCACCAGGGCCGGGGTGAGCAGTTTGCCCTGACAGGCCCCCAGCCCCAGGGCCAGCAGATCTAAACAGTCAATATTAAATTTATGGTGGATAGCTAAACTGTTGATAGCCCGTTTGCCCACGGGAAATGTAGCCGCCAAAAGGGTCAAGATAGTGGCTGTTCGCATACCGGGTAGCCACGACAGCCGACTGGCTAAGGCAAAACCAGCCGCCAGCACCGGTAGTTTTAACCCCGACCATTGCCCCGCTTCTTTTTCTTTTGGAGATGGCTGTTGCGATATCTGACCGGCTGGCCCCTTCAACGGCATCTCCAAGGGTAGGGATTGGAGAGGCCGCTGACAGTGGGCCTCAAGGTTTACCAACAGCTCCTGTAGGGTGGGCTCAATCTCTGGGCAGTAGCAAATAGTCAGGGAGCATGCGGCTCGATTTATCCGCACGGAACGGACACCCACGGTTTGTTCTAGGGGACTGTGTAAATCCCATTCTCCCGCACCCAGGGCCGGGATCCGCAACCGCAGCCGCCCCGGGAGATGATGCACCACCTGCCAGGCCAGCGCGGTCCGGGTGGTGGCCTGGGCATTGTTTTGGACGAGGGATACGGGTGAGCGCTGTTCAGTCATGGCCTTTTAGACGGCAACTGTCTCAGTGTGCTTGGCCTGATCTAGTACTTTTAATAGACGTAACCCTAGATCTAGCTCCGATAGCCCGCTGTCGCCATAGTGAATGACCACTGAAGCCGCCGCTCGATTTATCCGCACCTTTAAAACGATCGAGTCGCTTAAAAGCAAGGTTTCCAACCGTTTGGCAAAGCTCTGATCCTCTCGTAGCTGAGCAACCTGTAACCGCAGACGTCCCGGTACAGAGTGGAGAACTTTATAGTCGTCTTCAGCACTGTTTGCGTCCACGGATGGAGCGCCAGCTCCGTTAGTTTCTGAGGGGCTAGCCGCTTCATGTTTGAGCTGATGCATGATCTGCCGAGAGATGGCCGCAATGGTGAGATTGACAATCAGGGCATTGGCACCGCGCAACTGCAACCGGCTGGTCACTAACAAACCGGCTAAAACTGGTAAGATTACCGCCACCTCACTATATTCGTCCAAAAGCTTTCCTAATTGGACTGTCGTGGTTGATGTGGGTACGGTCGGCGATTCACTGATGGCAACCATAATTAAAACTCTCTCTAGACATTTTGGATCACATCATTTTTGCATGTGGAGACGTTCCATGGAACGTCTCCACATGCAATGTCTCTCCGGCATTAATTCTTGGAGCTTAATCCTTATCCCCAGGCCATTAATTCTGTATGGAGGATGATTGAGACGTCCCCGGAGCAGATGGTGTTAGGGTAGCGGCTCCCAATGGTTCTGTCCTAGCTTCGGCTTTGGCTTCGGCTGCAATATCGGCCAAAATCTCACCGGTTTCAGCGATCGCCTGTTTTGTTTTTTCAAAGGCGGTCACACCGGTTTTAATCGTGGCCTTTAGTACGGGACGCAGCATTGGTAAAACCACCGGGGTGAGGGCGACCGTGGCAACGCCAATGGCAACGACATGGCCCGTACTCAGACCCGTAAGCTCTGTCACTCTTGTCCTTAAACCAACATTTTGAGGCAGAGGGTTTGTCATAACTTGCTCCCTTGATTAATCTAACAATTCCAAAGGCTTTGATTTGCACATGGCTATGTGAGCATTTAGCAAAAGCTCTTTGAATATCACGGATTTATGAATATCGCGGATTTAATTTTTATATATCTATTGTATCAATAATCTCTCTGAAAACGACCATATTGCTTGCCTTTCTAGCCAGTTAATTGATGCTATTAGGCAATAGTCAACCTGTTTAATTAAGCAATTGATCTGTTTCTATTGAAAGAAAAAATCAATAACCCACGGCAATTTTTTGGGAAGACCTTAGCTGCTAGCGGTTAATTCGAGAAGAGTCTTTTAGGCTAGCTTCAAAGCCTTTTGAGAAAAAGTTTCGCTTCGGTTTATCGTTACGCCACCACAGGAATCTTGCTTGGGGATATATAAAATTTTATGAACTTAGGAAACAAAATTCGTTAGGCTCCACTACTGGATGTACAGACGTTCCATGGAACGTTTCTCCAGCTAATAGATTTAGCTCAATGACTTTAGTCAGCTAGCGCTATGGAGACTCTAATGCCAACAGGCTTGAAGTTAGATATGGACACCATAAAAAAATCTTAATAGGGCATATCTTCTTTATTAAAAGAAACTTAAGCACCGCGATTTACCCCAGTGTTTCTACTAATGTTTTTTTAAAGATAAGAACTAATGTCAATAATAAAAGCTGGCTGTTAAAGACACCTGCGGTACTTGTCTGCTGAGTCTGTTTCATTGGCTTTGGGTGATTTGTTTGTTCTCTTGGGTTTCTGGCCGCTTGGTACCCTTGGTAACTGTCGATCCTTGGCTGGTGGCAACAAAATAAAAAATACGAATAGTAACGATTGGATACCCTGGTTATTTGGCTTGGGTTCTCATTAAAAAGTTGGAGCAACGTTATGGATGATTGGCCCAGGCAATGGCGTCGTGGTTGGCGAAAATTTACTTTTTTAGGAGGGGATTTGGAACGCTCAAAGGCGGTTGTCAGTCAGCCACCGTCTAGCCCCAACTCGTTTCTGTTATCCCAGGCACGCGCGGGCGATCTTGTTTGGATAGTGGGCTTTGCCGCCGGAGTAGAAGGTTTGGAGCGTTTAGTCAGCATGGGACTGACCCGTGGCACCGAAGTGGAGATTATTAATCGGACGGCAGGGGGGGCACTTATGGTGGCCATAGACAACACCCGGTTGGGATTAGGGACCGGTGTCGCTGACCAGGTTTATGTTCGGAGTTCGGCGATGCGTAGCACTGATGTCGCACCCGATCAAACAGCTCTAAAAGTCTCATCTAGTCAATACCTTACCCAGGAGGAATCAATGCAAACCCGTCTTCGCGATCTGACTGTGGGTAGTCAGGGGCGTGTCACTGGTTATGAGCAAGGGTCAGCGAGCTATCGCCAGAAGCTGCTGGCCATGGGCTTAACGACCGGTACTGAATTTACGATTACCCGCCAAGCTCCCCTGGGTGACCCGGTGGAGCTGCTGGTGCGAGGGTTTCAACTCAGCCTGCGGAAGGCCGAAGCCGATGCCCTGATTGTGGAGCTAGTGGAGTCTAACGATCATGCTTAAACGAACGCTTTGCCTGACGGGCAATCCTAACTGTGGGAAAACAACGCTTTTTAATGACCTAACGGGGGCCAATCAGCGGGTGGGCAACTGGCCCGGTGTGACGGTCGAACGTAAGGAAGGTGCGTTTCAGGTTGAAGATTGGCAGATTACCCTGGTGGATTTGCCGGGTATCTATTCTTTGGATGCGCTGGATGGGCAAACAGGTTTAGATGAGACGGTAGCGCGAGACTATTTGCTTTCAAATGAGGCGGATCTGGTTGTCAATATCGTTGATGCGTCTAATTTAGAGCGTAATCTTTATTTGACAACCCAGATTATGGAGATGCGCCTGCCGATGGTGGTGGTGCTAAATATGACCGATGTGGCTCGCGATCGCGGCCTAAAAATCAATCCGGTCATGGTATCGCAGCGGCTAGGCTGTCCGGTGATACCGGTGGTGGCTTCGCGCTCTCAAGGGATAGCTGACCTAAAGCAGGTCCTCGATCGAGCCCTACAAAATCCGACTAAGCCTCGGCCCTATGTGGCCTATCCGCCGGTGGTGGAAGATGCGATCGCAGCGCTGATGCCGCCGATTTTAGAGCGTGAGACCCAGTCCCCCGCCGATGCCCGCTGGCTGGCCCTAAAGCTATTGGAACAAAACAACCAGGTGGCCCCTAGCCTAGGCGATCCGGCCCTGGTTAAACTAGCAACAGAAAACCGCCGTCTTATTCACCAGGTACAAAAAGAAGACATTGATATTATCCTGGCCGACAGCCGCTACGGTTGGATTCGCCAGCTGGTGCTGGGGGCGGCAGAACGCACCCACGAGGTCAACAGTACCACCTCCGACAAACTGGATCGCATTGTCCTCAATCGCTGGCTGGGGGTTCCCATTTTCTTGGGAATGATGTACATGCTATTTCTGCTCACCATCAATGTGGGCGGTGCCTTTATTGACTTCTTTGACATTGCCGCAGGCACCATTTTTGTCGATGGGTTTGGCCAGCTGCTGGGTCAGATTGGTCTGCCAGAGTGGCTGATTGTGCTCCTGGCTAACGGCACGGGGGGTGGTATTCAAACCGTGGCTACTTTTATTCCCATTGTTGGTATTCTCTTTTTGTTTTTAGCCCTGTTAGAAGACTCTGGATACATGGCCCGAGCTGCCTTTGTCATGGATCGCTTTATGCGGTTTATTGGCCTACCCGGCAAATCATTTGTACCGATGTTAATTGGCTTTGGCTGTAATGTGCCTGCGATTATGGCCACCCGCACCCTGGAGAATAAACGGGATCGTCTGCTGACGATTATGATGAATCCGTTTATGTCCTGCGGGGCTCGGCTGCCGGTCTATGCCCTGTTTGCAGCGGCATTTTTCCCGGCGGCGGGTCAAAATGTTGTTTTTGGCCTGTATCTCATTGGGATTGCCATGGCCATTTTTACCGGGCTAATGCTCAAAAGTACTCTCCTAAAGGGCGAAGTCTCCCACTTTATTATGGAGCTGCCCCCCTACCATTTACCCACCCTCAAGGGGGTGTTTCTGCGGGCCTGGGAACGACTCAAGAGCTTTATGTTCCGGGCGGGTAAAGTGATTGTCCTGATGGTGATGGTGTTGAGCCTGCTAAACTCCATCGGTATTGACGGTTCGTTTGGCAATGAGGATACCGATCGCTCCGTGCTGAGCAGCGTCAGTCGCACGGTCACACCGGTATTTTCTCCCCTGGGTCTACAACAAGACAATTGGCCAGCTACAGTGGGCATCTTTACGGGGGTATTTGCCAAAGAGGCGGTTGTTGGCACCCTGGACTCTATCTATGGAGCCCTAGGAGAAGAAGCCGCTGGTGCAGCGGATGAGCCCTTTAGTTTTTGGGGCAATATTGGCGAAGCCTTTGCCTCGATTCCGGCCAACTTAGCCGAAGTCCCTGGCATGCTCCTGGATCCGTTGGGGCTGAGTGTGGGCGATGTCAGTGAAGTGGAAGCCGCCGCCGCCGAACAGGAAGTGGGTGTCGGCACCTTTGGGGCCATGGTTGCCCGCTTTAACGGTAAAGTTGGTGCCTTTGCCTATCTGCTATTTGTGTTGCTGTACTTCCCCTGTGCGGCGGCCATGGGCGCTGTTTACCGCGAGACCAACTGGGGTTGGACCACTTTTATTGGCTGTTGGACCACCGGATTGGCCTATGCCATGGCCACCTTGTTTTACCAGCTGGGCACGTTTGCCCAGCACCCGGTACAGTCGGTGGTATGGACTGCGGTGGTTGCGATCGCACTCGGTCTCACCTATCTTGGCATGAAACTAGCCAGCCCAGGTCGGTTGCGCCAGCAGCAGGTGGCCCATGAGGCCCAATAACTAATGCTAACTGTTTGTAGTCTCTTGTTTTTGCAGGAGGCTGCAAACAGCTGTTTTTCAAATTTCGCTTTATGATTTTAAGCCAACTGCAAGACTATATCGCTGAGCAGCATAAAGTCTCCCTAGCCCAGATAGAAGTCAAGTTTGGGATTGAAGCAGCCGCTCTGCGGGGGATGTTGAGCCAGCTGATCCGTAAAAGGCGGATTCAAAAACTACCTTCGCCCCAACGCTGTCATGGCTGTGATGTCTGTTCCCAGGAATCCTTAGAGTTTTACGAATATATCGCATCAAACCCGCCGCTCCGTGAGCAAACTGAAATCTCATCAGCCTGCGGCGGCGCTTGTTATATCGAGAGTGGCCTAACATAATCCACGGAGCCAGTGACCGTTAGTCCGGATTGTAATTTTAACCCCAGCCATTTATATTGAGAATAAATATCATTAAACGCTATGCTGAGTAGCGTCGTAAGCAGGGTAATCAGATATGCTCCTACGGAAATCGATCCCACTCCTATTGATATCTTTATTGCTGAGTCCGCTATCAGCCCTTGCCCAATCGCTTGAAGAGCTGGCACAGCAGGGTATAGATGCTTACCGGGCTGGGGAATATGACGCGGCTGTGGTGGCCTGGCAGCAAATGATTGAGCTGGAGCCAGAGAATACGGACGCCTATAATAATTTAGGGGCTACCCTCTATCAGCTGGGGGAGTTGGACGCCGCTGCAGATGCGTACCGCCAAGCTTTGGAAATCGATGGGACTAGTGCAGACACCTACAATAATCTAGGTACTGTCCTGGCCCTGCAGGAGAAATATGATGAGGCTGCTGCCGCCTACAGCCAGGCAATTGAGCTAGATCCTGAGCTGCCTGAAGCCTATGTTAACTTGGGCAATCTGCTCCCCCCAGACCAGGCGGTGGAGGCCTATCAGAAAGCCATAGAGCTAAATCCTGACTATGCTCAAGCCTACAACAACCTGGGTACGGTTTTTGCGGATTTAGAACAGTTTGAGGATGCGATCGCAGCCTATGAGCGAGCCTTAGAAATTGACCCTAACTTTCAAGCGGCTCAGGATAATTTAGCGTTGATAGAGGCTGCCCTCAATGAGGATGCTGCTGGTACAGAGCCCGAGGAGAGTTCTTCAGAGCCCGAGGAAAGTTCTTCAGAGCCCGAGGAAAGTTCTTCAGAGCCCGAGGAGAGCTCTTCAGAGCCCGAGGAGAGTTCTTTATAGCCATCTGGCACTAGCATTTGTTGGCTTTATGCTGACGGGCAATCAACCTGTTGACCTGTATTCGACCGGGCTTAGAACGGCGCTCTCTCGCAGGCTACGATGTATACATAAGTCTTGGAAACTAGCGTTTGCGGCTGCCTTACCCCCTCTAACTCCCCCTTGGCAAGTGGGAGAACTCGAACTTCCCCCCTTGCCAAGGGGGGATTAAGGGGGGTAAGGCAGGATTATGCCCAGTCCGAGATGTGTGTACGGTAGCTCTGACCGGGCAGCAGCTCGCTTTGGTTACAGCTTGCACTAGTCAGCCATTGGTCTTTTCTGCACAAATCCAGGGCTTTAGGTTTTTTCGCCCCATAAGGGAGAATTTGGCTACGTCTGATGTGCGATTGTATCTGTACCTTTTTTGCTTAGTACAGGTCATCTTCAGCGTTAGTCTCAATTTTACAGTCAGACAGTGGGTAAGCCACACACAGTAGCGCATAGCCAGACTTGATCTGACCATCATCTAAAAATGACTGATCGGATTGATCAACGTCTCCTTCTAGGACTTTACCAGCACAGGACGAACAGGCCCCAGCGCGGCATGAAAAAGGAAGATCAATGCCCTCTTCTTCAGCAATATCTAAAATATACTGATCTTCTGGGACTTCAACGGTTGCATCGATGCCATACTTCTCATTGATGAGAGTAACTGTATAAATTTTCATAGGCGTTATCAGCGATACGAGGGGCAAGGCTCATGGTTGCATGTCCTTATTAAGCTGGGAATTTGCTGCATTATTTCGTGCAATAGCTGGGATTTGCCTGCGGTGATGTCAGCAGTATTCATATCGTTTTGGATGCTTGAACCGGCTAAAACGGTGCTAAGGATTCTGACTGTTGTGTTCTAATCAGCGCCACTCTGCCATACCGGGGATCGATGTCTAGCCCCATAATCTCTATATTATGTCTATCTATCTGGGATGGGTCACCGACGGTGTATGTGGCAAATTCACCAGGCTCCAGGGTAAGACAGGTATTAAAAACGGCCTTTCTGCATTGTAAAGGTAAAAACAATGTCTCTCCCATGGCCAAAGAGGCGTGATTTTGAAACGTTACCTGCCCATCGTGGGTCAAAATACCAGCTGGTGTCGGATACTGATCGCACCAGCAAACGGCAAGAAACCAGCGGGCATCCGCCAGGCGGTTAAAAACTCGATCGGCTTTTGGATGCTGCAGTACGCGATATCCACCGTCAACAGAAATAATAGTGCCTTCTAAAAAGGCGCAGGCTACATTAATAGATTGGCTCATTTGATCATCCCCATAACAGTAATTCTATAGAATAAAGAAGATTAAAGGGTGGCCAGCAGCTTTAAGTGTAAGCAGCTACTAGTGGAGTGTCTCAGAAATTAGCATGCTCCAAGCAATCGCTGCTGTAATGGGTGATAGAACCAACAACAGGTCTAGATCAATTGAACTAAGAACATTTATCATGATCGTTCTCTAGTGCGTCTGCAGTTGTTCTAGCTGAAATAGTACAATCTCTCGATTCCGTGATGCATTCTGATAGCTAGGATTGAGGAGCAACGCACGATCAAATGAGTGTAATGCCTCATGGTATCGTTCTAAGTTGAACAGCGCGTCACCCCGATTATCCCAGCCCAGGGCCGACCCTTGAGCGCCCCATTGGCTATTGATCTCAAGCGCTAGGTCACAGGATTTTAGGGCCTGGGAATATTCTCCTAATTGGCTGAGTACGCCACAGCGATTGGCTAATACTAGAGAATATTCCGGTTTGATGATGAGCGCATGATTATAGGCTAACAGGGCTTCGGGATAACGCTTTTGACTAAAAAGCTGTTGTCCTAAATTGTTCCATAATGTCGCATCTAGAGATGTGGCATAGGCAGGAAGTATGCCTATTACCAGACTGAGAAAAAGAGCAGTGGCTGTCACATTAAGCGAATTGACCCATCGGCTCATCTTAAAAGCCTCCTAGCTTTGCACGCTATGTTTAGCAGGTACTAGTAGCTTGACTTAAATAAGAAAAATTGTCAATAAGCTAAAATGGCAATTAGGAAGATATCTTGCACCTGGTGCGATCGCATTAGCCCACCCTGCACTGAAAGTGTCAGGGCTAATTGAGTCAAAACCCGCTATACGCGCCAGCGTTCCCGCAGGGTAGGGGTTAGGGGATCGCTGAAAGCTCTGGGTGCAGAGTCTCACAGCTAGCGTTGTCCCTTTAGTGGACAGGCCTCAGTCAGCGGCGGGTTTTCAGCCCGGCGTGGGTGGGTGCCTCACAACCGTCCTTAGTGCAAGATATGAGTTAAGAGGATATCCCCACATTGTTGCTGATTGTTACTAATTTTTGATGGAGTGTAATTGAAATGACAAAAATATCTGTTGATCTTGGCCCTGTGCAAGAGACGCTATTGATTCCACTTTTGGGACGGGCCGTTGAAACCCAAAAAGAAACGGGGCTGATCCATGATGAGAAGGCCGTTGATATTGTTGAATCGTTAGACTATGATTTCTCGAAGTGGAAAAAGTCTAAATCCTTGAAGGGAGCCACGTTACGGACGCGTATGTTCGATGAGGATGTACAGAGATTTTTAGATAGGCACCCGACAGGTACTATTGTTGAAATTGGCTGTGGCCTTAACACACGATTTGAACGGTTAGATAATAATCGGGCTCAGTGGTTTGATTTGGATCTACCGGATACGTTATTCCTGCGGCGACAGTTTTTTCAAGATGAACCGCGTCGCACAATGCTTGAGGCGAGTATTCTAGAGACTGATTGGATGGGGGCAGTTGCTGCTACCGGCGGGCCGTGGTGTTTTGTTTCTGAGGCGGTGATTATTTATTTGGCGGCCGAGCAGGCACGGCAATCAATTGTACAGATTGCTAACCGTTTTTCAGGAGCCTGGCTACTGATGGATACCACTGCTAAGGCCATGGTTGATAGCCAGTCTACCCACGATGCTATGCGCCATATGTCTCAAGATAGCTGGTTTCGCTGGGCCTGTGACGATCCCCATGAGATTGAGCGCTGGGCCAATCTCCAGCTTGTTCAGTCTCGTACGCTGCTAGACGCATCACCTGATCTGATGACCCATGCACCTTGGCAATTCAAGATTCTTGCCAGGTGGGCTCCCTGGCTGATGCGCCGTAGTCTAGAAGGCTATCGTCTCAATCAGTTTGTGGTTGGTTCAGCTGTTTGAAGGTGCCGTTTGGTTTAGGGATCAGCGTTGTTTGCTTAGCCCAGGTATGAGTTGGGTCACGCGATATTGCTGAGCTTCGGTTGTTTGGATAGGGTCGTCTTTTGTCTTGACTGAATTTCTAGCGGTGATGATCTTGTCAGCCTCTGCAACGGTGATCTGATAGCGCCCCTCGCCATGGAGACTCTGGTAGGTCAAGTCAACCTTAACCCAGGTAGCATCGCTGGTCCAGCGGTCTAGCCACAGCTGTAGTAGGTTGATGGGAATATGTCGTAGGACGGGATAAAGCAATCGCTTTATGCCTGTTAATCCTTTTTGGCATGTACGGACTTTTTTGGCATGGGTGAGCCACTCCCAACCCACATCCATCCAAACAGCGCGCTCGGCAATTTGTTCAAATTTGGTGCCTCCAGCCCAGCCTCGATAAAACGGTTTTAGCTGACGATGATCGCCACTGCGCTGCACTAGCTGCGGCAAGTTTTCTGCGGTTAGATGTCCCCAAAATTGGCCAGTGGGTAGGTCAACGAGCGTCGGGGCAAACTGATGGCCGCCAAAGTGGGTGCTTTGCCACACACGTAGGTTTGATTGGCCATAGTCTTGACGCAGCTGGCGATAGATCGGGGTGCCAAACCGACCACAGGCAAGGTCAACCTGGGTGTGGGTGCAGACTAACATCTCTCGTATGTGCTGGGTGTCTTGCTGATACGAAAGAAACGGGGTGACGGTGTTTTTCTTACCTAGCAGGCGGTTTAATAACCCCAAGACTAGAGGGCTGGTCTGTGCGTCGGGGACTAAATACTCTTCTTTGCGGTATTGGGCAAACTGTTTGGCTGGTCGGTGGTAGTAGAGGACACGGGTAAAGCCGGGGGTGGAGTAGTCAGGATCGGGTGCGATCGCAATTGGCCTCACCATCACCCCCCGTCTAAAAATCAGCTTTTTAATCAGCGGAAAAATCTGGGTGATCACCGGATTTTTCTCAAACATAGATATGGGCCAGGGCTGGGGCACTTCCACAATCAGCCAGTAATCCACCTGGGGCGCAGACCCGATGGGGTCCTCCCCATTGGCCTTAGAGACCTGGGAGCAATAGCGACAGTCGACGAGATTATCCGGTAGATTATCTATGATTTGCATAGCCCATTCCTGAGGTTCATTCCTAATAAGCCTGGTCCACGCACATCTTAACGTCTTCCAAGACCTGCTGAGCGGCTAAAATGCTGCGCCCCGCCGCCCAAACTTCTCCTTTGACTTCACACACCGCATCTCGCTGAACCACATCTAGCTGTGACCATAGGCGATGGCTAACAAATTCTGCCTTTGAGGTGGTGTTGGGGTAATGAATCAAAAACAAGATATCTCCCTCCGGACTGTCTAGATCTTCACGAGAGAGCCTGACAAAAAACTGTTGATCGTCACCCTGCACTAAGTTTCGCTTAAAGCCAATTTCTTGGAGAATAGCACCTGAAAAACTAGTGGGCGTGTGGGCAATAAATCCAAAACGACCATTCAAGACCACAGAAGCTGTTAGGCCATCGGGGGAGGGCACTAGGGCCGTCTGTAGATCTGCCAATTGCTGTTCGTAATTAGCCAATAGCTGCTCCGCCTGCTCTGTCCGATTTAGGGCATCAGCATAGATGCGAAAGTTGTTTTTCCAGTCCCAGCTACGGCCAGCCCCCTCAATAAATACCGTGGGTGCAATCTGAGAAAGCTTTGGATACAGTCTCTCTGAGATACTTTTAGCCCCCAAAATCAGGTCGGGTTTGAGTCTGAAAATGGTTTCCAGGTTGGGCTGGTTAAATTGGCCAACTATTGCGATGTCACTGGCTTTACTGCCTAGATAGCCTGGCGGCCTGCCGTAGCTAATGGTGCCAACGGGGTCTACCCCAAGCGCCAGTGCGGCATCCAGGGGAGTTGTGTCGAGTACGACTACCCGCTGAGGTGACACAGGAACTTGCGATGTTCCCATCACATGCTCCACCGCGCGGGTCGGCACAGTAGGATCAAGCGCGGACTCAACCGCCGGGGGCTGCTGACAACTCGCCAGCAGTAACCCAGCAATGATGCCGATAAACCCTTTACACGTAGGTTGACCCATAGTCTTTAGAAGTTAATGGAATAGCGCATCTGGAAAGTGCGTCCTGGGGAGGCCGCAATTCGGTTCACAGCACCGCCAAACGTCTGTTGTCTAACGCTGGCGTACTGTTCATTAAACACATTGCCAATGCCCAAACTGAGTTTACCTTTGCCTAAACTGATGCTGCTAGTAAAGTCTACGGTCGTATAGTCGCCAACGGAATTGACCAAACCACCGGCAATATCGCTATCGTTGGGCTCACGGGTACCCACAAGAAATACATCAAACCGATTGGTCCACCCTGGTGTTGTCTCGTTTTCGAGATACAGACCCACTTTAATCGGCTCTATTTCTAGCAGGCTAAGTTCTTCAAAGTCACCATCGTCGTTGATGTCGCTTTCACCCTCGTTCCAGCTAAACAAACCGCCCAATCGCCAGGTATCGCTGGGCTGCCAATCTAGCGTAGCCTCTACACCATAGTTACGCTGGGGGGCACGATTAACAATGGGAAACCTGGTGACCGGGTCAATGGTGAGCGTGCTACCGAGGTCAGACTCGTTGTAAAAACCGGCCAGCGTTCCCTGCAGCTGATTAAACTCAAACTGTAGGCCAATTTCGTAGTTATCTACCTTTTGGGGCTCCAGGAGTAAATCGTCGGTAACGCTGAAGGTCGATGGTACGCCCTGCAGTGAGCTGCCCAGGTTAGGAATCGAAAATCCCTGGGCAAAGCTGGCAAATACGCCAATTTCTGGAATGGGGCGATAAAGCAAACCGGCATTAAACAGCACATCGTCAAAGCTGCTTTCTCCTCCCTGGCGTTCTCGAGGAAATCGGAAGGCTAGATTGTAGTCTTCAACCGAGAGGTCAACATTTTCATAGCGGAGGCCACCGCTAATTTGCCACTGGTCGGTAATATCCCAGCTGCTCTGGGCAAATAGGCCTAAGCTGTTTAATTCGTAGGCGGCAAAGCGGTCCAGGCTAGTGTCAACGATGTCGATGCGGCCAGTGGCATCAAACGTGGCGACATCGCCAACAAATAGCGGCGAGGCGGTGTCATTTTGCGAATAGTCAGCCCCCCAGAGTAAGTTTGCCGAATTGCCCAACGGGGTATCAAGCTGCAACCGTCCGCCGATCTCGGTATCATCCAGGGTGGTCTGCCAAAGGGTGGGGAAAGTAGGTGGTAGACCCAGCCCTCTCAAATCTGTAAAAATTTGCACCAGCTCGGTATCGCGATAATAGACTTGGGCATCGAGCTGTGAACCGAAAATATTCCCATGGCGATAGGTCAGGTTGAGCACATGGTTGACCTGTTCCGGCGGTTCTTCGTAGTCGACATCGAGACGTAAGGCCCGACCAAACTCTGCATTGGGGTCAGCCAGCACAGAATTATCAATGGTAAAGTCGCTAAAAGTTTCGTCTTTAAAAAAGCTATAGGTGAGCCCTAAACGCTGCTCATCGGTTAAATTAAACCCTACTTTAGCAAGCAGCCCCAGCCGGTCGGTGTCGTTGATGCCGTTGCGAATGATCCGGTCACCGTCGGCATCAAACTGGCCATTGACCGTATCGTAGGAGATGGCCAGCACGCCATCACCCCGCTCATCGGCCGCTGACACGCCAAATGTGCCGCTGTAGCCAATGCGATCGCTTTGGTTGGAAGTGAGACCCACATTAACGCCAGTGCTAAAGTCATAGCTAATAGTGTCTTCAGTGGGTCTGCGAGTAATGATATTGACAACGCCGCCGGTACCGCCGTCGCCATAGATAGCGCTAGGCCCGCGTAGCACCTCGACCCGTTCGATCAGCTCCGGGTCAATTGTTCTCAAACTGGAGGCAAACCCGTCATTGTTAGGAGTTTGCGGCACGCCATCGATCAAGACAACGATGGGACGCCCCCGCAGTCCTCCCCGTGGCTGAGTTTCGCTAGTCCCAGGGGGAGTCGCATAGCCCGGCACCAGCCTGCCGAGGATATCTGCCAGACTGTTGTTAAAGAGGAGCTGTTGTTCAAGATCCTCTCGATCAATCACGGTGATGGAGCGAGGAACCTCTAAAATATTTTGTTCTGTGCGGGTGGCTGTGACGACAATTCTCAGGGTGTCGGACTCTTCAGCCGTCTCCTCCTCCTCTTCGCTTTCGTTGTCGGTCTCATCGTCCGGCTCTGCTTGAGCGATCTGTTTAGGCTCTGCCGCCATCTGGGGACTATCCAAAGCGAGAACAGAGCGAGCTGGCATGGCCGAAATGAGGCTGGCTAATAGGGCGTAGCCAACCCACGTAATCTGGATTTTCATGATTCCTCACACCTAAATTCCGCCGAGCCCCGGCAGCCAGCGCCGGGGGCCGGGGCACCGCGAGGTTAGAAATTTTTTGAAAAAAAGTAAATTTAAAGACCGAAATTTTGGGAGTAGTTTTTGAGTGAGG
>JBCCAQ010000314.1:0-5361 GCA_039814735.1 Cyanobacteria bacterium P01_A01_bin.15
ATGGGAGCTTATGGGTTAAAATCGCCATGCTACTGCGCTGAGTAGTTATTACTAGCGACATAATTATGAACGTTATTTCCGGGACCCAGTCCGTTTCAGAGTCTTTGGTAGATGTGGATGCCTCTAACCATCAGACTCAGCCAGCCTTAAGTGATAAAAAGATTTATCTAGCTGAGCTTAAGCATTATCCCTATCAGCCCGATCTTCAAGTTGAGATTTTGCACCTACAGGCTGAGGCGGATGCCTTGCTGCTACAGCTCAAAGCCATGGGATGCAAGTAGCAATACTAATGCCATGACGTTCCCTGTAGGGACGTTGCACGCAATGTCCCTACAGGGAACGTCCAATTAATTTTCCCTTAGGGATACTGTTCTCAGCCATGCCGAGGGACTTGTTAAGCGGTATTACTAAGTATCGAGACTGCATTAAGAAAAGCGGCAAATTCGATTCTTACTGCTTGGAAATCAAATACGTTAGGGATCAGCCACCCCGTTCGTATGCGTTCCATGAGTTATCATTGCCCTCCCCTGTCAGTCTCTGACCAACGGTCGGACAGTCCGCTGTATAGCCTCAACTACCATGACACCTACCCATGTCCCGTCTGTGGTAGCGGTGAGCTGTCGGTACTGACCCTGACTGAGGCCTTTGCCTGTAATTTTTGTCGGCATATCTTCTCTACAAATTTAGAGTCCCAGTCAATCCAGATGTTGGACAGTACACAGTCCATGATTTGGTATTGGACCGGTGAAAAATGGCGATATAAGCACCGCTCCGACCGGCATGTAACGGCTGTCGTTTGGAGTTTTGCGTTAGCTATTGCCTGTTTGCCTGCCTTTATGGTGATGCTGTCTAACTATATGTTCCCCCCCATGGATGGGGATGGCGTCGATCGGTTTTCTATTGTCTGGACAGTAGCTACCCTGCTGGCCCATACCGGTATTGTGCTATGGCTAATTGCTGAACATTACCAGTGGCCCTGGTATGTGACAGTAAAAATTAAGCTAAGCCGCTAGGGTGGCGAGACAGGGCCGCCGCTATAGATCAAACATGCGTTTAAGGCGTTTTCTAGCCCAGATTACCGGATTGACGTCATCCTCACTGGAGTCAACCAGATTGAGGGCACGCATTTCTCGCTGGCGCTGGGCTAGCTCATCCCGATGTTTGGCCATGGCTTGCACCACAAGATTTGAGAGGTCGGGGTAGCGCCGTAGCAGATCGGAAAAGCTAGGCTGATTAATCACAAACAATAGGGCGTCTTCGGAGACGCGCGCCATGGCGGTGCGGGGCACCCCCAGGAGTAAAGCTACCTCACCAAAAAATTGGCCCGGTTCAAGGGTGGCTAGGTGGCGGTTTAGTTTTTCGGCCAGGATATCCACTTTGCCCTCTAGCAAAATATAAAATGAAGCGCCTGAGTCACCTTCATGAAACAGAGTCGTCCCGGCCAGGCTGCGCTGGCGATAGCCAATCTCAATCAGCTGACGCAGTTCTAGATCATTGAAATCAGCAAAGTAGCTGACCTGACGGAGCATGTCCCTGAGCGTTGTCGGAGCAGCCAGGCTGGTGCGACGCTCAAGGGGAGGAATGCGCCGGTCGAAAAGGGGAATACCGCTTTCCCCCTGGGGTGGCAGATTACGAATCCACACGTCCCTTTGGGGAAAGGCAATCTCCACATTGTGCTGCCTCAGGTTGTACTCGATGGTAAAGTGCAGCGAGCTTTGCACAACAAAGCGCTGGTTGACGTTGACCCACACCCAAAGTTCAAACATGAGGGCGTCTTCCCCAAAGGATAAAAACATGGCTTTGGGCATGGGTTTACTGCTGACAGCTGGCTCCATATAAGCTGACTTGAGCAGTAGCTCGCTCACTAGGACCGGATCGCTGTCATAGGAGACGCCCACTGGAATTTTGAGACGGGCTACGGAGGTATCATGACTCCAGTTGAGGACCCGGTTTTTGATGATCTGATTGTTGGGAATGACCACATCGCCATCGTCTAGGGTGCGAACAATCGTAGATCTGAGGTTGACTTCGATAATGCGCCCGACTAGGCCATCAAATCGGTAGCTGTCTAGCTCGATCAGGTCATTGACTTTGAGGGTGCGCTCAAATAAAAGGATCAGGCCGCTGATAAAGTCATCGGCGATGTGCTGCAGACCAAAACCAATACCCACACCCAGACCGCCGAGCACAATGCCCAAGGAGCGCACGTTGATGCCGGAGTTTTGGACAGCTACCAGGATTGCGATCGCACCCACCGCATAGCTCACCAGGGTGGCAATGGCCTCACGATTGTTGGCATCGATACCAGCCAGCAGCTGTCGCTTAAGAAATCGTTTGACCAAACCAATGGTAAACAAAATCAGCGTTAGCCAAATCGACAGACTAACCAGCAGCCTCAGGGTAATTTCGGTATTACCCAGCTCGATTAGCCGGGTGCTAAACAGACGGCCAAGCTGTTGAAGAATGGATGAAAAAAAGTCCATCATCGCGGCAGAATTAAGTGACTCAGTCGGCCATATCAGATTGGAACGCCAGGGCTGTTGCGATCGCATCTACTACTCTGCCCACTTCAGTGATCTCCATGGGCACCCCTGAAATTTTCTGACCTTTGGGCACTAGAGCCCGTTTAAATCCAAGCTTGGCTGCCTCCTTGAGACGCACTTCTATCTGGGAAACGGGGCGAACCTGACCGCCAAGACCCACCTCACCAATGAGCACCAGCCCCGGATCCACGATGCGATCGCGAAAGCTGGCGGCCACCGCAATGGCAATGCCTAAATCCGCCGCCGGTTCCCCCACACTCAAACCGCCCGAGGAGGCCACATAGGCATCGAGCTTAGACAGGGGGATACCCACCCGTTTTTCCAACACCGCCAAAATCTGCAGCAGCCGATTGTACTCAATCCCCGTCGCCGACCGTCGAGGCGAGCTATAGCTAGTGGGGCTCACCAGGGACTGCAGCTCTACCACCAGGGGACGCGACCCCTCACAGGCCACAATGGTGGAAATGCCCGGCACCTGCTCATCGCCGTTGCCCATAAACAGGGCCGACGGATTGGAGACCTCGGCCAGCCCCTGGGTAACCATTTCAAACACCCCCAGCTCATGGGTAGCACCAAATCGATTTTTTACCGAGCGCAGCAGTCGATGGCTAGCAAACCGGTCCCCCTCAAAGTACAGCACCGTATCCACCAGGTGCTCTAACACCTTGGGACCGGCAATGGCTCCATCCTTGGTGACATGGCCCACAATAAACAGGGTGATATTTTCCCGTTTGGCCAGCTGCATCAGCGCCGACGTACATTCGCGCACCTGGGATACCGACCCCGGTGCCGACGTCAGCTGGTTGTAAAACAACGCCTGAATACTATCGATCACCGCGACTTGAGGCCGCAGGGATTCTAACTCCGAAAGAATGGTTTCCAGATCGGTTTCAGGCAAAAGATAAAGCGATTCTGGAGAACTGCCTTTCCCCGTTTTGCCTGTCTTCCCGTTTTCCCGTTCCCCGTTCTCCCTTTTTTCTAAGGCAATACCCAGGCGCTGCGATCGCAGCTTTACCTGCTGCCCCGACTCCTCCGCGCACACATACAGCACCGAAGCCTGGGCCGCCAGCTGGTTGGCCGTTTGCAGCAGCAGGGTGGACTTACCAATTCCCGGGTCACCCCCTACCAGCACCAGGGAGCCAGGGACAATCCCACCCCCCAACACCCGATCTAGCTCACCATAGCCAGAACCAATCCGAGCCTGGGGGTGATCGGCAATCTGACTAAAGGTCTTAGCCAGGCGAGGTTTGCTATCGGGCCGCCCAGCGGACCGACCACGACGCCCTGGCCGAGAGCTGGTGGCAGCAGGCTCCACCGCCTGCTCCACCAAAGAATTCCAGCTGCCACAGACCGCACATTTGCCAAAATATTGCCGCGATTCTGCCCCACATTCATTGCATACATAGATCGAGCGAGCCTTAGCCATGCCTAGCAATAAAACAGATGAACTACATACCCATGGTAAAGATTAGCAGGCACAAGAACGATTGCCGCCAAATACGGTTCAACAACCTTTAAGGAAATCTATGCAGATTTTATTAGGGAAAAAATTACCGCTAGTATTGTTCACGAAATTTTGATCGCCGAAGAACAACCTTAAGAAACGTTGAAAACCTTGACAATAAAAGAACATGGCCCAGAAAAGGTAATACAATGTTATGTATCTTAAATAAGGTATAAACAAAGCTTTAATCAGAAGCTCTTCTATTATTGCGTTTTGGGCCTGTACCCAAGCTGTATGTGCAGTAATAGAGTTGTCAGTTTTTTGAGGGATTTGGGCGTTTTAGCTCTTCCCTTCAACGGTCAAAGTCTTCTGCCATCATCGTTATGTAGGAGTTCAAGAAACTTTGGAAAGCGTTAAAGAGAAAATCTTGGTCGTTGATGATGAAGCTAGCATTCGTCGCATTTTAGAAACTCGCCTTTCGATGATTGGCTACGACGTTGTGACAGCGGCAGATGGCGAAGAAGCGTTGGATACTTTCCGACACGAGATTCCTGACCTTGTGGTCTTAGACGTCATGATGCCTAAGCTAGACGGCTACGGCGTTTGCCAAGAGTTACGCAAAGAGTCTGATATTCCTATCATTATGCTGACGGCGCTTGGGGATGTCGCCGACCGGATCACCGGTCTGGAGCTGGGTGCCGATGACTATGTGGTTAAGCCTTTCTCACCAAAGGAGCTAGAAGCCAGGATTCGCTCGGTACTACGCCGCGTAGAAAAGACCGGTACCTCTGGCATTCCCAGCTCCGGTGTGATCACCATTAATAACATTCGGATTGATACAAACAAACGCCAGGTGTATAAAGGCGATGAGCGGATCCGACTCACCGGTATGGAGTTTAGCCTCCTAGAGCTTTTGGTCAGCCGCTCCGGTGAACCCTTTTCACGGTCTGAGATTCTTCAAGAGGTCTGGGGCTATACCCCCGAGCGTCATGTGGATACCCGAGTTGTGGACGTGCATATTTCTAGACTGCGGGCAAAGCTAGAGGACGATCCAAGCAATCCTGAACTGATTTTGACAGCACGGGGAACCGGATACCTGTTCCAGCGGATTGTGGAGCCTGGCGAGGAATAGCTGAGCCTGGGCGGTCGTTTGTATCTGGCAGCCTGGCCGAAGCCAGACCGGTGTGGGCTAGTCTGAAACTTTTGGCTGAGCTTTTATCGGAAAACCGTCGATGCCAATTTTCACCCGGTTTCAGTCTGATAGAATTTCTTAAAGTTTCTATAGATTCAATTCGATGGGCTTAACTCAAGCGCGGATCGCAGTTGATGCAATGGGGGGCGATTATGCACCTGCCGAAATCGTTGCTGGAGCTA
>JBCCAQ010000366.1:0-3582 GCA_039814735.1 Cyanobacteria bacterium P01_A01_bin.15
ACATCCAGGTTGTGCTCGATCATCACCACCGAATTACCCTTGTCCACCAGGCGTTGTACCACATCCAGCAGCTTGTGAACATCGTAAAACGATAGCCCCGTCGTCGGTTCATCAATCAGGTACATGGTCTTTCCCGTTGAGCGACGTGCCAGCTCAGAGGCTAGTTTCATGCGCTGGGCTTCACCACCGGAGAGCGTAGGGGCCGTTTGCCCCAGGCGAATATAGCCTAGCCCCACGTCTACCATGGTCTGGAGTCTCGTCGCAGCCTTGTGAATGTTCTCAAAAAAGTGCAGGGCCTCTTCGGCGGTCATGTTGAGCACGTCGGAGATGGTTTTACCCTTGTACTTTACCTGTAGCGTCTCGCGGTTGTAGCGCGCCCCTTTGCACACCTCACACTGGACATACACATCGGGGAGAAAGTTCATGGCAATCACGTTTACCCCCTGACCACCGCAGGCCTCACAGCGCCCGCCCTTAACATTAAAAGAAAACTGTCCCCGCTTGTAGCCTCGGGCCTTGGCTTCGATGGTCTCAGCAAACAGATCGCGAATTACATCAAATACGCCGGTGTACGTGGCCGGGTTGGAGCGGGGCGTACGACCAATGGGGGACTGATCGATCACAATGGCCTTATCCAGGGCCTTCAGACCCTTGATCGGCTCCATCTCGTTGGGTTCAGGCACTTTGCTACCAAAGTTGTGTTGCAGGGCCGGGTATAGCAGCTCGTTGATCAGGGTGGATTTGCCAGAGCCAGAGACGCCGGTAATGCAGACAAACTTACCTAGGGGAATATCAACATCGATATTCTCTAAGTTGTTGCGGTGGGCATTGCGAATAAGCAACTTACGATTGTTGCCGGGTCGACGCGACCCTGGTGTGTCGATACCTTCTCGCCCCGACAGATAGGCTCCGGTAAGGGAGTCTTTACTCTTTAGTAGAGCTTTTATATCACCTTGCACCACAATGTCCCCACCGTGGACACCGGCCTTTGGCCCAATATCCACAATGTGGTCAGCGGCACGAATGGTATCTTCATCGTGTTCTACAACAATAAGGGTATTGCCTAAGCTGCGTAGACGATCAAGGGTTTTTAGTAACCGTTCATTGTCTCGCTGGTGTAGGCCAATACTGGGTTCATCGAGAACGTACAGCACCCCTGTAAGACCCGCACCGATCTGGGTGGCCAGGCGAATACGCTGGGCTTCACCGCCTGAGAGGGTCATGGCGGTACGGTCCAGGGTGAGATAGTCCAGCCCCACATCCAGTAGAAATGTTAGGCGGGCCTTAATTTCCTTGAGTACCAGTTCGCCAATGGCAAGCTGTTTCTTGCTGAGGAGGGGATCGCCGCCGTTCTCACCCATAACATCTTCGATGTTGTACAGACAGTCGCGGATGGAAACACTGGTAAAGTCAAGAATGTTGTACGGCCCCATTTTGACCGCGAGGGACTCTGGGCGCAGCCTAGCACCGTTGCAGGTTTCACACACCTGATCGATCAGATACTTGTCGAGCTTTTGTTTGTAGAGGTCGGATGTGCTCTCTCGGTACTGACGGTCGAGAATCGGTAGCACCCCTTCATATTTACGGTGATAGCCTTTTTTGTCGCGGTAGCGGGAGTCGGTTTCAATGTAGATTTTTTCGGGGGAGCCGTGGAGGATGACCTGTTGCTGTTTATCCGTCAGGTTGGCCCAGGGGGTCTGAATTTCGAACCCGTAGGCTTGACCAACGCTGTAGAGTAGCGAGAAATAATAGGTGTTGTCCTTGTCGGACCAGGGTGCGATCGCAGCGTACACCGGCAAACTCGGATCCGGCACCACCAGGTCTGCTGCAAACCGGCGATGGCTCCCCAACCCATGGCAGTCGGGGCAGGCCCCGTAGGGTGAGTTAAACGAAAACAGCCGGGGTGATAGCTCATCCATCACCGCGCCGTGCTCTGGGCAGGCAAAGTTTTCAGAAAATACCAGCTCTGAAGGTAGTTCAGCGCCGTACTTCCCTTCCACCTCAGCTGCCATGGGGACGTCGTCCTTGCCCCCACTTTTGGCTTTAAGCGGTATCACATCCGCCTTTTTGCGATCTTCGAGGATGTCTATAATGGCGATACCCTCAGCCCGCTTGAGACAGGTCGCCAGCGAATCCGCCAGGCGCTCTTGGATGTCGTCTTTTTTCACCAGGCGGTCCACCACCACCTCAATGTCGTGGGTTTTAGTCTTTGCTAGCTCAATATTGTCACCGAGTTCACGAATCTCGCCATCTACGCGCACCCGCACAAACCCTTCCGCCGCCAGCCCCGACAGCAGTTTGGCATGGGTCCCCTTTTTACCCCGCACCACTGGTGCCAAAATCTGAAACCGGGTGCGGTCCGGCAGCGCCATCACCTGGTCTAGCATCTGGTCGATGGCCTGGGGTGCAATGGAGCGACCGCACTGGGGACAGTGGGGCTGACCGGCCCGCCCGTAGAGCAGACGCAGATAGTCGTAAATTTCAGTCACGGTCCCCACCGTGGAGCGCGGGTTGTGGGACGTAGACTTTTGATCGATGGAAATCGCCGGACTCAGCCCCTCAATGGAGTCCACATCGGGCTTATCCACCTGGCCCAAAAACTGCCGGGCATAGGCACTGAGGGACTCCACATAGCGCCGCTGGCCCTCAGCAAAAATCGTATCAAAGGCCAGGGACGACTTCCCCGAACCGGAAACCCCGGTAAAGACAATCATCTGGTTGCGAGGCAGATCCAGATTGATGTTTTTGAGGTTGTGCTGCCGGGCACCGCGAATCCGGATTATGTCATCCGACAGTTTCGTAAGCTTTGCCTTTGCCGCCTTGCCGTTGCTGGCCGCGCTGCCATTACTGCTCGTTTTGCGGGTCGTCTTGGCCGGTTTAGAGGTCTTTGACTGGGGCATGGTGGCAAACAAGGTAATGGCGGGTTTGAGCCTACCCGTAATAGTACTAATAAATCAGTACTATTACGGGAAAACATTTCTTTATAATAGGCCATATAACTTAGCCATGCCGTGATCAAGATGGCAAATGGTCAGTAAGGCGTTGTTCTTGGGACATGGGCATTGATCCACGCCAGGTTCAAAGGAATGGCTTAGCGATATAGACCAATTTTTGCGATCGCACTAATCAAACAGTGCGCCAACCCCACAGCTAAAGCCTGGCAGCAAAGGACTGATCAAGCTATCGTCAGCGTAGAGCGTCAGCGATTTGACTAAAATACCGTTTTCACGCCGGAACACCTCTACCATCTTCTGTTCACGGTCAAAGATCCAATATTCCTGCACACCTTCTACCGAGTAAAGTTTTAGCTTGTAGACGCGGTCACGGTCCTTATCTGTTTGTGCCTTAGACAGCACCTCGATCACCAGTTCTGGAGCCCCAACCAGATGACCGGCTTCATCCATGGCGGTTTCTAGTCGCCCGTTACTAACCCAAATTAGGTCAGGTATGACTGCATTGGTAGGGGAAAAAATAACGCCTGGAGTGAGTACGGGTTTGCCCAGTTTGTTTTGCTTAGACCAAGCCAAAAGCTCTGCATAAACCTCACCTGCAACGTCCTGATGCTTCCAATGGGGTGCTCTG